>LNEH01000155.1 GCA_001464505.1 Verrucomicrobia bacterium Ga0077533
CGCCGTCCTCGCCGCGTTGAGCGGGACGGGGGCGTCCCGCCTCCATTGATTTCTTGGGCGCTTCGAGCAGCTTCTTGACCTGCTCGACAAACTGCGGCGTGGGCATGCCCCCGGCGAGGCGCGTCCACTGCACGCGCATGAACTGCTCCGGCACCAGCGCGGCGGACTCGGTGGTGGCGTCGATCACGACCGGCACGATGAAGGGCACGCCGTCGGCCATGTCGTGCGTGCGTTCGACCGCCAGCTTCCACTCGCGGCGGAAATAGCCCTCGGCGCGCGCCTGGGTGTGCGCCGAGACCACGGCCATGAACAAGGCGCATTCGCGGATTTGTTTTTTGATCTTCGCATCCCACGAATCGCCGCCGCGCAGCTCGCTCTGGTCAAACCACACCTCGACGCCAAAGCCCCGCAACGCCTCGGCGATGTGGCGGGCCGCCTCCGTGTCCTCACGGGCGTAACTCAGGAACATCGCACCTTTCGGCGCGGAACGCTCAACGTTCAACTCGGAACGCTCAACGCTCAAGGATCAGACCTCCGGGGTTGTTGGATTATTTCTGTCATTGGGCGTTAAAAGTTAAACGTTGAGCGTTGAGTGTTTGCGCCGCGCTACAGCGGCTTGGCGGACTTCAGGATTTCCTCGAAGCGCGGGTCGGACTTCAGCTTCGCGAAGAAGGGATCATGGCGCAGCTCATGCGGAACTTCATTGCTCGGGCCGGACATCAACCGTCGCAGGCAGTCCAGGGCCTCCTCGTTGCGTCCGGCCGCGGCCAGTGTGCGAGCGGCTTCCACCCAAGTCAGCGAGAGATACTTCTCGCGCTGGACCTGTATTTCCATCGCCTGCAGCAATTCCGTCGCCGCGCCCGCTTCGCCGGCGCAGACGCGGGCCCGGGCCAAGGCGATTCGGACCGCCGGTTCCTGCCGGGGCGACCAGTGGCCCGCCCGGAGGGTTGCGATTGCCTCGGTGGCATGTTTTTTTGCCGCCACCCGGTCGCCGCGCAGCAGGGCCAGTTCGGCCCGGAACGAGGCTACGGGCAGGTTGATGACCTGGCCAGTGCTCGGCAACCAAGTCTGCCGGGGATCGTTCAGCACCTGCTCGGCCGCGACCAAGTCGCCGGCCCGCATCGCCGTGAGGTAGGTTTTGTTCAGACCGTGCAGATCGTTCGGCAGCGGGGGCAGGGCCGCGCGCTGGCGCAGCCAGACCGCCCGGTCGCCATCCAACGCATACTGTGCGTCCACAAAGAACCGCAGCAGCCCGACATCGTCGGGGAAAAGCGAAAGAAAACGCGGAGCCAGTCCCGGCAAGGCCGCATACCGCCGCATGGAGAACATGGTTTCCACCAACGTCGTGCCCGAGCGCCGGTCATAGGGATTCAGGTCCACCGCCCGCTGCACATGGCCGAGGGCTTCCGGCAGGAGGCCGAGACGGCGGTGGGTGATCGCGAGCAGATACTGGAGCTGGTCGTCGTTGGGCAGGCCGGCCTCGGCCGCGCGCAATTCCGCCAGGGCCTTGGTCCAGTTGTTCTCGCACAGGTAGGCAAAGGCCCCCTGAGCCATGCGGGTTTCGGGAGCGTCGGGGGCGAGCCGCTGTGCCTCCGCCAGCGCGGCGGCGGCGCGCGCCCGGCGTTCCGGCGTGGGGTCAACCGCGCCAAACCAATACATGATGCCGTGGATCAAGGTCAGGTCGCCGTGGGCCAGCGCCAGATTGGGATCGCGCGCCAGGGCCTGCTCGTAGAGTGCGGCGGCCGCCTCGTATTCCGCGCGCACGGCACTCACGCTCAACGATTGCTTCAGGAGTTTCGCGCGTTGATAGAACTCATAAGCCTGCGCGTCCTGCGTCGGGCGGCGCTCGATGAGCGTGCGCTCGCCCGGTGTCAGGGTCGCTTTGAGGGCGGCGGCGATCTGTTGCGCGAGCTTGGCCTGGAGCGCAAAGACGTCGGTGAGGTCGCCGTCGTAGTTCTCCGCCCAGAGGTGTTCGTCGGTCCGCGCGTCGATGAGCTGCGCCGTGACGCGCACGCGATTGCCGGAGCGGCGCACGCTGCCCTCGAGCACCACGGCCACGCCGAGGTCGGCCGCGATCTTTTTCAGGTTCCGCGAAGCGGTGTCGCGGTAGGCCAGCACCGACGTGCGCGAGATGACCTTCAGGTCGCGGATCTTGGCCAGGCTGGTGATCACGTCCTCGTGGATGCCGTCGGCCAAAAACTCGTTTTCCTTGTCCGTGCTCATGTTGGCGAACGGGAGCACGGCGATGGACTTCGCATCCGCCTGCGGCGGACGCGCGGGAGTGAGGGATGAGGGGGTGAGGGGTGCGGCCACGTTGCTGGCCGGCGCGGTGGACGGTGCAACAACCGGCGCAGGCTGGCGGAGGAACACGACGCCCGCGCCCACGGCGACAATCACGGCGGCCGCCACGGCCCACATCCAGCCGGGGAAAGCGGGTTTCTTCGGCACCTGGCTGTCCTCTGTCTTCTGTCCTCTGTCCTCTGCTTTCTGGGCCGCCGGCTTTTTGGGCGCCTCGAGCAACCGTTTCACGAGCGCGACAAACTCCGGCGTCGGCGCGCCGCCGGACAGGCGCGTCCACTGGTAGCGCATGAACTCCTCCGGCACGTCGGCGCCGGTCTCCTTCGTGCCGTCGATCACGACCGGCACGATGAACGCCCGGCTGCTGCCCATGTCCTGCGTGCGGTCGATCGCGATTTTCCACTCGCGCCGGAAGTAGCCTTCGGCGCGCTCCTCGGTCTGCTGCGAGACGAGCGGGACGAACAGCGCGCACTCGCGGATCTGCCGGCGGATCTTCGCATCCCAGGCATCGCCGCCGTGCAATTCCGCCTGATCGAACCACACCTCGACGCCGAAGCCGCGCAGCGCCTCGGCGATGCGCCGGGCCGCGTCCGTGTCCTCACGGGCGTAACTTAAGAATACAGCTTTGGTGGGATCGCTCATGGCTGACTAAACACAAAGGTCGCGGAGAACGCGGATAAAAGCCGAAAGCGTCCGGCCTGCCCGCCATAGCCTTGGCGACGGCAGGTGTCCTCGCGGGCATAGCTCAGGAACACCGCGCCTTGCGGCGCGGAATTTTCAACGCTGAACGCTGAACGCTCAACACTCATGTCTTGAAGCCGGGCCCGGCATTTTTAACCACAGATGAACACGGATTAAACCGGATTGAAATCCGCTCTTGATCCGGATTGATCCGCGAAATCCGTGGTAACTGCTTTGGTCTGGTGCAGTCATTCAGCGTTAATCGTTAAAAGTTGGGCGTTGGGCGTTTCGGTCCGCTCAAGAGCAGCGGACCGCAGGTGTGTTGTCCGGCATAATAGCGCGGCCATACATGCCGATGAACCTTAGGCCTTGCCAGCCCAAACCCATGCTGGCACCCGTTTTAAATCCTCCCAGGCCGAATGCCCCCTCTCCCCACCCCCGCCGCGAAGTTTGCCCTCACCCCGACCGCGAGCGGCCCGGAGGCCATCAGCGCGATCCGCGGCTTGATCCGGCGGGGCGAATATCTCGCGGCCTATGATGCGGCGGAAGAAGCGGAAGGGCATGATTTTCATCCCGCCCTCAACCCGCTGGCCCTGGCGGAAATCAGGTATCTGCAGGTGCTGGCGCTGGCCCGTTCGGGCAGTTCCCGCCGGGCGCTGGCGGAGGCGGCGAGCCTCACCACCGCCCTGCCGGTGGATCAGCTGCCGCCGGCGCTGGCCGAGGACATTGCCGCGCTCTCCGCCCGCGTCGCCAAGGAACACGCCTTGCAGGCGCCCCCGGCCGAGCGGCCGGCGCTGGCCGCGACCGCGGCGGCCGCGTATGAGGATGTGTATCGGCGCCTCCACCGGTCTTATGCCGGCATCAACGCCGCCACCATGTGGCGGATCGCCGGGCACACCGAGCGCGCGCACCAACTCGCCCGCGAAGTGCTGGAACTTGTCGCGCCAGAGCTGGCCGCCATGTCCGACCGCAAGGACGCCAGCCACTACTGGGCCTGGGCGACACAGGCGGAAGCCCTGCTGGTCCTCGGTGACACGGCCGGGGCGATGGCGGCGTTGGAGAACGCCGCCGTGGGGCACAAGGACGACCTCGGACCCCACGCCACGACCCGCCGCCAGCTGCGCTTCCTGTGTCAGGCCACCGGCGTCGATCCCGAGCCGATCGTCGAGGTGCTGGCCCAACCCGATGTGGTCCATTTTTGCGGACACATGACCGCGCCGCCCGGGACACCCTCGCGGTTTCCGCAGGCCCAGCAGGCGGGAGTGGCGGAAAAAGTGCGGGAGCGCCTGCAGGCCCGGCCCGTCGGCTTTGCGCACGGCTCGCTGGCCTGCGGCGCCGACATCATCATCGCGGAAATCGCGCTGGAACTCGGGGCCGAGCTGCACCTGGTGCTGCCGTTCGACATCGAGGAATTCGTGGAGATCAGCGTGGCCCCGGGCGGCCCGGAATGGACGGACCGTTTCCGGCGCTGCCTGCACGCCTCGACCTCGGTCACGATCGCCAGTGACAGCGCCTACAGCGGCGACGCCGTATTGTTCGCCTACGCCGCCCGCATCGCGATGGGCCAGGCGATGAACCGCGCCGCGAGCATCGACGCCCGCACGTGGCAACTGGCCGTGTTCGACGGCGAAATGGGCGCCGAGACCGGCGGCACCGCCCACGACATCCAGCAATGGCAGCGCGCCGGCGGCACGACCGACATCATCCGGATCAACTCCACCCGCAGCGGGCAGACGAACTCGCCCTTCTCGATGGCCTCGAAGCGGGTGATCCGCTCGGTGCTGTTCGGCGACTTCAAGGGTTTCAGCCGGCTGCGCGACGAGCACATCAAGCTCTTCCTCACCACGGTGATGCAGCCGGTGGCGGAGGTGTTGGACCGCTACGGCGCCCACGTGATTGTGCGCAACACGTGGGGCGACGGGCTGTTTCTGGTGTTGGACAACGCGGTGAACGGCGCCCGCTGCGCCCTCGACCTGCAGGAGCGCCTGCACTCGGTTGATCTGGAGGCGGCGGGGCTGCCCTCCGACATGGGCCTGCGCCTGGGCGGCCACACGGCGCCGCTGGTTTCGGTGTATGATCCGGTGCTGAAGGCGCCGATGGAGATGGGCCGGGGTCTCACCCGCGCCGCGCGCATCGAGCCCCGCACCCCGACCGGCGAGGTTTACGTGACCGCCGCGTTCGCGGCCCTGCTGCGGCTGGACCCGGAGGCCGGCGTGACCCCGGAATACGTCGGGCACCTCAGCACGGCGAAGAATTTCGAGACCACGCCGATGTATTTGCTGCGACGCCAGGAGGCGGCGGCCCGGCGAGGTGGAGCGCGCTGACCTCAGCGCGCTTCGAGTGTCCGCCCCAAACCAACGCGTCGGGGGCAACGCGTTCCACCCAGTTACAGCCCGTGGGGACAACAGCCCGACCCCGGAAATGTGTAACGTATTGCGTTACACATTTCGTGCCCCTGTTCCGGGAAATAGGGATCCGCTACTTCGTGGAGCGCTGGCGGTATTTGTCGTAGAGCTGCGTGTGGCGGCTGTGGAGCTGGATCGAGGCGCCGTCGATGAAGGCGAGCGACACCTGCGTGGGAATCTCCAGCGGGTCGCCGTCGGTCACGATCAACGTCGCGCGCTTGCCGACCTCGATCGAGCCAAGCTCGCCCCCGACGCCGAGAATCTGCGCCGGGTAGAGGGTGATGGCCTTCAGCGCCTCCCCGGCTGGCAGACCGAAGGCCGCGGCCATGGCCGCCTCGTAGGGCAGGTTGCGGAGGTCCATCGCCCCGTTGGCCGAGCCGGCGATGCAAAACCGCACGCCGGCGGTGTGCAACCGTCCCGCGTTCGAATAAACGTCGTCGTAACCATCATCGCGCCGCGCCGGCAGGTCAAAGGGGCTGCCGATGATCACGGGCACGTCCGCCGCCTTCAGGCGGTCGGCCAGACGCCAGGCGTCGCGTGCGCCCACCAGGATCAGTTTGAGCCCCTCCGCCCGCGCCCAGTCGAGCGCCGCGCTGATCTGGTGAAGGGAGTTTGCGTGGACAAAGACGGGCTGGTCGCCGCGCAGGGCCGGGCGCATGGCTTCCCACCGGAGGTCGGTCTCGGTCGGTCGGCCGCCGGCGGCGTCACGCGCCTGGGCGTAGGCGCGGGCGGTGGTGAACGCGTGGCGCAGCAACTTCAGCTGCTCATCGAATTTTTTCTGGCGATCGTCGGCCGCGACGGTGCCGCGACGGGTGGGCGCGGCCAGCTCGGGCCAGTAAACGTGGATGCCCACGGCGGCGCGCAGCGTCATGTCTTCCCAGGTCCAGCCGTCGAGCCGGAGGAGCGTGGACGTGCCGGCGATGAGGCCGGGCGCGGCCTGCGCCTCGCTTTGCGCGGCGGGAGTGGTATGCACGGTGAGCACGCCGTTGGCGCGGGTGACCGGGATCAGCTCGCTGTCGGGATTGACCGCGACCTGGGTCCGCGCGTTGGGATTGATCAGGCCGACTTCGGCCGTGTCGACGGTCGCGCGGACCGCGGCGATCTCCTCCAGCCCGAGAGTGGTGTTCGCCGAGAGAAAACCGGGATAGACCCGCCGGCCACTGACATCGATCACCTGCGTGCCGGCGGGCGTCTTCAGGCCGGTGCCGATCTGCGCGATCATGCCGCCGGCGAGCAGCACGTCGGTCTTTGGCAACACCGCGCCGCTGACGGTGTGAACCTCGCCGCCCTTGAGCAACACGGGCGCGGCCGGACGCTGGGCGGGCGTGACGGTCGAGGCAGCGGCGAGCGACGCCGAGAAGATCAGGGCGGCCGCAAGGTGGAGCGGCCTGCTCGTCCGTCGAAGCCTTGGCGAAGTCGGAACCCCAAGACGCGGGGTTTTTTGCGGGAGGGGGCAGCGCGTTGAGGACAACGCGCTCCACCTCGGGTGTGTTTGCAAAATCAGTTTGTCATTCTGAGCGCAGCGAAGAATCCACGGCATCGAACACTGCATCACGAGCGAAAGCATGGATTCTTCACTACACCCTAGTGAAAAGAAGATTCGTGGTTTTCATTGGTGACCTCCGTCGACGTGCGAGCAGGTGTGGACGTTGCCGCCGTTGTGGTAGATGGCGCGGAATTCGTCGTGATCGTCCGACTGCGCCATCGCGTAGGCCGGCTCCGCCGGCGGCCCGTCCCCGCCGCCGCCTCCGCCCCGAGCCAGGACTTTCTGCCGCTCGGCGAGGGCTTTTTGGAGGAGGGCCGCGCGCTCGGTGGCGGCGGCGGCCCGCAGGAGCTTGTCCTCGTCGCGGTCGAAGTAGCGGCGGCCGTCGATCCAAGTCTGGTTGGGCCGCGCCAAGGTCGAGAGCGGATTCGCATTCCAAAGGACAAAGTCGGCATCCTTGCCCGGTTCGAGCGAACCCACGCGATCGTCGATCCGCAGCTGTTTCGCCGGGTTGAGGGTGACGAATTTCCAGGCCTCGGTCGGCGGGACCCCGCCGTATTTGACGGCCTTGGCCGCCTCGGTGTTGAGCCGGCGGGCGAGGTCGTCGCTGTCGGAATTGAAGGACACGACCACGCCGGCGGCGTGCATCAGCGCGCCATTGTAGGGAATGGCGTCGATGACCTCGTATTTGAAGGCCCACCAGTCGGAGAACGACGAACCGCCCGCGCCGAGCCGGGCGATCTCGGGCGCGACCTTGTAGCCCTCGAGGATGTGCTGGAAGGTGGCGACCTTCAGTTGCAACTGCTCGGCCAGCCGGATGAAGGCGAGGATCTCATCCTGCCGGTAGGAATGGATGTGCACGATGCGCTCGCCGTTCAGGATTTCCAGCGCGGCCTCGAGCCGGAGGTCGCGGCGGGGTGGCAACAGCGTCCGGCCCTCGCGGTGGGCGGCCCAGGTGCTCCCGTATTCGCGGGCCCGGTTGAAGGTATCGAGCATGATTTCCGGCACGCCCATGCGGCTCATCGGATAACGGGTGCGCGGGCCGGTGGCGTTGGCGCGCACGACGTTTTCCCCGAGGGCGAACTTCACGCCGGGTTTCGCGCCGGCGAATTTCATTTCCTCGGCCCCCGCGCCCCACCGGAGCTTGATGACCTGGTTTTGTCCGCCCATCGCGTTGGCGGAGCCGTGCAGGATGTTGGCGGTGGTGAGGCCGCCCGCGAGCTGGCGGTAGATGCCGATGTCGGTCGGATCAATGATGTCGGCCACGCGCACCTCGACGGTGACGGAGCTGGCGCCCTCGTTGACGCCGCGGCTCATGGCGGTATGCGAGTGGCAGTCGATCAGGCCGGCGGTCACGTGCTGGCCGGTCGCATCAATGACCACCGCGCCCGCCGGAGCGGTGAGGTTCCGGCCCACTTTCTCAATTTTCCCGCGCGTGATCAGGACATCGCCGCCCTCGATAATGCCAGCGGAGCCGCTGGTCCAGATGGTGCCGTTCCTGATCAGAACATGGTCCGGTTGGGCCGGAAGGTTTTTGCGGCCATAGGCCCCGGCCGGATAGACATCGGTGGTGGCGAGGTGTTTTTCCTCGGCGGCCGGCTTGGCGTTGGCGGCGGGCTCCGGTTTCACGGGCGCCGTGCGTTGGGCGGTCCAGCGCAGGGCGGTGCCGTCGGGCAGCTCGCCCGTGCCGGTGAGCAAGTCGCCCTTGCCGCCGGCCACAAGGCGCGCCGTGCCGCCGGTCGCGCTGAAAAGCTCGGCCGGCAGGTAGAGCAGCACGGTGTGCTTGTCGGGCAGGCTCGCGGCGATGTCCCTGTCGCCCGCTTTCGCCTTCAGGCGGTTCGGCTTGGCGCCATTGATGACGATCTCGCCGGGGCCCTGCGGGCCGCTCCAGGTGAATTTCCACGTGCCGCGCGCGTCCAGCCGCTGCCAGTCTTCCTGCTCGAAAGGCTCGCCGTCCACCCACAGGAGCTCGATGGCGGCGTCCTCGGATTTAAAGAGGTCGCCGTTCGCCACGACGACGTTGGCCGTCATCCCCTTTTCCAACGTGCCGTGCGTGGCAGCGACGCCGAGCAAGGCGGCGGGAGTGGTGGTCAGGGCGGCCAGCGCGCGATCGGCAGCGAGCCCGCGGGTCACGGTCTTGCGCAGGCGCGGCCAGAACTCGGTCTCCGGTTTTTTCAGTTTCGCGCTGGTGAAGGCAACCGGCACGCCGACCTCGGCGAGACGCGCGGCGTTGGCGGGCGCCGTCTCCCATTTCTGCAGGTCCTGCAGCGACACCTCGAGCGCCTTGTCCGGCACCTCGACTTCAGGCGCGTCGGGAAAATCCAGCGCCAGCACGACGGGGGTCTTCGCCTGGGCGAGCAGGTCGCGCACGCGGTATTCCGTGCCGACGCCCCGCAGGGCGATCCGCAGCTTGAACTCCTCGCCCAATTTCAACACGCGCGCCACATCGAGTTCGTCCACCAGCTCAAACATCAGCAGCTGCTCGCCCCGGACCAACGGGCCGAGCGCGGCGAGCGAATCGTTGGTCTCGGGCCGCTCCCGACCCGCGCCGGACCCGGCGGCGTAGGCCGCCTGCGTGGCGGCATACCATTGCGCGTCGAGCAAGGTCTGGCGCACCAGCGCGACCGCGCCCATGAGCGAAGTCGGGTAGGTGCGGTCAAAGAACGAGCCAAACTCAAAGGCGACCTCCTGGGCGGTATCGGGGCGGACGACGCCGGCATTGAAATTCGCGGCCCCGGTGCTCACCAGCGCGCTGCGGCCCCGGAAGATGCCGCGCGCGGGCGCGGAGTTGACCAGGGCGAAGCCAAGTCCGCGCAATTTTTCCGCCGCCTTGGGATCGGCGATGAGCGCGCGGGCGGCGGATCGCTCGGGCATGACGCGCGAGTTCCAGCCCGGCGCACCCGGCGGCGGCTCGGCGCGGACCGCCGCCGGTGGGCCGACGGGCGGGGCGTCGGGTGCGCGCGGCGGGACGGGTTTGAAAGACTCCGGCAGATAGAGCGCCGAGTTGCTCTCGATGAACCCGGCGTAAAGGGTGCGGCCGGTGACATCCCACACGCGGGCGTCGGCCGGAGCGATCACACCGGCACCGACCGACTCGATGACGCCGTCGCGCAGCACGAGCGTGCCCTGCTCGATGACCTGGCCCGGGGCGGTGACGATGCGGCCGCCCACCAAGGCATGCACGCGCGGGCTGGTCTCACGCAGGCCCTCGACGGGCGCGGAGACGACACGAGAAGCCGCCGAGGCGGAAACCGGCAAAAGCGAGGCCAGACCAAGCAACAGGGCACCACGCGCAAACGGACCGAGGGGAAGTGATTTCATAGGGGTAGAAACCGGCGGAATTGAAATGCGCAGGTTGGGCAGCCAGCCAAACCGCCGCAATGCCAAAGCCGCAGTCAGCCGATGCATCCCGTCTCCCTGCCGCAGCTGCCGTCCCAACCCGATGGCCACCCGTGCCTATGTAAACTAATAGTTGACATCAGCGCCCCTCGGTTGATGTCAACCAATAGTTTACTTAATGTCCGGGCCGGACGGAAAAACGGCGGGCCGGCCGGGCATTAGAAGCGGCAGACGGCGGTCAAACCGATCTGGCGCGGGTCGGCGCGGGTCTCGTAGCGGGTCTCGATGTAATCGGGATCCTCGTTGCCAAAAAAATAGACGCGCTTGTCGTATTCCCCATCGAGGAGGTTTTTCACCCAGAGCGTGAGCGTCCACCGCTGCCAGGTGTAGCCCGCGCTGGCGTTGACGACGTGGAACGCCCGCCGCGCCTCGTTCTGGTTGTTCGAATCGAACTGCCGCGCGCGGCCCACGAGATCGGCGTTCGCAAAGAAGCCCGTCGCGGTGCCGTAGCGTGTCCCGAGCGTGTAACCGTAGTGCGGCGTGTTCGCGAGGTCGCGCCCGCCGCCGATGTTGCCGTTGACGAGCATGAACGGATCCAGCGCGGAGCGCAGCAACGCCAGCGAGCCACGCACCGACCAGTCCTTGGTGAGCGCATAGGCCCCAGCAGCCTCGAGGCCGTAGACGTGCGAGCCGTGGCCGTTGTCGGTGAAGAAACGGTAATTGCCCCCGAAGCCGGCCGAGTCGCGCACCTGCGTGTCCTGCCGCCGCAGGTAGAAGGCGGTGAATTCACCGGTCAGACGCTGTCCCAGCCAGTGGCCGCGCAGACCGGTCTCACAGTTCCACAGCGTCTCGGTGCCGTAGGTCAGCGGGTCGGCCGTCGGATCGATGCGCGCATCGACGTTGATGCCGCCGGCCTTGTAGCCGCGCGTGACGGACACGAAGACGAGCTCGTGCTCACTGACGTCGTGTTCGAGTGCGATCTTGCCGCCGGCGAGCGTGTCGTGGAACGACGGACGGATGACCACGACCGGATCAAAGGTGCCTGGGCTGGCGCGGAAGCGCGTCTTGGTGCCGTCGCCGTCCAGGTCGATCCGCTCCAGGCGCAGGCCGGCGACCAACCGCGTGCGCGGCGAAAATTCATGACTGACCTGGCCGAAGAGGGCGGTGTTGGCCGAGTGGTAGGTGGTCTTCAAGCCGCGGACATTGCCGGGATCCGTGTTGGTGTAGCGCGTGGTCTCGTCGATTGCGGAAAAAAAGGCGCCGAGAGTCCAGCGGTTGATCCAGCCGGCGGTGGCTGAGGTCTCGGAGTCGAGGCGCAGCTCCTCGTTCACCACCCAGCGCTGGCGGTGCAGATCACTGAAGCCCCGGTAGGAAGCCGCGGTCCAGTCGTCATCGTAGGCGTAGCGCGAACGGGTGCGGGAGCCACTGGTGACGGTCGTGAAGCGCACACCTTCCCAGCCGCGGTAGGTGCCGCGCAAACTGGCGGCCAGCGACTGCTGCGTGTCGGCGCCGGGCTGGTCGCTGAAGGTGTGGCGGCCGTTGTTATCGAGGGCGAACTCGTCGTAGCCATTGGCGTAATCGGCCGCGAGGACGGCGGCTTCCCAGCGCCAAGTCGTGTTTGGGTTCCAGGTCAGTCGCAACCGCGCCGTGAATTCATCGCGGGCGTTCGTATCGCGGCTGAGCGTGAGGTTGCGGCGGAAGCCGTCGCTTTGGCTCTGTTGCACCGCGAAGCGCATCATCAGCTCCTCCGATTTTGCCGCCACCAGCGGCCCACCGACGGCGAAGCCACCGGTGAGGAGCGAGTCCCCGCCGACGGTCAGTTCAGAGCGGCCGGTCCAATAGGGCGTGGGGGCGTGGGTCACGAGCCGCACCACGCCGCCCGCGGCGTTGGCGCCGAACGCGCCGGCCTGCGGACCGCGCAGCACCTCGATTTGCTGAACATCGAAAGCGCCGCCAATCATGCCGAGACCGGTGAAGTCCAGATCATCGACCAGAAATCGCACCGCGGCGTCCGGCGTCTCGCCCTCGAACTGGGAATTTTCACCGATGCCGCGAATCTGCAGGTAGCGCGGACGCGAGGTGCCGCCGGTCCACGTGAGATTGGGAATCTGGTCGACCAGGTCGCCAAAGTGCCGGACCGCGCCGGCGCGGAGTGCCGCCTCATCATAGACCGTGACGCTGGCCGGAATGCGGGCGAGCGGCGCGGCCCACAGATCCGCCGTGACGCGCAGGGGTTCGAGCACGACGGTCTCGGAGGTGGAACCCGGTCTGTCCGCCGTAGCCTTGGCGAAGGCGGAAGGCCGCGCTCCACCTTGGGTCTGGGCGCACAACGGCAGAGACGTGGCCAGGAGGAACAGGATTCTTGTCGGGAGTTGCATTGCGGATAAATGCCCGACCCAAATCGGACTCCCGGGTCGGAATAAGAGGACGGCGGCGTGCGGCCCTGGCTTGTTTCCTTCGCCGGTATGATCCGTTTCAGGTTCAAAGGGTCGAACGGCCGAGCGCGCCGCAATCTCAGTCCTTCGCGAAGGACACCCCTACGAGCACACGCAGGTTCGGTGGCACTTTGGCCGCCGTCAACCGCACAACGCGTCATCTTCGGCCCCAAAAACATGAAGGGCGCCCCCTGCGGGACGCCCTGCATGACCTAACACCAAGCAAACCGTAAGAACTACAAACAATGTTTCGTCTATGAAAACGACGCACTGATGTCGTTAGGATAGACGCGACACTTTCAAAAACGTTGAATCTTTCCGGCGGGAATTTTTGTGAACAAGTATTCGGCAATTTGGCTGGTGCTTCATCTTGGCCCTTAATTGGTTGCGGGCTAATCGGGTTCCGGTTTCCACGCGCATTCAGTCACGCTGTCTTGTCATAAACTTACGAAATCAGGAACCCGCCCCATCCACCCAAAGGCATCCTCTGACCGCCAGCTCTGCCCTACAAATGGATCTCCGCCGGCATCACGATGCCGGCGTTTTCTTTCACGGGCGCCGCCTTCAAGGGATAGCGGAATTGCTTCCCCTCGAAATTGCGGAAGACGACCTCGTCGTCGGTGATTTGCTCTACATAGTCGGGATTGACCGGCACCTTGCCACCGCCGCCGGGTGCATCGATGACGTATTGCGGGACCGCGTAGCCGGTCGTGTGGCCGCGGAGCGCCCGGATGATCTCGATGCCCTTGCGCACATCCACCTTGAAGTGGGCGCCGCCGGTGATCAGGTCCATCTGGTAAATGTAGTAGGGCCGCACGCGCATCCGCAGCAGGCGATGCACGAGCGCCTTCATGACGTCCGCGTCGTCGTTCACTCCCCTGAGCAGCACGCTCTGGTTGCCGAGCGGCACGCCGGCGAACGACAGGCGTTCACACGCGTCCTTCAGCTCCTGCGTCGCCTCCTTCGGGTGGTTGACGTGGATGCTCATCCAGACCGGGCCGTGTTTCTTGAAAATCTCCGCGAGTTCCGGCGTGATGCGCTGCGGCAGGAACACCGGAATGCGTGAGCCGATGCGGATGAACTCGACGTGCTTGATGGCGCGCAAGCGGCCAAGCAGGTGGTCGAGCTTCTTGTCGGAAAGCAGCAGCGGGTCGCCCCCCGAAAGGAGCACGTCGCGGATCCCGGGGTGCGCCTCGATGTAGCGGAGCGCCTGCTCGTATTCGGGATGAAAGTTGTAGTCCTGCGCGTTGCTCACGAGGCGGCTGCGGGTGCAGTAGCGGCAGTAGGCGGCGCAGCGATCAGTCACGAGAAACAGCACGCGGTCGGGATAGCGGTGAATGAGGCCGGGGACGGGCGAGTGTTCGTCCTCGCCGAGCGAGTCGAGCATCTCACCCGAGGAAACCACCATCTCATCGCCGCGCGGTATGACCTGCTTGCGGATCGGGCAGTGCGGGTCGTGGCGGTCGATCAGGTTGAAAAAATACGGCGTGATCGCCAGCGCCAGCTTCTCCTTGGCGAAGAGGCAGCCCGCCCGTTCCCCGGGGGTCAGCGTCAGGTGGCGCTCCAGCTGCTCAAGGGTCGTGAGCCGGTTCTTCAGCTGCCAGGTCCAGTCCTTCCAGTCCGACTCCGGCACGTGCGACCATAGCCCCTGCCCGGCGAACCATGTGGAGCGGTCTTCGGTGTAGGGCATCGGCGGGAAGCAGGAATAGCCGGATTGCTCCTGGTGTCAAATGACGGGATTTCCGCGCGGCCCACGAAAACCACTAGACAGACGGGGACGAAACCCGCGATCCTGGCCCTCGAAGATGGCAGTGTGTTCCGCGGTGCCGCGTTTGGCGCCGCCGCCACCATCGCCGGCGAGTGTGTTTTCAACACCTCGATGACCGGCTATCAGGAAATCATCACCGATCCGTCCTACTTCGGGCAAATCGTGACCATGACGGCGGTGCAGATCGGCAACTACGGCATCAACGCCGAGGATGAGGAGCACGCCGGGCCCAAGGCCAGCGGCTTCGTGGTCCGCGAGGTGTCGCCGATCGTCAGCAACTGGCGCAGCACGATGTCACTCGACGCCTACCTGAAAAAACACGGCATCCCCGGCATCAGCGAGGTGGACACCCGGGCCATCACCAAAAAACTCCGCGTGGACGGCGCGCTGAAATGCTGCCTCTCCACCCTGCCGCTCAGCGACCCTGAAGCGGTCGCGCGCGCCAAAGCCTGGCAGGACATGGCCGGCAGCGACTACGTGAAAGACACAACCTGCGCCGCGCCCTACCCCTGGCAGGCCGGCGACGCCACGCGGCACAACGCCCAGTATCTCCCGGTCGGCACCTCGCAGGGCGCCACGGTCACGCCGAAAAGGAAGTTCCGGGTCGCGGCGTTCGACTACGGCGCGAAATACACGATTTTCCGCAAACTCGTCCGCCACGGCTTCGAGGTGCACGTGTTTCCCGCCACGGCGACGCACGAGCAGGTGCGCGAGTATGGCGTGGACGCCGTGTTCCTCTCCAACGGCCCGGGCGACCCGTCCGCCCTGCCCTACATCCACCAGACCGTGACGGGCCTGCTGCCGGACTTCCCGATCTTCGGCATCTGCCTCGGCCACCAGATGCTCACGCACGCGCTGGGCGGCACGACATTCAAACTGAAGTTCGGCCACCGCGGCGGCAACCAGCCGGTGAAGAACCTCGAAACCGGCAAGGTCTCGATCACGGCGCAGAACCACGGCTTCGCCACCGACCCCAAGTCGCTCGAGAAGCGCAGCGCAGTCGTCACTGAGATCAACTTGAACGACCGCACGGTCGAGGGCCTGCGCCACCGGGAGCTGCCGGTGTTCTCCGTGCAGTATCACCCCGAGGCCGCGCCCGGCCCAAACGACGCCGATCCGCTGTTCAGCGATTTCTACCACTTGGTCGAAAAGCGGAAGGCCGGGAAGATTTAGCCTGTCACTCCTGTAGGTGGCGCGCTTGCGCGCCACGTTGCGAGCAAGCTCGCAACCTACAAAATTTGGCGACCGCCTTACCCGAGGTGGGCTTCGAACTTCTTCGCATCCTCCGGCGTATCCACGCCGATGGTCGGGTCGGCTGTGGCCGCGATGGCGATCGGATAACCGTTTTCCAACGCGCGGAGCTGCTCAAGTTTCTCGATCTGCTCGAGCCGGCCCGGCGGCAGGGCCACGAATTTTTCGAGAAAGCCGGCCTGGTAGGCGTAAAGCCCGAGGTGCTTGAAGCAGGGGTTGGCGGCGACCCAGGCGTCGTCCACGGTCTGGCCGAGGTCGCGGGAATGGGGCATGGGCGACCGTGAGAAATAGAGCGCCCGGCCGGTTTGGGACATGACGACCTTGACCTGGTTGGTGTTGTTGAAATCCACCGCCCGTTTGAACGGCGTGCAGAGCGTCGCCATCGGACAATCGCCCTGGATGAGCCGGGCCAAGGCCTGCAACTGCCCGGCGCTGACCAAAGGTTCGTCGGCCTGCACGTTGAGCACATAGTCGGCTCGGACGGTGCGGTTGGCCTCGGCGATGCGATCGGTGCCGCTGGGGTGGCTGGCGGCGGTCATTAGCGCCTTAAATCCGGCGCTCTCAATGCATTCGGCCAGCGATTCATGGTCCACCGCAAACCACAGCGGAAAATCAGGTGCTTGCGTCGCGATGCGCTCGGCCACCCACAACACAAGCGGCTTGCCCCTAATCGGATGCAACAGTTTCCGCGGAAACCGCGTGGACTCCAGACGGCACGGCACAATGATGGCGAAGGCGGGCATGCGGGGGTCTTTGTGATTGCAAGCCGGGGCGCTACCGGCTTTTGCGTTACCCTTTAATCCGACCCCACAGGTCGACCGCAATGGAAAAGAGCAACACTACGACAGCCGCCACCCACACGAAGGAACTCCTCGTGCAGAACAAGATGGGCATTCACGCGCGGCCGGCGGCCATGATTGTGCGGGTGACCAACAAGTTCAAATCGGAGGTCCTGGTCGAAAAGGATGAGGAGCAGGTCAACGGCAAGAGCATCATGGGCCTGATGATGCTGGCCGCGGCCAAGGGCTCGACCGTCAAGTTCATCGTCACGGGTGAGGACGCCCCCCAGCTGTTAATTGAGCTGGAAGCGCTGTTTGCGAAAAAATTCGAGGAAGCCTGAGCCTTACAGACCGTAAAAGGCCCGGGCATTCCGGGTCGTGGCCAGGGCGAAGACCTCGTAACTGACGCCGAACATCCCGGTGCAGAACTCCGCCGTGTGCCGCAGGTAAGCCGGCTCGTTGGGTTTCCCCCGGTGTGGCATGGGCGTCAGGTATGGCGCGTCGGTCTCGATCATCAGCCGGTCCAGTCCCTGCGCCAGCGCGGCCGCGCGGATCGTCTCGGCCGTCTTGTAAGTGATGATGCCCGTGACCGACCCGCAGCCACCGCGCTTGGTCAGCTCCGCCATCTCGTCCGGCCCCTCCGTGAAGCAATGGAATACCACCCGTCTCCACTCCACCCCGGAAGCGTCGATCACCTCCACGCACTCGGCAAAGGCCCCGCGCGAATGCACCACCACCGGGCAACCCAACCGCTTCGCCAGCCCGAGCTGCGCGGCAAACGCGGCCCGCTGCCACCCAAAAACCTCCGCCGCCGCGGCCGCCTCCTTCGGCAGATGAAAGCGGTCGAGGCCGATTTCGCCAAGCGCCACAGGGTGGAACGCGACCTCCGGGCGCATTTTATCCGTCGCTAGCGCGTCCGGAGGCCGCGCTCCACCCCAGAACTCCTCCAACTCCGCCACCCGCCCGGCCCAATCCACCCCGACACTGCACGGATGCAACCCGGCCGTGTAATGGACAAAGCCTGGGTTTTCCCGCGCCAGATTACGATAGAGCGTCCAGTCGTCGGGGTCAGTGCCGATGGTCACCATCGCCTCCAGTCCGGCCGACTTCGCCCGCGCCAAAACCGTCGGCAATTCGCCGCGCCGGGCGAATGAGTCGAGGTGCGTGTGCGTATCAATTAGTCCCATGATATTTTCTTGGTCATTCTGAGCGCAGCAAAGGATCCACGTCGGCGATGACACTGGATTCTTCGCTGCGCTCAGAATGACACGCAAGGAAAGTAATGCACCGGCCTGGGTCAGTTTGCTGTAGGTCGGACTTTATGCCCGGCAATCGCACGCCCGCTGTCGGGGATAAACCCCGACCCACAAAAAGGGTCCGCCAAAAATCAGAAGCCAGCGCTTTCGCGCTGGCTTCCTTTGCACACACACACCGGGGTTTGCCTGGTGAAAGATCAGTCGGTCCGGACCGAGATGTCGCCGCCGCTGGAGCGGAGCTTCAGACGGGGTCCGCCGCCGTTGACATTGCCGACGAGCCGGCTCCGGCCCACGCCGCCCTTGGCGATGGTGATGGTCAGGCCCTCGGCCCGGACATCGCCGCCCGAGGTGCTGGCGTCGAGTTCGAAACCGGCACCCGGCGCGACCCGCACGCGCACGTCGCCACCGGAAGTGCTGAGCACGGTGTCCTGCTTGAGCGGCTCGGTGAGGGTCGCCCTGACGTTGCCCCCCGAGGTGGTCGCGCTGAGCAACTGGGCGACGGAATTAATGGTGATGTCGCCGCCGGAGGTCGACACCTCTGTGGGGCCGCCGGCGCGATCAATTTCGATGTTGCCGCCGGAGGTGCCCAGCTTGGCGCGGGCCGTGCCTTCCTTGAGGGCGATATCGCCGCCCGAGGTGTTGAGGTTGAGATTGAAATTCTTGGGCACGGTGACCGTGAACGAAACCCTCACCGGCGGCCAGCTGCCCCAATGAAAACCTCCGAACTGTTTTTCGTATTTGGCCTCGGCCGTCACATCGTTGCCCTGCTGGTCGAAGGTCAGGCTGAGTTTTTCCAGAATTTCGTCCGCTTCCTTGTCCGTGGAGGCGCGAATGACCTGCCGGGCGGTGACACGAATCTCATTGGTGTCGGCGGTCTTGATCGTGATATCGCCGCCTTGGGTGGCGGCCTTGAAGTTGCCGCCGGGCTGCACGGTGAAGGTCTTCTCGACCGTGCGGATGATCTTGGCCGGAAGCGCCACCGGCGACGCCAGCAGGACCCCGAGGGTCAGCAGGGAAAGGAGGGATTTCATGGGTTGTTTCCCATAGAACACCGCCGACCGGGAAAAGTTACCGCTTTTTCAGACTTCGCCTGCCGCCAGCCACTTCAACGCTCTCCGCCAAGTGCCGCGGTTTCCGAGTGTAGAGACCGTTATCCGGCTTACTTCTTCGTTTGGAATATTTCCTGGAAAAACCCCTTCATGTGCGCCCAGGAACGTCTGTCCGCCGCGGCATGATAGGCGATGGGCACGCCAGTGGCCTGCGCGATTTTGTCGGCGCCAGGGTTGCTGAACGCATGCACGGCACCGGCATAGCTGATGAACTGGTAGTCGAATTTGCCATCATTCATGCCTTTCATGAAAGCGGCGATTTCCTCCGCACTGATGAAGGGATCGACCGCCCCGTGGCAGACCAGGAACTTCGCTTGGTTTTTCGCCGCCGCTTCCGCCGACGCCGGGATCAGGCTGCCGTGAAAACTCACGATGCCGGCCAGCGGTGCGCCGCTGTAGGCCAGCGCCTGCGCCGTGGACCCGCCAAAACAATATCCGATCGCCGCGACGCGGGCGGGCTCGACAAGACCGGTGGCCAACAGTTGATCAAGTCCCGCCTGCGCCCGCTCGGCCATCAGTGGTTTGCCGTAGAATTGGCCGGCCAGCTCGCCCGCCTTCTTTGGATCGGCCGTCGTGACCCCCGCCCCATACATGTCGGCCGCGAAGGCCACATAGCCGAGCTTCGCCAGCTGTTCGGCGCGGTCCTTGGGGTAATCGGTCAGGCCCCACCATTCCGGAATCACCAGCACGCCGGGCGCCTTTTTGTCCGCAGACACCTTGGTGTCGTCGTAAGCCAGATAGCCCTCCAGCTTCACGCCGGCGTGTTCATAGGCGACGGACTTGGTGACCACCCTGGCACTCAACATTCCAGCCATGCCCAACGCAAGACCGACCAACAATGAATGGTATGGTTTCATGCCGCCACCTTGGGCGGTCGCCCGCAAAACTCAACTCCGCCGTGTCCATCCCGGCGGGGAAACCGGCGACTCAAGTCGAGAGGTCGCCGGCGATGTATTGCCGCAACGACTCCGCCTCGGCCCGGTGCGAGTTGGCCACCCAGCGCGAGACGTCGCCGATGGAAATCAAACCGACCAGCTGGTCGTTCTGGATCACCGGGAGGTGCCGGCAGCGCTTCTCCGTAAAAATGTCCATCACTTGCTGCACCGTGGCATCGGGCGCGATCGTGAGCACATCGGAGGACATGACCTGGCTGACGGGCGTCACCTGGGGATTGAGACTGGCGGCGATGACCCGGGTCAGCACGTCGCGCTCGGTGAAAATACCGGCCAGCTTGGCGCCGTCCATCACAAGTATGGCGCCGATCCGGTGCTGGTTCATGGCTTCAACGGCTTCATACACCGTTACTGTCACCGGCACCGCGTGCAGCGCCCGGCCCTTCCCATCCAACAAAGTGGCAATAGAGGTATTCATGGGGTAAATCGATTGAGCGCAGCTTACCCGGTGTCGCTCCGCCGCTACAACGCCAAATCTCCGCCTACTTCCGAAAAAGCTGATCGAGCGCGCCGAGGCTCTTCAACGGCGCTCCCTTCCTGGCCGTGGTCGTCGGCGCCACCTTTGCCGTCGGCGCGACCGGCTCCTTGCTCCCCGCAGCCGGCAGACCCTGGAGCAGCCGCTCCAGCCGCACTGCCGACACCGGCTCCGCCGTGCCAAGTTCCTGGGCGAACAGGCTCACGCGGAATTCCTCCACCAGCCAGCGGAAGTCACCGGCTGCCCCCTGTAGCGGCGGTCTGCCTGTCGTCCATAGGCCTGGCGAAGGATGATGACCGCCGGTCCGGCGCTCATAGAGCGCCGCTACCGCTTTGGCAAACGGCGCCAGTTCCTTCGCCCGCGTGGCGTCCTTGGCCGCGTCGCGCTTCCACCGCTCCGCCCGCACCTGCATGCCGCGCAGGTAGCGCGGCAGGTGTTGCACCCGCTCAAACGGCATCCGCCGCAGGAAATCCGACGGCAGCAGCGCCGCGAGGTCGTCCGCCAGTCCGGGATACGGCGTCTGGTTCGTCTCCAGTGCGAGCCGCAGCGTGAAGGTTTCCTTCAGCCAATCGGTGAGCTTCGGCACCAGCCCGCGCAAATCCTGCTTCGCCGCGGCCAGCTGCTGCGCGAACACCACCGCGTGCAATGGCGCCACCGGCCGCGCGCACGCCCAGCACCGGATGGATTCCAACGCGTCCTGCTGCAACGCGTCAGGCGTCGTGAGTGTCACCGCCAGCGTCCCGAGCGTGCGCAGGGCATTGAGTTCCTTCTGCAGCCAGCCGAGATCGTGGCGCAATTGCGTCTCGAACAGTTTGCGCAGTCCCTCGCGCGTCGCCGCGGCCGCCTCCTCGGGCGTGGCGAACAGCCGCACGGCCACGCCCGCCGCCATCGCCTTCAGCCCGGGATGCGCCAGCACGGGCACGCCGTGGTGTTCGCTCACCGTGATCTTCTCCGGCAGGTCGCCAAATTTCCATGCGTCAGCCGGCTCGCCCTCCCACTTGGCCCGTGCCGCCCGCCACGCGCTGTTGTCCCCCGACGCGGCCTGCCGGCTCACCGTGCGCGAACGGCGGTGCAGCTGCGTCTGGATCTCCGCCAGGTCGCGGCTGGCCCCGAGCACCTTGTTCGCGTTGTCCACCACCTCGATTCGCACCCGCAAATGATCGGGCAGCACGTGGTTGCTCCACAGCGCCGGATCGATCCGCACCCCCAGCCGCGGGGAGAGCAATTCCGCCAGCGCCGCGGCCAGCGTCGGCGGCTTCGCGCGGCCGCTGAGCAACCCCAGGTTTTTCGCCAGTTTCTGCGCCGTCTCGGCCAGCGGAATCAGGTCGCGCCGCTGTTCCTTCGGCAGCGCCTTGAGCATCAGCTCCACCTTCTCCACCAGATGGCCCGGCACCGCCCAGTCGAGCACCGCGGGCGTCAGCGCCCCGGCCTCGGCG
This sequence comes from Verrucomicrobia bacterium Ga0077533, assembly GCA_001464505.1. Lineage (GTDB taxonomy): Bacteria > Verrucomicrobiota > Verrucomicrobiia > Opitutales > Opitutaceae > Lacunisphaera. Next base: position 21,669 of record LNEH01000155.1, read on the forward strand.
AGGCTCACGCGCACCGTCACGCCGTCGCTTTCCTGGCCAGGCTGATAGGCGTAGGCTAGGGGCAGCACGCGGTTGTCCACCGGCAGGGCCTCGGGAAAAGCCTCCGCGTCGTGCTCGGTTTCCACCGGCGGACGCAGGCTGTCCTCCGTCATGAAAAGAAACTTCGGCTTCGTCGCCTGTTGGTGCCGCACAAAATCCACCAGCTCCCCCACGCTGCTAATGCCTTGGGGTGGAACCTGACCTCCGGGCAGGTTTTTTTCGGTGCCGGAACCCGGCAAGCCCGTCCGGCCTGCCAGCCGTAGCCTTGGCGAAGGCTGGAGCTCGGGCTCCACCCTGGCAAATTCCTGCGCATAAAACCGATAGACCGCCTCGTCCAGGTTCAGGTAGCCGGCGCTGCGCGTGCGCGTGAGGATGGTCTCGGTCTGCTCGCGCAGCCGGCGGTTGTGCGCGAGGAAATCAAACGGCCACGTGATCGTGTCGTTGACCAGTCCCTCGCGGATGAAGATCTCGGTCGCGTGCCCCGGGTTGATCTTGCCGTAGCTGGCCGACCGCGTCTCCAGCTCGAGGTTGTAGAGCCGGCGGCGCTCCTTCACCAGCACGCGGCCGGCCTCGGCGCTCCAGAACGGCTCGCTGTGCGCCACGCGCAGCAAGTGCGCGCCGAGGTCGAGCACCCACGCCGGGTCGATGCGCGCGCAGGTGCGGGCGTAGACGCGCGCCGTCTCCATGATTTCCGCCGCCATGAGCCATTTCGCAACTTTGGCCTTCGGTGGTGGAACAGTTCCTCCGGACGCGCTTTTCTTACGTTCGATCCGTTCAAACAGCGCCGAGCCGGGAAAAAAGTCCACCCGGCGGTCATGCGCGGCATGATAGTCGCCCTCCTCCGTCCGCGTTGCGATGTTGCCGAGCAAGCCCGATAGAATGGAGCGATGCACCGCCCGGTAGGCCGGCGTGGCCGGAGCGAACTTCACCTCCTCCCCTTTTTTCACGCCGTCATACACCGAGGTCCATGCGAACCCGGCGCGCTCCCGCAGGCTTTCCTCCAGCTGGGCATACACGTCGCGCCACTCCCGCATCCGCAGGAACGACAGGAAATGCGCCGTGCAGAACTTCCGCAGCTTGCCGAGCGTCATCCGCTCGAACTCGTCGTGGTAGATCTCCCAGATGGCCAGCAGCGTGAGAAAATCCGAGTCGGGATGCGTGAAGCGTTTGTGCGCCTTGTCCGCCTTCTCCTTCTGGTCCATCGGACGCTCGCGCGGATCCTGGATGCTCAGCGCCGCCGCGATGATCAGCACCTCGCGCAACGCCTTTTCGTTCCGCGCCTGCAGGATCATCCGCCCGACCGTCGGGTCCACCGGCAGGCGCGCCAGCTCACGGCCGAGGTCGGTCAACACGCCGGCATCGTCGATGGCGCCAAGCTCGTGCAGCAGCGCGTAACCGGCGCGAATGCCCTTGGCCGGCGGCGCGTTCAGGAAGGGAAACTCCTCGATGTCGCCCAGCCCGAACGCCTTCATGCGCAAAATGACGTCCGCCAGGTTGCTGCGCTGGATCTCCGGCTGCGTGAAACGCGGTCGGTCGAGGTAATCCTGCTCCGAATAAAGCCGGATGCAGACGCCGTCACTCACGCGGCCGCACCGGCCCTTGCGCTGGTCGGCGCTGCTCTGCGAAACCGGCTCGACCGGGAGCCGGCGCGTGCGGCTCTGCGGTGTGTAGCGGCTGAGACGCGCCAGCCCGGTGTCGATGACGAAGCGGATGCCGGGAATGGTCAAAGAGGTCTCGGCGATGTTGGTCGCGACGATGACCTTCCGGACCGGCGACGCCGCAAACACGCGCTGCTGTTCGGCGTTGGTCAACCGGCCGAAAAGCGGCACCACTTCGATTTTGGATTTTCGATTTCCGATTTTCGATTGGCCACCTTCCAAAATGTCCCGCGTTTCACGAATGTCCCTTTCTGTGGGCAGGAAGACCAGAATATCCCCTTGCGCGCTCTCCTGTAACACGCGTTCGACCGCCTCGACCGCCGCGTCGATGTAGGTGAAATCGTCCGGACGGGATTTCCTTTGGTAGGGCGCGGACTCCGTTCCGCGCCGCTCGGCGGGCAACGGAGTGCCCGTCCTACCCTCATCCACCATCTCCTCCAACGGGGAATAAATTACCTCGACCGGAAAGACCCGCCCGGACACCTCGATGATCGGCGCGCCGTCAAACGCCTTGGAAAAGGCCTCGGTGTCGATTGTGGCCGAGGTGATGATGATTTTCAGCTCCGGCCGGTCTTTCCGCAGCCGGCGGAGGTGGCCGAGGATGAAATCAATGTTCAGCGAGCGTTCGTGCGCCTCGTCCACGATGACCGTGTCGTATTCGCGCAGCGCGGGGTCGGCCTGCAGCTCGGCGAGCAGCATGCCGTCGGTCATGAATTTGATGACGGTGGCGCCCGAGGTCTGGTCGGCGAAACGGATCTTGCAGCCGACCTCGCGGCCGAGCGGCACGTTCAGTTCCTCGGCCACGCGCCGGGCCACCGAGGTCGCGGCGACGCGGCGCGGCTGGGTGCAGGCGATGCGGCCGCGCTCGCCCCGGCCGGCCACGAGGCACATTTTGGGGATTTGCGTGGTCTTGCCCGAGCCGGTCTCGCCCGCGAGGATCAGCACCTGGTGGTCGCGGATGGCCGCGATGATCTCGTCCGCCCGCGCGCTGATGGGCAGCTCGGGCGGATACTCGATCCGGAAGGGCCAGGGTTTTTTGTGTCGCGACGGCATGCCGGTGCCAGCCATTCTGGGCGAAAACAGGAATCCACAACCTGAAATGCAATCTCCGCCCATTCTTCCTGCAAACCGCCTCCGGCGGGTGCTGGCCATTTCCCGGGCGGACGGCTGGAGTGTTGTCGGTGTGGCGGGCCTGAGCGCGCTTCTGTCACTATGGCAGGGGAGCCCTCTCATGGTTGCGGTCGCCCTGGTGGTCGCGCTGGCGGGTGGGATCGAATTGCACGGCCACCGTCTTTTGCTCCGGCAGCAACCGCAGGGCCTCAGCCTGATGGTCGGCGCCCAGGTTTCCCTGCTGTTCATCATCTGGCTCTACGCCTGGTATCGCTGGCACTTCCTTGACGCGACGGCGCTGTGGGCCGAGCTGCCCGGGTTCATGCAGGCCCATGTGACCAATTCGCTGCTGGACGCCGGGCTCGATCCTGAGTTTCACCGCCAGCTCCTGCTTAAGTTGACCAACCAGCTGACGTGCGTGGTGCTCGCGCTCGTCAGCCTGGTCTATCAGGGCGGACTGGCTTGCTGGTATGGGCGGCAACGCTCGTGCATCCGGCAGGCGCTGCTGGCGTCGCCCTGACCGATAAGCAGACTGCCATGACGGCGGCGACCCCGCCGTGGAATTTTATTCGTGTCTCTTCGTGTTTATTCGTGGTTCAATGACTCGGTTTCAGCCCACCCCATGAGCTCCCCGACTTTTTTCCCGCAGGACATCATCATCAAGAAACGCGACGGCGGCGCGCTGACCAAGGACGAGATCGAGTTTTTCGCCCGCGGCGTGTCCGACGGCAAGTCGTTCGCCGATTACCAGGCCACCGCGCTGCTCATGGCCATCTTCTGGCGCGGCATGACCCCGCAGGAAACCGCGTGGCTCACCGACGCCATGATGCGCTCGGGCGAGGTGATCGACCTGAGCGACCTGCCCGGCGCCAAGGTCGACAAACACTCCACCGGCGGCGTCGGCGACAAGGTCTCGCTCATCCTCGCCCCGCTCGCCGTCGCCTGCGGCCTCAAGGTCCCGATGATGAGCGGCCGCGGCCTCGGCCACACCGGCGGCACGCTCGACAAGCTCGAGGCCATCCCAGGCTTCAAGGTCAACCTGAGCGTGCCGGAGTTCCGCACCATCCTGCAGAAGGTCGGCTGCGCCATGATCGGCCAGACCCCGCAGGTCGTGCCCGCCGACCGCAAGCTCTACTCCCTGCGCGACGTCACCGGCACCGTCGAATGCATTCCGCTCATCTGCGCGAGCATCATGAGCAAGAAACTAGCCGAGGGCATCGACTCGCTCGTGCTCGACGTGAAGTTTGGCAAGGGCGCCTTCATGAAAAGGAAGGAGGACGCCCTGACCCTGGCCCGGGCCATGGTCGAGGTCGGCCGCGCCGGTGGCAAACCCGTCCGCGCGCTGCTCACCGCCATGAACCAACCGCTCGGCCGCGCGGCCGGCCACACCACTGAGGTCATTGAGTCCATCGAGTGCCTCAAGGGTCGCGGCCCCGCCGACCTCATGGAGGTCACCTACGCGCTCACCGGCCAGATGCTTCTGCTCGGCGGCAAGGCGAAGAACGAGGCCGATGCGCGCCAAAAAATAGAGGCTGCCATCGCCAACGGTGCGGCGTTGAAAGTCTTCCGCGAGATGTGCGTCGCCCAAGGCGGCGACCCGAAGGTGATCGACGACTACAAGATACTCCCGACCGCGAAAAAACTCCTGGAGGTGAAGGCCCCCGCCGGTGTGCAGGGCTTCGTCAGTGAAGTGGACGCGCTCAAGTGCGGCCACGCCATCATGGCGCTCGGCGGCGGCCGCGCCGCCGTGACCGACAAGGTCGACCACGCCGTCGGCATCGCCGATCTTATCAAAATCGGCGAGCCCGTCAGGGCCGGCGCCCGGCTCTGCACGCTGCACATCAACGACGACGCCAAGGGTGCCCGCGCCGACTTGTCCGCCATAGCCTCGGCGAAGGCGGAGGCCTTCATCCGCGAAGCCGTTAAATTCTCCGCCACGGCCCCGAAGCAGGAGCCGTTGATCCAGGACTTGATCCAGTAAAATTCCGGGAAGCCGGACTTGCGAGTGTAACATTTGCCCGCTCTGCTTTGTCTGCGCTCCATGACTGTCGCTGAATTCAAAAAGAAGTGGCTCCGCTACCGAGGCAAGGAAACCTCCGCCTACCAGGAGCACTTCAATGATCTCTGTGGGATTCTCGGTCAAAAAACCCCCGCCGAGGCCGATCCCTCGGGCAGCGACTGGTTCTGTTTCCAGAAGCGGGTCGTCAAGGACATGGAGTTGTTCGCCGTCGGGCAAAGCGGCACCGCGCCGGAGGAGCGCGAACGGGGCTTCGCTGACGTTTGGCGGAAGGACTGCTTCGCCTGGGAATACAAGGGCAAGCGCAAGAATCTCGCCGAGGCCTACAAGCAGCTCCAGCAATACCGCGAATCGCTGCTGAACCCGCCCCTGCTGGTCGTCTGCGATTTCGAGCGCTTCATCATCCGCACCAACTTCAACGGCACGGTCCAGGAAACCTACGACTTCGACCTGGAACGGATGGATCAGCCGGTGAACTGGCGGGTGCTGCGAGCGCTCTTCACCGACCCCGACTCGCTCAAGCCCGCCCTCACCACTGCCGAGGTCACCGAGGGCCTGGCCGGGCATATCGCCGCGATCGCCAAGTCCCTCCAGAAGCGCGAGGCCGTCGAACTGGCCGACGCCAAGACCCGGGCGGAGATGAACCTCGCCCAGCGCAAGAACCTCCGCATCGCCCGCTTCCTCAACCGCCTCGTTTTCTGTTTCTTCGCCGAGGACACCGGCCTGCTCCCGCCGGACCTCTTCTCCAACCTCCTCAAGCTCGGTCTCGACGACCCGCACCACCTCGCCATCACCATGGAGAATCTCTTCGCGGTCATGGCCAAGGGCGGCACTTTCGGGAAAGACAAGATCCGCCACTTCAACGGCCACCTCTTCGAAGAATCCACCGTCTTTGAGCTCTCCGACGAGGAGCTGAAGAAACTGGCCGAGGCCGGCGAGTCCAACTGGCAGTTCATCCAGCCCAGCATCATGGGCACCCTCTTTGAGCGCGCCCTTGAGCCCGGGCAGCGCGCCCAGCTCGGCGCCCACTACACCAGCGAGGCCGACATCAAGACCCTCGTCGAGCCGATCCTCATGGCCCCGTTACGCCGCGAGTGGGCCGCGCTCAAGGGCGAACTCGCTCTCGATTACGCCAAGAGCAAGGGCATGGCGGCCCTGCGCGAGAAGCTGGCCGCCTTCCAGAAAAAGCTCGCCGCGACCACCGTGCTCGACCCGGCCTGCGGCAGCGGCAACTTCCTCTACGTCTCCCTCCAACTCCTGCTCGGTCTGGAGAAGGAGGTCGTGGCCTATGCCACCCAGCTCGGCTTCAAGTTCCAGCCGCAGGTGGGCGTGCAGCAGCTCCGCGCCATCGAGATCAACCCCTACGCCTACGAGCTGGCGCAGGTCTCGGTGCAGATCGGCTGCCTCCAATGGCGGCGCGACAACGGCTTCGACAACGACCGCTCACCCGTCCTGCAAAACCTCGACGGCTTCCAGAACGAGGACGCCCTCCTCATGCCTCATTTCCACAGCAAGGCGAAGAACCTGAAGCAGGCCCAGGCCAGTGAGCACAAATCCGATGATGCCCTGAAATTCTACACCGAGCGCGACTGGCCGAAATGCGAGGTCATCGTCAGCAATCCGCCGTTTCTCGGCGGCAAGCTGCTGCGGCGCGAGCTCGGAGACGATTATGTGGGTGCGTTGTTTTCAAATTATCAAAAGCGCGTCGAACCGCAGGCCGACCTTTGTTGTTATTGGTTCGAGAAAGCGCGGGACTCCCTTGCGCGCCAGCGGTGCAATCGCGCCGGACTGCTGGCGACCCAAGGCATCCGGGGCGGAGCCAACCGGGAAGTGCTCAAACGGATCAAGGAGACGGGCGACATTTTCTTCGCGGTGAGCGACCGTGAGTGGGTGCTCAACGGCGCCAATGTGCATATTTCGATGGTCGGTTTCGACAGCGGTTCCGAGACCACGCGGCTGCTTGACGGGGCGAGCGCTCAGCAAATCCACTCCAATCTTTCCGCCCAAGCCGGTGATACCACTCTCGCGCGACGCCTGCCCGCGATGGCTGGCATCGCCTACATGGGCGACACGAAAGGCGGCGCGTTCGACGTGGACGACGCCACCGCGCAAAGCTGGCTGCTCGCACCCAATCCCAGTGGGAGGCCAAACTCTGATGTGCTGGTGCCGTGGGCGAACGGTCTCGCCGTGACCCGGCGGATGCCGCCGATGTGGATTGTCGATTTCGGCATGGGCAAGAAAGAGGCCTGGTGCGCAAGCTACAAGGCTCCGTTCGCCCATGTGGTAACTTTGATAAAGCAAGTGCGCGCTCAATCGCGGAGCACGGTTGGGATTTGGTGGCAACACGAGCGGGCGCGGCCAGATATGCAGGCCGCCATTGCTCCGCTCCCGCGGTTTCTCGCGACTGTTGCTGTCGCAAAACATCACTTGTTTGTATGGCTGGAGCGGCCGCTATTACCTGATCACGCTCTTTTCACGTTTGTGAATTCCGACGATTGGTTCTTCGGCATTCTCCAATCCCGTTTCCATCGTCTATGGGCCCACAAACAAGGCACCCGGCTGGAAACGCGCCCGCGCTACACGCCGACGACCTGCTTCGAGACCTTTCCGTTTCCCTTTCCGCTGAAGGAGCCGCTCCCGCAGGGCGAGAGCACGCCGCAATCGGAAGCGTTGGCAGCGCACCATTACTTCATGGCCAAGGAAGCCCCCGCGCCTTACGGCGCTGATGCGCATCGCGTCGCCATCGCCGCCGCCGCCAAGGAGCTGAACGAGCTGCGCGAGCGCTGGCTCAACCCGCCCGAGTGGACGGAGACCCGCACCCTCGAATTCCCCGGCTCCGTCAACGGCCCGTGGGCCCGCTACCTTGATCCCAAGACCGTGAAACCCAGGACGGGCGTCGGCACCGTCCGCTACCCGCGCCTTGAACCGCGCGACGCCGAATGCGCCGCCAAGCTGAAGAAGCGCACCCTCACCAATCTCTACAACGAGCGTCCCGTCTGGCTCGACCTCGTCCACAGGAAGCTCGATGCCGCCGTCGCCGCGGCCTACGGCTGGCCCACCGACCTGACCGACGAACAGATCCTCGGAAAACTCCTCGCCCTCAATCTCGAGCGCGCCGCCGCTGAGGCCAAAGATGCCGCGGCCCCGAAGAAGCCCAAACCCCAGCGCGAAAAACACACCGACGAGCTGATCTGAGCCCATAGACCTGCCGGCTGAACCGATTGTCGTTTGACGCAGGGTAGGGATTGCCCAAGCCTCCGCCCATCGCCCGGGGCCACTGGCGGCACTTATCTTCCCTGTTCCCCTTTCCTGCCATGCCTAACCGGAATCTTCATCAGAAGCCTTTCGATGCTGGAACGCTTGCAAAGCTCGAAATCTTCAAGCTGACCGCTGAGGGTTTTCTTGGAGTATTCATAGGTAGCGGACAATCCCGATGTATGCGGATTCAGATTCTCGATTTTTTCTGCGGTCCCGGCCTCGACTCCCAAGGGAATATGGGTAGCCCGGTAATGCTGCTCAGGCATCTCCAAAACTTGGGCAAGAAAATTCAGGAGGAGGGCTACAAGGTGTCGGTGCTGCTGAACGATGCCGAAGATGATAAAGTTGAAGTGTTGAAGAAAAACCTAAAGGAAACGAAATTGGATTCGGGGCCTTATGATTTACGATTCGCCAACCGGGAATTTCTTGAGGTCTTTCCTGAAGAAGCAGCCCGCATGGAGGGGGCGGCAAACTTAGTATTGATTGATCAAAATGGCGTCAGGCAATTCCCGCCGGATGTTTTCACCAAATTGCGTAAACTGCCCACCACGGACGTGCTGGTTTTTATGTCTTCGTCATATGCCTGGCGCTTCCAAGATGCCCCGGAGATGCAGCGCCATTTGGAAACAGCCAAAGCATTCGGTCCCACGACACGGACGAAGAGTATTATCTGGCGCCTTTTTCCATCAAAAAGGGGAGCAATATCCACGGCGTGATGTTTGGCTCATCCAACTTGAAGGGGTTGGAGAAATTTCTGGAGGCGGCCTGGCATTTGGATGATCGGACCGGCGAAGCGAATTTCGACATAGACCGCGAAGGACGTTTCAATCTCCCCGGAGAGCTTCCAATGGACTGGGGCAAGACAAACAAGTTGCAGGTCTTCGAAAGCGAACTCTCCACTGCCATCCTTGCCAAAGTCCTTGGGACCACGGCTGCCATCTATCGTTTTACGTTGGAGAAGGGATTTTTGCCTAAACACGCGAATACAGTGCTCAAATCGCTCCATGCCACGGGCAAAATGGAGAAAGTGTTCGGTCTGGGCTACTCGTCGCTTGAGAATCCACAGCCGGTGGTCCTACAGTAGAACATGCGCGGCAAATCCCACATTGAATGGACCGAATCCACCTGGAACCCGGTGACGGGGTGCAGCAAGGTCAGCGCGGGCTGCAAGCACTGTTATGCCGAGCGCATGGCGCTGCGGCTCCAGGCGATGGGCAACGAACGGTATGCCAATGGTTTTGCCGTCACCTTGCACGAGGATCTGGTTGAGGCGCCCAAATTTTGGAAGACCCCGCGCGTGATCTTTGTGAATTCGATGAGCGATCTTTTTCACGAGAAAGTCCCGCTGGAATTCATCAAAAAAGTCTTCGCGACCATGCGGGCCTGTCCTCAGCATACGTTTCAAATTCTTACCAAAAGAAGCGACCGATTGGTTGAAATAGCCGGGCAGCTCGACTGGGCTCCGAACGTCTGGATGGGGGTGAGCGTGGAAGATTCCCGCGTTGTCCACCGCGTGAATGATCTCCAGCGCGTCCCTGCAGCGGTTCGATTTCTTTCCCTCGAACCACTTATCGGCGCGATCGACGATCTGCCGCTCGAAGGCATCGATTGGGCAATTGTCGGCGGGGAAAGTGGACCCGGAGCCCGGGAAATGAAGATCGAATGGGTCCGGTCGATTTTCCGGCAGTGCCGGAAGTCCGGGACGGCATTTTTCTTCAAGCAGTGGGGCGGTGTGCGAAAGGATCTGACTGGCCGCGAGCTCCGCGGTCGCACCTATGACGAGATGCCTACTCCGCGCGATCCAGAGGCAAGGCGCCTGGCGCTTTTGTCGGCATAGAGATCAGACAGAATACCCGGCAAGGGGCTGGCTTTGTATTTTTCAAGCAACGCCCCTGCGCCTTCGACCCAGTGCCATGAGCCTGCAGCAACTCCAGCAAAAGCTCCCGGACGTGAGGGCGTGGATCGACCGCACCCTCGCAGCCCACGCGGCGCAGGCGCGTCCGGTCGTTGATCTCGGGTTCCCGCGGCTGGGCTCCTACTATTCCCCAACACTGCTGGTGTCGACCAAGGTCATTGCCGTGGCCAAGGTGCCCGCACCTCCGCTTGCCAGCATGGGCCTGACCGGCTTCGACGAATTCGAGAACTTGGATGCCGCCGGCATCACCTATCTCTCCTCCTTTTTCGTGCGGCACGGCTATGAACGCGATGAGTCGCTGCATTTCCACGAGCTCGTGCATGTGGTCCAGTGGCAGCACCTCGGCCCCGAACGCTTCATCATGGCTTATGCGTTGGGCCACCTCCTGTCCGGCGGCTACCGCACCAATCCCCTCGAAGAGATGGCCTATCGTCTACAAGCCCGCTTCGATCAGCACGCTCCGCCCTTCGATGTGGCCGCCATCGTCCACCCTGAACTGGATCGCCTCGTCCCCGCTCTCCTCGGAAGCACTTTGAAGTCATAGTTTTACCTATTTTACGCTGATCGGGCTCAAGTTTCGGATGCTTCGTCCGTTTCGATTATTGCGTTTACTAACAAAGCCCTCAATTTAGGAATCACTATGGCCTCCCTCCCTGCTCAACGCCTGTCCGCACCCCCGGTCATGCCCACGCCTGACGACCAGGAAATGGCGCGCGAATCCAGCCGCACGCTGGCTGAATTGCTCGCCCAGCCCCGTCGCACCCTACCGCAATTGTCGTTTCCCGCCCATGGCCGCGGGCAGCCCGAGCTCGTGCCCCTGCCGGCCGCGACTGCGCCGCTCATCGCCCAGATCCTGGCCCAGTTGGCGCGCGGCAACGCGGTCACTGTCATTCCGGTGCATTCGGAGCTGACCACCCAACAGGCGGCCGATCTGCTGGGTGTATCCCGGCCTCATCTGGTCGAAATGCTCCGGACGAAGAAAATTCCCTACCGCAAGGTCGGGGCGCATCGCCGCATCCGATTCAGTGACCTCATGGGCTTCAAGCTGACCGAGGACGTCGCCCGGCAGAAAGCGCTGGATACCTTGGCCGCCCAGGCTCAGGAACTCGACCAAGGCTACTGAGCCGGTGAACCGACATGGGCACGCATTTCACCGCTCTGTTTGATGCCTGCGTGCTCTATCCGGCGCCCCTGCGCGATCTCTTGCTGCAGCTCGCCACCACCGGACTGTTTCGCGCCAAGTGGAGCAATCAAATCCATGAGGAGTGGATCGAGGCGGTGCTGGAGCAGCGCAAAGATCTCAGGCGGGAACAATTGGAGCGGACCCGCCAATTGATGAACGCGCACGCCTACGACAGCCTGGTGACAGGCCATGAGGCCTTGATCGGCGGACTAACGATGCCGGATGCCGACGACCGCCATGTTCTGGCGGCGGCGATCCGGGGACGGGCCGATGTGATCGTGACCTTCAACCTCAAGCACTTCCCGGCCGCCGTTCTCGAACCGTATGAAATCGAGGCGCAACATCCCGATGAATTCATCAGTAACCTGACCGACCTGATGCCGCAGGCGGTTTGCGCCGCAGCAAAGACCTGCAGAGCACGCCTCAAAAAACCAGCCAAGACGGTGGACGAATACCTCGCGAGGCTGGCCAGTCAACAATTGCCCGTGACCGTGTCATTTCTCACTGAGAACCGACGCCTCCTGTGAAGTCACTCGCTCCGCGATGTGGAGCGAAGGATGGTGCCCGAGGCGAGACTCGAACTCGCATGCGATTAAGCACAGGCTTCTGAGACCTGCGTGTCTACCAATTCCACCACCCGGGCAAAAAACAGAAGGGGCATGGATACGCCCCGCCGGGGGTGGCGCAAGTGTTTTGTTGCAGAGGTGGAACGCGTTGACCTCAACGCGTTTCTCCCAAGCGCGCCGGGTCAGCGCGCTCCACCTGGCGCAAACTTGCGCTCGTGTTCCAGCAACCGCTGCTTGCGCCAGACGCCGCCCGCGTAGCCGTTCAGCGAACCGTCGGCATTGATCACGCGATGGCAGGGAATGACGAGGGCCAGCATGTTCGAGCCGTTGGCCCGGCCGATGGCGCGCGGGGCCTTGGGCAGGCCCAGCTGGCGGGCCATCTCCGCATAACTGCGGGTGCGACCGGCCGGGATGCGCTGCAACTCGGTCCACACGCGCCGCTGAAAATCTGACCCGACCGGCGCGAGCGGCAGATCAAAGGCCAGCGATTCGCCGGTGAAATAACGGGTCAACTGCCGCTGTGTTTCCTCCAGCACCGCGCTGCTGCCCGGCACGATCGCGCACTTCAAACGGCGGCGTAGACCGGCCAGTTCGCGTTCGAGCCCGCGGCGATCGACAAACTCCAGCAAACGCAACCCGTGCTCGTCGGCCAGCGCGAGCACGGTGCCGAGCGGCGTCTCCAGCCGCTGAGCGAGCAGGCAGGCACCGGCCTTGGCGTCCCGGGGCGGCTGGCCGAAGATGCGCGTGAACGCCTCGCGAAATCCGCTGGTGGACTCGTAGCCGCGGGCCAGTTGCACCTCGATGACGGCCTTGCCGGCTTTCACATCCCGCAGGGCCAGGCCCATCCGGCGCGCGCGCTGATAGGCATGGAAGGTCATGCCGTGATAGGCTTGGAACTGCCGGCGCGCGGTCGAGGGCTCGATGCCCATCGTGGCCAGATTCTTGTCCGTCACGCGGCCATCCACGGATTCCTCGACGGCGCGCCGCAGGCGCTCAACGAGCGGCGGCACCGGCTTGGTGCGATCCATCGGCCGGCACAGCCGGCACGGGCGGTAGCCGCCGTGCAGCGCCTCGTTGATGGTGGGGAAAAACTCAACGTTCTGTGGTTTGGGTTTCTTGGCGCGGCAGGTCGGACGGCAGAAGATGCCGGTCGTCTTGACGCCGGTGAAAAAGACGCCCTCGTAGGCGGCGTCGCGCCGGGCGAGCGCCCGATACATCGTGCGCGGAGTGGGCAGAGACTGGACGGGAGCGGACAAGACGGGTTCAGGTTGAATCATGCGCCGGAGCATAGCGCAACCGAGGGCGGCAATTCCGCCGATATTCGGGCGGGTTATTTTTTGGGCAGGTAATCGCGCAGAACGGGAACGGTTTTTTCGCGCCGGCCGTTGCCCAGCCGCACAAAATAGGGTTCGGGGGGGAGCAGGCCGGTGTCTTCTTCCTCCTCCTCATCGTCCGTCTCCAGGCCCTCGATCTCGCAGGTCTCGCCCTCGTCGAAGTATTGCGAGACCCGGCGGGCGGTGGGATCAAGCCACACCAGCGGCGTCGCCAGGTCGCCTTTCGACTTTACCTGGACGAAGTGACACGGAAACCGCTCGTGGGTGTAATGCTTGATGAAGTCGCTGAGCCACTTGTTGGCGAGGCCCTCGCGATGGGTGAGAAACACGACGTCGGCAAAATGGATGCAGGCGTCGAACCATTGCCGGAGCACCGGCTGTTTCTCCGCGAGCCGGCAATCCACGACACAAAAAATCCGCGCGAGGGTGGCGCCGTGCTCCTCCAGCCAGGGTTTCAGGGCTTCCAACTGGTCGATCGGGCTGGCCAGCGAGTCCGTCAAAAAGAAAACCGTCGTGCCCGGCGGCAGATCGACCGGCGGCAGGGCCGGCTCATGCCAGGTCCAGCGGCGAACCTCGGCATTGGGCAGGCCGGCCAGCCTGACGTCGAGCGGGTCGGCGGCCTCACCCTCCGCCAGCAACACCAGCGCCCGGTCCTCCGCCGCGAGTCCGTTCTCGATCAGGTCGCGCACGAGGGCGCGCCGGCCCGAACCGGGCGTGCCGAGGACAAAATAAACCGGGGAGCTCATGTAGCCGCAAAGAGGCGCAAATCGCGCAAAAGACAATCTGCGTTTTGTTTGGGAAGGGTGGAACGCGTTGACCTCAACGCGTTGATTTTGCCAGGGGGCGGTCTAGGCGCGTTGGGGTCAACGCGCCTCACCTTCAGAATTTAAACGTCTGGTTCTGCGCCGCCTGACGCATCCAGTGGTCCACCAGCACGAGCGCCGCCATGGCCTCGACCATCACCACGGCGCGCGGCAGCACGCACGGATCGTGCCGGCCCCGCGCCTGCAGTTCGGTCTCCTGGCCGTGGATATCCACGGTCTTCTGCGGCTGGAGGATGGTCGCGGTGGGCTTGAAGGCGGTGCGGAAGACAATCTCCTCGCCGTTGCTGATGCCACCCTGCACCCCGCCCGAATAGTTGGTCGCCGTGCGAACCTGGCCGCCCTGGGAGACAAAGGCGTCGTTGTGGACGGAACCCTTGAGGAGCGTGCCGGCAAAGCCGCTGCCGATCTCAAACCCCTTGGTCGCGGGCAAGGAGAGCATGGCCTTGGCCAAATCAGCCTCGAGCCGGTCGAACACCGGCTCGCCGAGCCCGACGGGCATGTGGCGCACGCGGCACTCGATGATGCCGCCCACGGAGTTGCCCTCGCTGCGCGCCTGCTTGATGCGCTCGATCATCTTCGCGGCAGCGGCGGCATCGGGACAACGCACGGCGTTGGCCTCGACCTCGGCGAGCGTGGGAAACCCGGTGATTGTCGGCGCGGCGATGTCGTGGATGCGCGTCACGTAGGCACGGACCTCGAGCTTGTTCGCCAGATGGAGAATCTTCTTGGCGACGGCTCCGGCGGCCACCCGACCGATGGTTTCGCGGGCCGAGGAGCGCCCGCCGCCGCGATGGTCACGGTGGCCGTATTTGGCCTGATAGGTGAAGTCGGCGTGTGACGGGCGGAATTTTTCCCGCATTTCGGCGTAGGCCTCGGGCCGCTGGTCGCTGCTGTGCACCACCAGGGCGATGGGTGCGCCGGTGGTCCGGCCTTCGAAGACCCCGGACAATATCTCGACCTTGTCGGCCTCTTTGCGCGGCGTCGTGATGTCACTCTGGCCCGGACGGCGGCGATCCAGATCGGGCTGGATGTCCTCCGCCGCCAGCGGCAGACGCGCCGGGCAGCCGTCGATGACCACGCCCACGGCCGGCCCATGACTTTCGCCCCAGGTGGTGATACGGAAAAATTGGCCGAAGGAATTGGACACGGGCCGGAATGTTTGAGCGCGCTCTGCTTGCAAGCAAGCCCTAGGTGGGGCATAGGGAGCGCATGAAATTTTTCATCCTGAGCGGCAGCCACCGCGCGGAAGCCCAGTCGCTCAAGGTCGCGAAATATGTGCAGGCGGTGCTGGCGCGCGAACATTCCGGGGCCGAAACCCATCTCTGCAGTCTGAGCGGCAATCCCCTGCCCCTGTGGGACGAGACCACCGGCGGCGCCCCCGATGCGCTGTGGGATCCGATCTCCGCCGAGTTGAAGGCGGCGGACGCGTTGGTCGTCGTGACACCGGAGTGGAGCGGCATGGCGACGCCCGGCGTGAAGAACTTCCTGCTCAACTGCACGGCCGGCGAAGTCGGCCACAAGCCCGGCCTCATCGTAACCGTGTCGGCGAGCCGCGGCGGCAGTTACCCGGTGGCGGAACTGCGCATGAGCGGCACCAAGAACAACCGGCTTTGCTGGATTCCCGAGCACGTCATCATCCAGCACGCCGAGCAGAACCTGAACGCCGCCGATGGCGCGGCTGACCTCGGCAAGGAAGACGCCATGCAGCGGAAGCGCCTGCGCTATGCCCTGCGGCTGCTGGAGGATTACGGCAAGGCACTCAAGCTGGTGCGGGCCGGCGGCGCGGTGGATCACAAAGCCTTTCCCAGCGGGATGTAGTCTGCCTCCGCCCTGCGGGCTACGGCGAGACAGCCTTCGCGGCGCGGTGGCTTGCCGAGCCGTAGCTCCATAGGAGCGAAGGCCATTTTATTTCCGCCCCGGAAAAAGAAAGCTGGCCTGCCAGCCGTAGCCACACTCGGGCTGCATAGCGGATCACACCCCCTCCTTCGCCAAAGGCTTCGGAGGGCAGCCTTCGTCCACGCATTGCTCGGCGAAGGCTGGTGCCCCCGCCCGGAATTGAACCGGGATCACACGTTTAGGAAACGCGTGCTCTATCCATTTGAGCTACGGGGACTAAAGGCCTGCCCAAGCATGGCCGCCGCAAGGGTTTGGCAAACCAAAAATGCCCGTTGACAGGGGTAGACTGAAAGCCAACCTTCCGAATCCTTTTCCCATCATGAGCACGACCGAAACCAAGACCCAGACCCTCAAGCCCGAGGAAATTCCCTTTACCAGCCCCCAGCTGATGAGCCGCTTCATCACGGACACCGGCAAGATCCTGCCCCGCAAATACACCGGCTTTTCCGCCAAGCAGCAGCGCCGCGTCACGTCGAACATCAAGCGCGCGCGCAACATGCTGACGATGCAATAAGCCGTTGCCGGCTTACCTTTTCCGCCGGAGCATGTGCTCCGGCTTTTTTGTCGCCCGAAATATGCAGGTCCATGTTCATTCCCCCTCCCTCACCAGCCTGCGCCGTCTGGCCAAGGCGCTGCAACGCGGTGCGCTGGTGGCGATCCCGACCGAAACGGTCTATGGACTGGCCGCCCATGCGCTCGATGCCAAAGCCTGCCGCGCAATCTTCCGGGCCAAGCGAAGGCCGGCCAATGACCCGCTGATCGTGCATGTGCTCGATTTGGCCCAGGCCGAGCAACTGGCTGAATTTAATGACACGGCGCGCCGGCTGGCCCGGCGCTTCTGGCCCGGCCCGCTGACCCTCGTGCTGCCCAAAAAAAACCTGGTGCCCGGTGTCGTGACCTCCGGCGGCCCGACGGTCGCGATCCGCGCCCCGTCGCATCCGCTGGCCCGCAGGTTACTGCGGCTGGCCAAAATCCCGCTGGCGGCGCCCAGCGCCAATCTTTTCGGCTACATCAGCCCCACCACGGCGGAGCATGTGCGCGAAGGCCTGGGCCGGCGCATTCCGCACCTTCTTGACGGCGGGGCGTGCCCCGTGGGCGTGGAATCCACCGTCCTCGATGTGACCAATCCAGGAAAAGCCCGGATCTTGCGACCGGGCGCGGTGACGGCGGATCAGCTCGGGCGCTTCCTCGGCCGAAAGGTGCCCACGGCCAGATCCCGCCATCCGCAGGCGCAGCAACTCGCGCCCGGAATGCTGGAGCGGCATTACAGCCCGCGCACCCCGCTGGTCTTGCGCCGCCCCGCCGGCAAGCTGCCGACGGGCGTGGCGGCGGTGTTCCTGCGCCCGCCGGGCAAAAAAAACCTGCCGCACGCGTTTTGGCTGAGCCGGCGGGGCGCCCTCAAGGAAGTGGCGCGCAATCTCTACGAAGTGCTGCGGCGGGCCGACGCCGGCGGCTACCGGCAGATCTGGGTGGAGCCTTTGCCGGCGGAGGGCGGCGGATTGGCGGCGGCCATCCATGACCGCCTGAAGCGCGCGGCCGCGAGAAAACGCGGCCGTTAGTCAAGTGGGCAGGATTTCCGCCAGCGCCGCCAACAGGCGCTCGTTTTGCGCCCGAGTGCCCACCGTGATGCGCAGCCACTCCGGCAGCCCATAGGGGTTCACCGGCCGGGTGATGACGCCCCGCTGCTGCAACGCCCCGAAGACACGCGCGCCGTCACCCACCTTAACGAGCAGGAAATTCCCGCCGCCGGGCACGAAGGCGAGCCCGAGCCTGCGGAAGCCATCGGCCAGCAGCGTCCGGCCGGCCGCATTTTCCCGCCGGTATTTTTCCACAAACTCGTGATCATCGAGCGCTGCGATCGCGGCCGCGACGGCGATGCCGTTCACATTGAACGGCTGGCGGGCGCGCTGCACGATGGCGATCAGCTCCGGCGCCGCATAACCGTAGCCCACCCGGAGCGCGGCGAGACCGTAGATTTTTGAAAAAGTCCGCAGGCAGATCACCTTCCGGCCCTCAGCGATGAGCGGCCGCAAATCGGGCGCCGGATCAAGAAATTCCGCATAGGCCTCGTCGAAGACCAGGATCACGTGCGGGGGCAACGACCGCACCAGTTCGGATATTTCCTCTGCGGAATTTGTCGCTCCGATTGGATTAGCTGGGCTCGCCAGAAAAACCAGCCGCGTGCGCGGGGTCACCGCCGCCACCAGCAGTTTGAGATCCTGCCGCATGTCCACCAAGGGCACCTCCACCGGGGTCGCCCCGAACATCAGCGTGACCAGCTTGTAGACCATGAACGAGGATCGGGGCATCACGCACTCCACGCCTGGCGCGAGGAATGCGTGGCCGAGCAATTCGATGAGCTCGTTCGAGCCGTCACCGATGATGAACTGGTCCATGCCCAGATTCCACTTGGCCGCGAGTTTCTGCCGCAGCGCATAATAGCCGCCGTCGGGATAAAGGTTCGCCTCGCGCAACGCCCGCTCCGCCGCCGCGACGGCTTTGGGTGACGGCCCGAACGGATTCTCGTTCGACGCGAGCTTGATGATGCCCGCCGGGTCCAGCCCCAGTTCCCGCGCCACCTGGTCAATCGGCTTGCCGGGCTCATAGAGCGGTTGGGTCAGGATCCCCTGGTTGGCGAGTTCGGCAAATGTCATGCGTTCAGCCCACCGCGTGGCGGGTTTTGAGACAAACCAAAAGCGGCCGGTTCAGGTCCGGCTCGGCACCCGCACCCATTTCATCCCGGCCGCCTTGGCCGCCTGGATGCCCGGCTCCGCATCCTCAAACACCAGACACTTCAGTGGCGGCACGCCCATCTTTTCAGCCGCGAGCAAAAACATGTCGGGGGCCGGCTTGCCGTGCGCCACATCCTCCGGCGTCACCACCACCGGGAAAAGCTCATGCAGATGCATGAGCTCCAGGGTGTGCCGCACGGTGTGGCGCGGTCCGCCGGACGCGACACTGACCGGAACGCCCTGCGCCACTGCCCGCCGGGCGAACGCCACCACCGCCTCGATCAGTTTCATTTCCGCGCGCAATTCGAGAAACAACGCCTCTTTCTGGTGGAAGACCTTTTCGACATCGACGCTGAGCCCGTAGTGGTCGGCCAAGATTTTCGCCACGCGGCGCGACGGCATGCCCCCGAGCGAATAAAACATGTCCTCGTCCAATTCCTCCTTCAGTCCCGCCTGCTGCATCGCCCGGTTCCACGCGCGGTAATGCAGCGGCATCGTGTCCACCAGCGTGCCGTCGAGGTCGAAGATGTAGCCGGCGAAATCACCGGCGGGAATGTGGAGTTTCATGAAAGCCGGCCAGCGAAACGCCTGCCCCGCCCCGCGCAACTCCATTCCCGCGAGCGCTCAGCGCGGTGCGGACTTCAGGGCGTCCCGCCGCCCGGCGGCATAGGCCTCGAACCGGCGCCGGATCTCGTCGCGCACGCGGCGGAAGACGGCGAGTTGCTCCGCCTCCGTGCCCGTGGCGAGCGCCGGGTCGTCAAAAGGCCAGTGGTGACGGTTCACCTGCCCCGGAAAGATCGGACACGCCTGGTCGGCGTTGCCGCACACCGTGATCACCGTCTCGATTGGCGTGGACAGGAACTCGGCCATGGATTTCGAGCGGTGTGCCGCGATATCGATCCCGATCTCACGCATCACCTGGATCGCCAGGGGATGCACATGGCCGGCGGGCTTGGAACCCGCACTCTGCACGTCAAACAGATCTCCGGCGGCCGCGCGCAAAATGCCCTCCGCCAGATGACTGCGGCAGGAGTTGCCGGTGCAAAGGATCAGCACGGTGGGTTTGGCGGATGGCATGGATTGAGGCGACCCGGTGAGTCCGCTCGTTTCAAGCCCTTCTCGTATCGTCACCCCATCGTTGCCTGTCCCGGAAGACGGCCCTCAGCGCCGCCCGCCGCGCATCAGGCGGCTTTTCGGTTTCTCGGGCGCCACCTGCGGCATGCCGCCGCCATCGAAGATGCCCGAGTAGGTGTAGTCGAAGCCTTCGACCTTTTTCCACTCGATGCTCATGCCGATGAAGCGCTCGATGCTGCGCGCGTCGCGCCACGTCTCCTCCGTCACCAGCGTGAAGGCGTCGCCCGTCTTCTGGGCGCGGCCGGTGCGGCCGATGCGGTGGACATAGTCCTCGGGGTTCTCCGGGACGTCGAAATTGATGACGTGCGACACATCGGCGATGTCGAGCCCGCGCGCGGCGACATCGGTGGCGACGAGCACCTCGAATTGGCCGGACTTGAAGCCCTTGAGCGCATCCACCCGCTCCTGCTGGCTGCGGTCGGCGTGCATCACGGCGCAGGTGTGGCCGGCCTGCTTGAGCCGGCTGGCCACGTAGTCGGCGCCGCTCTTGGTGCGCGAGAAGATGAGGACGCTGTGGTATTGGGTCTGTTCCAGCAGGTGCGCCAGGAGCTCGAATTTCTGCGCCTGCACCACCGGGTAGAAGGCGTGCGTGATGGTCTCGGCGGTGGAACGCTCGCGGCTGACGGCGATCTTGAACGGATCGCGCAGCGCCCACGCCGCCAGTTGCTCGATTTCGGGTTCTTCGACACCTTGGCCACGATGCGCTTCACATCCGGGAGGAAACCCATGTCGAGCATGCGGTCCACCTCGTCGAGCACGAGGGTCTGGACCTGGTCGAGCCTGATCTCACCCTGCTCCATGAAGTCGAGCAGCCGGCCGGGCGTGGCGACGAGGATGTCCATGCCGCGCGCGAGATCCTCGCGCTGCTTGCCGTAGCCGACCCCGCCGTAGATCACAGTGGTGCGCAGATCGGTGAACTTGGAATATACCTTAAAGGACTCCTCGACTTGGAGGGCGAGTTCCCGGGTGGGCTCGAGCACGAGGCAACGGATGGGGCCGTGCGTGCCGAGCCGTTGGAGGATGGGCAGGGAAAACGCCGCCGTCTTGCCCGTGCCCGTCTGCGCCGAGCCGATGACGTCCCGGCCGGCCAATACGACCGGGATGGCCTGGGCCTGAATGGGAGTCGGAATCTCGTAGCCCTTTTGCTGCACTGCATAGGCGATGCGGTCGCTCAGACCGAGGGCGGTGAAAGCCGTGTCCATTTTCGGCACCTCGGGCAGCGGCTTGGCGATGTGCGCGGTGCGCGGCGGGTGCGCGGCGGGTCTGGCCGCAGCATGGGCCGGGGCGGGATGCCGGGGCGCATCGGAACGGGGAGCGTGGCCGCCCCGCTTTTCGTGGCGCGGGTGGCCGCTTTTGAGTGCGGGCCGGACGGATTTGTGGACTGGCTTGGTCTCCGGGCGCTTCGCGTCCCTATTGAAGGTCTGCCGGATTTTGGAAATGAGCTTACGTAACATGGAATAGTAAGCCCTTGGTATCAGACGCGCCTGCCTGCATTGCAACCCGCATCTCCACCCACCGGCGGCGCCCTCAGAGCCGGGACTTGATTTTGTCCAATATCTTCATCGAAAGCTCCTGATCACCGATCAGGCCGACGCGAATCTTGATGTTGGTCAGGGTCTTGCCGGTGTTGCTGACGATGATCTCCACCTTCTTGTCCATGGCGGTGCGGGAGACCAGCACGGCCTTTAACGCGTCCTTGTTCTCACTGACTTTGGCGAACTCCAGGTCTTCGACCGCCTTCCGGGCCGCCTTGAGCACCTGGGCGTAGTCATGCTCCAGATTGGCCTCCAAGTCGCCGCGCACATACGCCACGGCTCCCGCCCCGGCCCCGGCCGCCACCGCAATGCAGCCGGACAAGGCGGCAAGGGAAGCACCGAGCAGGATCACCACCAAACCGCGCCGCAGAACCCAGACCGAACAGGGGATATGATGTTTCATGTTGATTGGCTGGGACACCAACCGCGGCCGGTTGCTCCCGCAATGGGATAATCCGGCGGTGCCGGATTTTTACGCCCGATTGCGCCCTTGACGGCCGGATGATGCTCTCGCCACTGCGGCACCCGGCACCTTATGATCCGCCCATGCCCTGCTCAATCCGTTCCGCCACTGCCGCCGATGTGCCGCTGATCTTGAATTTCATCCGTGACCTCGCGGTCTACGAGAAACTGGCGCACGAGGTCGTCGCCACCGAGACGGCGCTGCACCACACGCTCTTCGGGTCGCCGCCTGCGGCGCAGGTTGTGATCGCGGAGGTCAACGGCCACCCGGCCGGCTTCGCTTTGTATTTCTTCAATTACTCCACCTTCCTCGCCAAGCCCGGCCTCTACCTCGAGGATCTGTTCGTGAAACCGGAGTTCCGCGGCGCCGGCGCCGGCAAGGCCCTGCTCCTCCACCTCGCCAAGATCGCTAACGCCCGTGGCTGCGGCCGGATGGAGTGGTCCGTGCTGGACTGGAACGAGCCGGCGATCAAGTTTTACGAATCCCTCGGCGCCAAGCGCATGAAGGAATGGCAGATCTGCCGTCTGACGGGGACCGCACTCGCGCAATACGCCTGACCCGGCCGGCGCCAGACAGCTTTTGCTGGCACTCCTTGGTGCTTTCCCGCCCGGTTTTTCCCGTTCTCCGGATAATTGTGTTGGTCACAGCACCATGCCGATGGTGCTGTCGCAATTACAGTTTACAAATGGTCGCGCCGCAACCTTCGGGCACTCCTGTCCAATTGAAACGCGGCAGCTTCTAGTGTATCGTGCAACTGGTGCATTGACCGCAGTTGATGGCATTGGTATGAAGCAGCCATTGAATCCCATTTTTGATGCCTTAAAGAAGGGGCAGAGATTTCATTTTTCGCTTTTGGCGGGCGAGGTAGAGGATTTAAAGCTGTATTGGAATTGGTGGTGGGGAAAACATGGTTACGACAAAATCGCCCAGCCTTTTACGATTTCGGACGATGATCCCATCCTTACTCAGACGATAAATAAGAATTTCGTAGATACCCAAAGCGCCGCAGACTTCTTCGATGATTTTCTTAATAAATGTTTAGCAAAGAAAATGCTCCCAAGTGGTCCCGCTATTTCTAGAAATGAATATCGGGCGCATTTAATTAAGATTTTAAGCACCCTTGCTCCCAAACTAGAAACCCCGACGGCGATTCTTTCTGGGGGCGGTTACGGAAGCGGAAAGACCAATGTCTTGGATTTTATGCGGGTAAATGGATGTTTTCCATTTTCTGCGGCTTCGGTTTTGGGCGTGGATACCTTTAAGTTATACTTCCCCGAATTTGATCAAATCCGTATGGTTGCCGATGGTAGAGCAAGTGACGTTGTCCAAGCTGAATCTAAAATGCTCGCAAAGGTGCTTTTTAATCAGTTGGTGGCAGACAAGCGAACCTTTGCGTGGGATGCCTCTATGGCCAGTGGAGACGAGCCCAGGGCCCGTTTAAAGGCATTGCGCAATGCCGGCTACTTAATTAAATTTGTGGCTGTTTTTACACCTTTAAAAAGCGCCATTAGGCAGGTGATGTTCCACGCCAAACAAACCAGGCGATTTGTGTCCGCTGGATATGTTGAAGCCTCACATAAGGCGTTTCTGGAACATTTTTTATCCTATTTGGACTATTTTGACGAAATACAGGTGTATTATAATAATCCAGATAAGTTAGGGGTAAATACCCCGCCCGATTTAATTGCCGAGAAGATTGCGCCGAATAAGAATCTTGTCATCTTTAAGAGTGACCTATTTCACTCTTTCGTTCCCAAATCCAAATAACCATGAACCTCGAATATAAAGAGCAGGACAAGGCCAAGACCCTTAATGAGGTCTGTGGCGTAGATGCGAAGGCATTTGAGCGTTATATGGAGGCCAAAAATGCCTTCCTAGAAAAACGCGATGAAAAATCCATTAAGCGCATCATGGAGTCTGTTTCATGGCAGATGGGTCGTGTGGCGTGATCTTATCGTCATTTAGAAACACCCAAGCGCCATATTCACGGCGCTTTTTTATCTCCGGAATTAAGCCGCTAGACGCTCTGCCACGTCCAACAGGTCTGCAATATCGGCCAGTTCCCAAACCTTGTCGGTGACGCCGGCAGCCATAGCGGGCGTGCAGCGCAGCGTGGAATGGATGCGGCAGAAGTTGTAGTGCATGAAATGCAGAGCGCAGGCGTGCTCGTGATTCTCGATCTTCTTGGAGTGGCCGTTGGTCAGGCGGGTGAAGCGGCGCATACCCATCCGCATGGAGAGATTAGCCCGTTCAACGTAGCTCGTGCTGACGTGGTTATAGTCAGGCGAGCCGGTCATAAGGGTTTTCTTCGTGCCCATGCATTGCGCAGGACTATAACGGGCCATGTCCGGCGGAACGTCGCCGTAGATTTTCACGAGCTGGGCAAAGTCGATGTCATTGCCAAACGCCCCATAGACCGCGCCAATGTAAGCCTTGAGCCCGTCTGTTGTCAGTTGCACGCGGTTGGACAAGCGAGCGGCCAGATCGTTCATAAAATGGGCGGCGGCTACCGCGCTGCGTTCACCAACCAACCAGCAGGGGATGAGCTTGGTTTCGGTATCAATGGCCGTCCACGTCCACACGTCGCCCCAACGCTTCTCTTTCATCGCGGGACTGACGTTGCGGGCCTTGGCCCCGACAAAACTCCAAATCTCGTCGCATTGCAGGCGCTTGCAGGGGAGATTCACGAAGTGCTTGTCCTGATAGACCGAGCAGACCCGGCCCACATCCACCACGAACTTCATAACGGTGTTCACGGCCACGCCGGTCATGCGGGCAGTAGCGCGGAGGCTGTTACCTTCGACAAGGCAGGATATGAGTTGGGTGCGTTTGGCGATGGAGAGCTTCTTCATGCCCAGAAGCCTGATGCCTGCTAGCAAGCATAGCAAGCACTAAACCAAGAAAGCAGTTGACATTCCTGCTACAATGGCCAGCCTCCTTTCCACCATGAATGAACCTGACTCAAAGGAACCACTCTATCAGTCGCTTGGCGGCTTAGCTCGGGCAGAAAAGCTTTCCCCTGAAGATCGCTCTGCCATTGCTAGGGCAGCAGCAGAGGCGCGGTGGGAGAAGGAGGCGGAACATGACCCTAACCGCCCCGTATATCCCAAGGCGTCCCACGTTGGCGTTTTGAAGATAGGCAAGAACGTGGAAATAGAGTGCGCGGTTCTTGAGGACGGCACCCGGATTCTAAGCCGCGCCGGATTTGTCCGCGCTATTGGACGCACCGGCAAGGTCAAAGGAGGTGCGGATTATGAGCCGGAATCCAAACTGCCCGTTTTCTTGGGTGCCGAGAACCTACAGCCTTACATCAGCAACGATTTAAGCAGTAATTCAAACCCGGTCTATTTTAAGCAAATCAAGGGCGGTGTTTCAATGGGCTATCGCGCCGAGCTTTTGCCGGCGGTCTGCAATGTGTTTCTCGACGCCAAAGATGCGGGCGCACTCCGCGACAATCAAAAGCACATTGCCAAACAGTGTGAGATTTTGGTGCGCGGCTTGGCTGTGGTCGGCATCACGGCAATGGTTGATGAGGCTACGGGGTATCAAGAGGTGCGCGACCGGCTCGCTCTACAGCAGATATTGGAAAAGTATATCTCGGGGGCGTTACTCGAATGGACGAAAACGTTTCCGCTGGAGTTCTACAAAGAAATCTTCCGCCTCAAGGCATGGGAGTGGAAGGCTGGCAAAATGTCTCCGCTAGTCGGCCGCTATACCAACGATCTAGTTTATCAGCGACTTGTCCCAGGAGTCCTAGAGCAATTGCAGGCAAAGAATCCGGTCACAGAGAAGGGCTATCGGTTGCACAAGCATCACCAGTGGCTTACCCGAGATATTGGGCATCCCGCCTTGACTCATCATATTTACCGGCTGCTTGGCATGATGGAGGGCTCTAACTCGTGGGAGGAGTTCAAGCGCAAGGTGGACGTGAAGATTCCCAAGGTAAACGCCACCCTAGCGTTCGACTTGGACGCCTAAAGCTTAGACTCGCCGTCCGTAATACTCCGCAAGATTGAAGCGGCCCGCTGGTTAATATCCATGCGGGCCTTTTTCTTGGCCGGTTTCTTCACCTTCTTCGCGGGCTTCTTCTTTGCCATGCCGCACCGTCGCACGGTCTGGACTTGCCCGCAAGTGAGGATTCGTCAGTTGTAAAGTGTAACTGAGACAGCACCATGCCGATGTAACTGTGCTGGTTCCAATATCGCCCTGCTGCTGCTGCCCGTCCCGGGCCGTTTCCCCTATCTTCCGTCGCCCCATTCCCACCCCGTCATGATCCAGACCCTGCCCCCATCCCCCGCGAAGCCGGCTTCCCCGGGGTCGTCGCTGTCGCTCTATGCCGAGCTGGCCGGCTCCCTTCAATCCCTCATCGATCAAGGCACCCTGCGTCCGGGTCATCGCGTGCCATCGGTCCGCATGATGTCGCGGCAACGCGGCGTCAGCATCGCCACCGTGCTGCAGGCTTACACCGTGCTTGAAAACCGCGGTTATCTCGAGGCCCGGCCGCAATCGGGCTATTACGTCCGGCCGCGCCCGCCGAGCTTCGCGCCCGAGCCGCGCATGGCCCGGCCCATGGCCAAACCCGCCTATGTCGGGGTCAAGGATCTCACCACCGCCATCATGGAGCGCGCGGCGGATGGCGACTTCATTCCCTTCGGCGCGGCGTGTCCCCACCACAGCCTTTTCCCGAACAAGAAACTCGCGCGCCTCCTCGGCTCCGTCGCCCGCCGCGACCCCACGCTGATCAGCCGCCACGGCATGAACTGGGGTTACGAGCCGCTCACCCGCGAAATCTCCCGTCGTTACCTGCAAGGCGGCGTGCCGCTGGCGCACGATGAGCTGGTCGTCACCATCGGCTGCTCCGAGGCGCTCAACCTCTGCCTGCGCGCCGTCACCAAGCCCGGCGACACCGTCGCCATCGAGACGCCGGCCTACTTCGGTTTCCTCGAGATGATCGAGAGCCTCAACCTGCGCGCGCTCGAGATCCCCACCTGCTCCCGCGCCGGGATCTGCCTCGACGAGCTGCGCGAAGCCATCGAGCAGAACGACGTCAAGGCCGTGCTCGTGATGCCCAATTTCCACAATCCGCTCGGCAGCCTCATGCCCGACGAAAAAAAGCAGCGCCTCTTCGACCTGCTCTGTGAATACGACCTGCCCGCCATCGAGGACGACATCTACGCCGACACGCATTGCGGCGACTGCCGCCCGAAGCCGCTCAAGGCCTGGGATCGCGACGGCCGCGTGATGCTCTGCTCCTCCTTCGGCAAGACCCTCGCGCCGAGTTTCCGCATCGGCTGGACCGCGCCCGGCCGCTACCTCGAGCGCGTGCGCCGGCTCAAGTTCACCAACACCATGGGCACGCCGGTGGTGCTGCAAAAGACCATCGCCGAGTTTCTCCGCGACGGGGGCTACGACCACCACCTCCGCACGCTCCGCCGCGCCTACCAACAGCAGCTCCACCAGTTCGCGCAGGCCATGCAGCGTTATTTTCCCGAAGGCACGCGTTACAGCCGGCCGCAGGGCGGCAACGTCATCTGGGTCGAGTTCCCGGCCAAGGTCGACACGCTCAAGCTCCACCACGAGGCGCTCAAGCACCGCATCAACACCGCGCCGGGCGCGTTGTTCTCGGTGAAGGACCGCTACCGCAACTGCCTGCGCATGAGCTGCGGCCTGCCTTGGTCCGACGAGATTGACGCCGCGCTCAAGACGCTCGGCGAGCTGGTCAAGAAGCAGCTCTGAAGGCCGGTGAGACTGTAGCGGCGGTCTATGACCGCCGACGGCGCTCACAGAGCGCCGCTACAGAATCTCTTGCCCGGATTCCGTTCTCCCCACCGCTGTCTCTCCCTTTCACCTTCACTTTCACTTTGACTTTCCCTCCGTGACCGCCGTCGAGAAAAACCCCACGCAAGCCGCCCTCATCGCCGGCTTCGCCGCCATCTACCTTATCTGGGGCTCCACCTACCTCGCCATCCGCATCGCGGTGGAGACGATGCCGCCCTTCCTGATGGCGAGCATGCGTTTCATCGTCGCCGGCGGCCTGCTCACCCTCTGGATCGCCTGCACCGGTGGTTTTCGGGCGACCGCCCGCCAATGGTTCGACAACACCCTCATCGGTGGCCTGCTGCTCCTCGGCGGCAACGGCCTGGTCTGCTGGGCGGAGCAGAAAGTTCCCTCGGGCATCGCCACGCTCATCATCTCCATCAGCCCGCTCTTCATCGTGCTGCTCGACTGGCTGATGCTCGTCGTGGGCAAAGATGTGACGCGCGGCACGCGGCCGACGATCGCCACCTTTGTCGGCCTCGCCCTCGGCTTTCTCGGCCTCGCTTTGCTCGTCGGTCCTGATCTCGGCAGCCACGCCGGCAACCTGGACCCCTGGCGTGTGTTCGGGCTGGTCATCGCCTGCTTCTCGTGGGGCGTCGGCTCCATCTACACCCGCTATGCCCGCAGCCCCGCCCCCCCGTTTACCGGCGCCGCCATCCAACAACTCACCGGCAGTGTCTGGCTGCTCCTCGTCAGTGCCGGCCTGGGCGAGCCGTGGCATTTCGATCTCGCCGCCGTGTCCGGCCGCTCGTGGCTTGCCTGGGCCTACCTTGTGACGGCCGGCTCGCTGGTGGGGTTCACGACGTTTGTGTGGTTGATGAAGCACAGCACGCCGGCCCGCGTGTCCACCTACGCCTACGTCAACCCCGTCGTCGCCGTCTTCCTCGGCTGGCTTCTGCTCCACGAATCGGTGTCGCCGCGCATCTTCGTCGCCGCCGGCATTATCATCGCCGGCGTCGCCATCATCACCGTGGCCAAAAACAAGAAGTCCGTGGCGGCACCGACAAAAGACTGAGCGTGGGGGCGCCGCCTTGCTGCGCCCTTTAGGAAAGCAATGCTCGCAGTTTGGGCCCGATCCGCCGGGCCAGTGACCGATTAGCGTAGCCCACCCACGCCACGGGCGAGGTGGTGTCGAGCGGCGCCCGCAGCGGTTGACCGTCGGGCGCGGTGATCACGCAGCCCAGCTCCTGTGCGATCAAAGCCGTGCAGATGTCGTAGGGATGACACGCCAGCCCCGAACGGATTCGCAGCTTGGCGAACGCCAGCGGCCGCAGATCCGCGATGAACCGGTCGTGCCCCATCAGCAGTTCGTAGATCTGCCCGCCGCTGCTCAGGTATTGGTCGTCAAAGATCTCCACCCCGTCGCCGGCCGCACGCCACAGCTTTTCCTCGCGCTCCGCCAGCCAGGACTTGCCCGGCGGGAAAAACTTGGTGAACGACGCAAACCCATGCGCCAGGGTCGTCGCCCGCGAGGGTCGCGGCTTGAATTTCACCCGCCGTCCCGTGCGCAGATCGATCCGCTCGGCCTGCACGCCTTTGCCTGTCCTGAACGAAGTCGAAGGACCCCGCCCGGCGCTCAACTGGTCGGCAAAACCGGCCTTGCTGGTCGGCAGCTCCGTCATGACCGCGACGATGATGTCACTCAGGTTCGTCCTCGCCCCGCGCTGCGGCGCGAGCGCGGCGAGACTCCACGCGCTGCGCTTTTCATACATCAGCCCGCGCGTGCCATCGATCGGGTCGAGAATACACTTGAACAAGGTCTTCGCCACCGGCGTCCCGCGCGGAAAAGTAACCGTCTCACCTTCGAGCCCTTCCATTACCAGCTCGACCGGCCAGCGTCTCGGCCAGTTTTTGGCAAACCATGCCAGCACCGCGCGTTCGCTGACCCTGTCGATCGTGTAGATCGTGTCCGCCGACGTCACCCCCGCCACCCCGGTCATCCGCTTGGTGCCCATGCGCTGGGCAGTCCGCACCGAAGCGCGGATGGCATCCTGCAACCGGCAAAGCAACCGGCGGGCCTGGTCGAGTGGGGCGGAAGTCACGCGACCGATTCTTCCCCTGCGCCCCGGTGAGGCCAGCCTGAAAAGCCAGGCAACCATTGGTCTCATGAGCCGTGCCCCCTTCTCCTCACGCCACCAGGAGCATGATCGTGGCGACCAACAGCGTAACGCCGACGATATCGAGCCAGAAGCCGTGGCGCACCATTTCGATGAGCCGCACGTGTCCGGTGCCGTAGGCGACCGCGTTCGTGCCCGTGGAGACCGGCAGCATGTTGCCGAAACTGCACGCCAGGCAGGTCGCGATGCCCACGGGCACCGGGTTGACTCCGGCAGCCTGGGCCACGGCCAGCATCATCGGCACCATGACGTTGGCGGAGGCGGTGTTGGACGTGAGCGTGCTCAGCAGCACGCTGAGCCCCACACTCGCCAACACCACGGCGAAGAGACCGGGCTGCCCCAGTGTGGCGATCACGACGCGCCCGCCCGCGTCGGCGAGCCCGGTGTCAAATATTTGCCGCCCCAGCGACATGCCCCCGCCAAAGAGCACGATTGTGGACCAGTCGAGTTTAACCGCGTCGCTCCAGGCCACGGCAAATTCGCGTCTGCCCTTGCCGCCGGGTAGGAAAAAAAGGGCCACCCCCGCGAGCAAACCCACCATCTCCTCCGGGAAATGCGTCTCCAGCCACGCGGCCCCCCACCGTTTGTCCTCGAAGACAAACTCGACCAGGCCCGGATACATCCAGAGCAGGATCGCGCCCAGAAACGACCATTGGGTGCTGAGCTCCCCGAGCGAGCGCTCCCCGAGCGCGGCCTTTTGCCGGAGAAACTCGGTGCGGAGATCGCGGGCGCCCGCTTGGGCTCCGACCGGGCGCAACCGCCAGACGAGAAACGCCACCAGCGCCACCGTCAGCGGCAACGTGTAGCGCATCCACTCGAAAAAATTCACCTTGTCGCCCGTCATCTGCTCCAGGAGGCCGATGCCGATCAGGTTGGGCGGAGTGCCGACCGGGGTGGCCAGTCCGCCCATCGAAGCGGAAAAGGCGATGAGCAGCACGAGCGACCCGCGGTGGCGCGGCTCCTCGCCCCATCCGGGATTGGCGCGCATCGCCCCAAGCCCGATGGGGATCATCACCGCCGCCGCCGCGATATTGCTCATCCACATCGACAGCAGCGCGGTCAGGGTCGCGAGGGCGCCAAAGGTGATCACGGGAGACCGGCTCACCCCCGGCCAACTGAGCACCGTAAGGGCGATACGCCGGTCGAGCCCGTGTTTCTGCATCGCGATCCCGAGGGTGAACATGCCGATGAACAGGAAGGTGGTGGGACTGCCAAACGGTGCGAAAATCGCGCCGGCCTTACCCACCCCCAGCACCACACAGAGGGCCGGAGCCAGCAGGGCCGTGGCCGCCAGCGGCACGGCCTCACTCACCCAAAGCACGGTCGTGAACGCGACCACTGCGAGCAGTTTGTGGGCCGCCGGAGTGAGCCCCGGAATCGGCACCAGCAGGATCACCACCAGCAGCAGCGGAGCCAGCACGAGTCCGAGCGATTTGCCGGTGGTATCGAGCCAGCGCTCCAAGCCGAGCACGGGGCGCACTTCGGGTTCGCCGCTCATGGCCGCGCCACCTTGAACTCGTGCCGGACGAGCACCTCGTCCGCGGCATTGCGGCCCGTCCATTCGACGCGGATTTCGTCACCGCCGTCGTCGGACACGCGCATCAGGCCGAATTGCCCGGACCCGGGGAAAGCGCCGTGACTGTAGGGTCCGCCTTTGCGGGAACCCGACCGGTCAAGCGCCGCCGCCTGGAACACGGGAAAGAGCGGCCGCCCTTCCCCCCCGTAGCGGTTGTGCCTGCCATCATCAATGGCGAGCATATGGGCGTCGCCGCTGAGCATGCAGAGCTGGCGGATGTCGTGCTGCTCGATGAACACCGCGAGTTCGCGCCGTTCCTCGGCAAATCCCCCCCAGTGGTCGGCGCCTTCTTGGGCGGCGGCGATCCATGGCACGGGGTTTACCCAGACAATGAGCGCGGCCTCGCTGCGCGCGGCCAGCAATTCGCCTTTCAGCCATTCTTTTTGCGCCGCGCCCAGCAGCGAGCGCCTGCCGGCGCGCGGCGGCTCGCGCCCGGAGCGGGCGTCGGTGACGATGAACCGGACCCGCCCGATGGTGAAGGCATGGCCGATGGTCTCCGGGGCCAGGGGATAGTGCGGCACGGCCTCCTGGTAGGCGCGGCGGGCCGCTGCGTGGCCGGGAGACAACGCATCGGCCGGCTTGGCCCCGTAGTCGTGGTCGTCCCACACATAATCAATGGCGGTCGAGCCATACAGCGAGGATTGCGCAGCGCTGGCCAGCACCCGGTCGAAGGCGGCGTGAAACGCCCCGGGGTTGTTCGCGGCGATGTCCTCGTAGTGCAGATCGCCCAGGTGGAGAAAGAGCAGCGGCTCCTGTTTCGCAACGGACGCAAACACCGGATGCTCGGAGCCCGTCTCCGCGCAGGAGCCGAAAGCCACGGTGAAGGACTGCGGACCGGCGGGAAAGGCGCGGAAGCGACCGGCCTGGCCGGAGACCTCGTAGTGATACAGGGTGTCAGGCGCCAGGCCGGTGAGCGCATAGGTGACGATCATGCCGCCCGCCACTTTCACCGCCGAGGCGGGCGCCACCAGGCGGGCGGAACCCGCCGGCTTCGCCGCGACGAGCCGCAGGGGCTGAGCCTCTCCGCCGGGGAGCTTCGCCTTGATGATCGCGGTGGTGGGGGTGACGGCGCCGCACCAGACCCAGCCCGCCGGGGCGGCGTGGGCCGCAACCAGCGCCCCGGCCAACAGGAAACTCGCGACAGCCAGCAGAGGCCGGCCACTCTTCAAGCCGAAGCCGCGGCCCCGCGAGAATCCGGGACCAGCCCCGGCTTCCGCGCGCAGGCGCCGAGGCAGGGGCGGCGGGGAGACAGGCATCGGTTCAGAAGCTCAGTTTGACGCCGACGTTGGCCGACCAGGAATAGAATTCGGCCTGGCGCAGGCGCTGCGACACATCGAACGAGGTGTAGAGCGGCTCGTCGGTGAGGTTCTGCGCCTCGGCGAAGAGCGTGACGCGTTCCGAGATGGTGTAGCTGGCGGAGGCATCCAGTTGGAAGTGCTCGCGCACATAGATGTCGCTCGCGCGGGCTCCGCCGAGGAGCAGGAGGTAGTCGCTGCGGTAGTTGGCGGCCAACCGGAGAAAGATGCCGTCTCTCTCATAGGTCAGCGCGACGTTGTAGATCCGATCCGACTGGCCGAGGAAGGGCACGGTCTCGCCGGGGCGCGCGGCGCCCGGCTGCGCCTTGCTCTCGGTGAGCGTGTAATTGGCGCTGAAGCCGAACCCGTCAAACGGCGCGGGCATTCCCGTAAGCTGGTATTGCCAGTCGGCCTCGATGCCGTTGATCACCGCGGACTCGCCGTTGAGCGGGAGCGAGAGATCGTTGAGCCCGTTCGGCGCGCCGCCGGTGAGCGTTTGCGTGAACACAAAGTCGTCAATCTCCTTGCGGAACACGCCGACCGTGAAAACGCCCACCGCCTTGGGATAGAACTCAATCGAGGCGTCCCAGTTGCGCGCGCGGTAGGGTTTGAGGGCCGGGTTGCCCTGTGTGATGTTGCCATCGGTGTCGATGACCCGGCTCAGGTTGGAGTCGGAAAATTTCGGGCGGGCCATCGTGCTCGTCCAGGAGGCCCGCGCGACCAGATTGGGCCGGAGGTTGTAGCGCAGCACGAGGCCGGGCAGGATTTCGGTGTAATCGTTGCTGGCCGACGTGCGGGCGAGCGTGGCGACGTTGGCGCCTTGGATTTCCCAGCCCTTGGTGGAGAAGCGTGTGTTTTCCATGCGGATGCCGCCGATCGCGGTGAGGGGGCCGCGGGTCACGCTCGCCATGCCGTAGGCCGCGAGCACTTCCTCGCGCGAGATGTAGTCGTTGATCGTGGAGTTGAGCGTGGTGGTCGCGCTGTTCAGCGCGAAGTGCCCGGGGTTGGCCGCGAACCAAGCGCGCTCGGCGCCCGGATTGATGCTCGGGAAAGCGGGCGTCACGCCGCGGGCGCTGGTGCGCACGACATTGGCGAGCGTGAAGGCGCCGCCGCTGGCGTTGGCGTAGGTGGCGAGGTTGAAGTCGATGTTCTTTTCCTTGGTCCGGTATTTCGCCCCGAACTTCACGAAGCCCGGTTGGCCGGCAATATCCATCTCGTGCCGGAAGTTGGCCATCGCCGAGGATTCCTCGTCCTGGTTGCGGTTGTTGTCGAAGATGATGTTGTTGAAGGCGAACGCCGAGGCCGGGAGGCTGAGCGCGGCGCCGGTGATGACGGGGCGCAGCTCGTCCGCGAAATCGTAGGTCCACGACGTGTTCGGGCTGCGGAAGGTGGAGTCCGAGCGGTTGCGGGTCGATGTCTCCGAGTAGGAGTGGGCGACCTTGTAATCGAAGGAATTGGCCCCGCGCCGGTGCTCGCCGCCGGCGGAGAGCGACCACAGGTAGGACTCGTCGAACCGGTCCTTGAGATTCACCTCGACGGGGCGGTTCGCCACGGTGCCGACCAGGTCGCTGGCGGGGGTGGTGGTCGCGGGAGTGCCGCGGAAGCGGGTGCGGTAGCGGTTCTCGAAGTCGGAGAAATAATTGTGCATGCCCCGGACAAAGAACTCGTCGTCCCCCGTCGGCCGGTAGTCGAGGGAGAAGCTCGCGCCGCGGCGTTCGCGGCCGATCTCGTATTCGCGATACTGCACGTCGCTGCCGGGCACCAAAAACCCGTTCTTGGGCGCCCACGCGGTGTCGGTCAGCTCGCGGTTGTCGGAGCCGAAATCGCGCTGGGCGTCGCTGTAGGAGAGCAGCAGGCCGAGCTTCCCGTCCATGAAACGGTCGGCGTAGCTGGCGCTGAACTTGCGCCCCCAGTCGCCGGTGAGCTCGCCGTATTGCCCCTCGGCGGAGACGCGCAGCAGCCGGCCTTCCTGGCTGAAGGCGGTCTGGCTGATCAGGTTCACGCTGCCGCCGATCGCATCGCCATCCATGTCGGGCGTGACGGCCTTGGTGACCTCGATGGACTCGATGAGCTCCGAGGCGATCAGGTCGAGGTTCACCTTGCGGGCGCCCTCCTCGATACCGCCGGCGGCGGGCAACGAGATGCCGTTGAGCTGGGTGTTGTTGAGGTCGGGATCGAGACCGCGGACGGTGATGAAACGGCCCTCGCCCTGATCCCGCTCCAAGGCCACGCCGGGGATGCGCTGCAACGACTCCGCCGCGTTCTGGTCGGGAAACCGGCCCAGCGTGTCGGAGGTGACGATGTTCTTCAGGTTGCCGGCGTCGCGTTGCCGGTTGAGGGCCTTGGCTTGGCCCGCGCGCTGGCCCTCAACTTTGTAGGTTTCCAGCTTGACCACATCGTCAGCGCCTTGGGTGGTCCGGGTCGGGCGGTCGCTCGCTTTCTGCGCCACCCTTGGGTCGTTTGGGAGCGGACCCTTTTTCACAGCGAGCGCACCGGTCTTCTCGTCCTGCACCGCCACCAGGCCGGTGCCATCGAGCATTTTATCCAGCGCGGCTCGCGGCGTGAGTTCACCTTTCACGGCGGCGGTCTTCACGTCTTTCACCGTGTCGGCGGGGAACATGATTTCCACCCCGCCCTGCTGCGCGGCTTGCTTCAGCGTCGCGATGGCGTCACCCGCCGGCACGTCGAAGGATTTTACGGCTTCTGCGGCCAAGATGGATTGAACAGCCAGGAAAAATAGCGCACAAAAAAGCAGCGGGACGCTGCGGCGAATCTCGGAACCGAAGGTGGGTGTCATGGGTTGAGTGGTGGGTTCACCTACAAGACGGGCTCACCGCGTGGTTACACTAAGGGGATCGAAAGAAAGTTGAGAGCTGAGTGCTGAGCGTTGAGAGAGCGCCGCGCGGCCAGTCCAAGAGTCAGGATAAAATGCCGTGGTTTCGTCCGGCATCCTGTCTGACTCTCAACTCTCATCCATCAACTCTCAACTGGGCGCGCCCGCGTCAGCGCGTCGCCCTCAGCGTGATCGTGTCGCCGCTGCGCTCGATGCGCACGCCGGAGGTCACTTCCAGCAGGCGGACGAAGCCCTCGACATTGTCCGAGCGGAACGACGCCACGATGGGCAGGTCGGCCAGAGCGGGATCGGCGAGCACGAGCTGCGTGTGGTTGCGGCGGTTGAACTGCGCCACCACCTCGCCCAGCGGCTGGGAATTAAAATCGAACAGCACCGGTTTCCAAGCGAGCAACCGCTCCACCTCGCCGGGCGTAACCGCCGCCGCGGCCACCGGCGCGATGGGAGCCGCCTCGACTGTCACCCGCTGCCCGGCCGAGAGCACGGGTGTTTCGCCGGGCACGCTTGCGGCCAGCAGGGAATCGCCGCGCACCGCGTCGTTCACGCGCACCTTGCCCTCGGTGACGAGAACCTCGACGGACTTGGCGTCGAGCCGGACGTTGAAGGCCGTGCCGACGGCGCGCACCTCCACGCCCCCGGCGCGCACGATGAATGGGCGGTCGTAGTTCTTGGCGACGGTGAAGCTGGCCTCGCCTTGCACGAGGCGCACGCGGCGCTCGTCCGGCAGGTAGTGCACCGCAATTTTTGCACCGCGATTGAGCTCAATCACCGAGTCATCCTCCAGCACGCGGCGTTCGTAGCTTTGGGCGACCGTCTCCACCGGGGTTGTCGCCAGGGGCTGTCGCGACCAAGGTCGCTCCCACAGCAAAGCCAGAGCCAGGCATGCGGCGGCGGCCAATGGAGCACCCCAGACCAGCCAGCGCGGGACGCGGCGGAGGGCCGGCTTGGCGAGCAGATCGGGATTGGGCTCGGCGCTGTGCTCGGGGCGCCACTGGGCGAGTTGGTTGAATTCTTTCCAGGTTTGCTGCTGGCGGGCAAATCTCTCGCCGTGACGCGGGTTGGCCCCCAGCCACTGGAAAAATTCGTCCTGCTCCGCAGCAGTCAGACCGCGATCGCGCTTGATGAGCCACTCGGCCGCCAGCAGGGCAACCGGGTCGGTCTCGGGGGAGTTGGTCGGGAAGTTCATTGCGATGCGGTTAATTTTCGCGGCGGTAGCGGGCCATGAATCCGGTGCATTTGTGGACGCCGATGGTGAGCTGGGCGGAGACCGTGTGCGCGGAGATGCCGAGTTTTTTGGCGATGTCGGGCTGGGACATGCCATAGACCTTCCGCAAGGTGAACACCTGGCGGCAGCGGTCGGGCAGTGATTGGATGGCTTCAGTCAAAAGTTCGAGTTCCTGGTTGCGGGCGACAGTCTCAGCGACGTCGACGTCGTCAAACAGGACGTCCCACTGCTCATCTTGCACTAAAGGCTCGGTGCGGGCGACCTGGCGGTGGCGCAGGCGGTCGAGGGTGAGGTTGCGGGCGATGGCAAAGAGAAAGGCCTTGGGCGACTGCAACTGACCGTCGGCGTGCGCCCGCAACACCCGCAGGTAGGATTCTTGGAGGATGTCGTCGAAATCGGTCTCCGACTGGAAACGGCTTTGCAGCCACGCCCGCAGCATCGGCTCGTGCGGGAGCACGTGCGCGGCGAACCAGCGGGACTGTTCCGAATCGGGGGGCAAAGGGGATATGGCGGCGCAAGGGCTGTTGGTCTGGCGCGGCTATCACCCTAGACGGCCCAGCCCGCCAAGGACACTAAAAGATTTTTGAGAATCCGTCCGCCCCGTGTCAGGTCGTCACAGGACAATAGGTTGGGCGCATCGAATGGCCGCCACGCCACTAATAAATCCGCCCAAGGCAGGCTTGCCTTGGGATTTATGACACAGCACGTTTTCGTCATGCCTAAGTCCCCGACCTCACCCAAGAAGGCCGCCAAGCCCGAGGCGCCCGCCGCCCGCATCCTTTCCCCTCGCCGCAAGACCACCGAGGCCACCTCGCTGCACGGGCTGGCCATCGAGCAACTGGAGCATTTCCACATCGATCCGCGGAGCGAGGCGGGCAAGCCGCTGCTCGCCCTCGCCGAGAAACTCTACGGCGCGCACGGCGACGTGATGGACCTGTGGGAGGCCACGACGCGCGAGCTGGGCCGCCTGCCGCGACAGGACCGCCTCGCGCTGTTCAACGCCAAGAAGTTCCTCTCGTTCCAGTTGGCGAAGCTGCTCGACACCCTGCAAAATCCGTCGCGCAAGACCCACCAGTCGCTCCGCTACTCCAACGCGACGATGCTGGCGAAGGGCCCCTACCCGGTCTTCGACAACGTCACGGCCATCTTCTCGGCCACGCCCGTCATCACCCGCACCGCGACCTACCTCTACGCCTGCTCCGAGTGGATCGACGACGCTTTCCAGGGCCGCGAGTTCCTGCACGAGATCTACTCGCGCCTGATGAACCCGACCTCGATCTCGCTCGCCAACCACATCGTGGACATCGAGGCGGGCCCGATGGCCGGTGAATACATGGCCTGGAACTTCAACTCCGGCATGGGGGCCATCGACGCCGCGCTCTCGCACCTTGTCGGCTACGAGGACGTCGTCCTCTCCTCGCGCAACATCTACGGCGGCGCCCACCAGTTGCTGCACGACTGGTTCGGCAAGCGCTCCAACCTGAACGTCGGCGTGGTGTTCTTCGACGGCTTCACCGCCGGTGATTTCACCAAGGCCCTCGCCGGGGTGAAGAAGCAATACGCCGACCGCCTCAAGGCCGGCCGCCGTGTCTATGTCTACCTGGAAAGCCCCTGCAACCCGCACGGCGTGTTTCTCGACGTGCCCGGCATCTGCGCCGCCGCGCATGCCGCCGGCCTGACCGTCATCTGCGACAGCACCGTCGGCACTCCCTTCCTCGTCCGTCCGTTGCAACAGAAGAATCCCGCCGAACGTCCCGATTACGTCATCCACAGCTACACCAAGGACCTCACCGGCCACGGCACCACGACCGCCGGCGTCGTCATCGGCCGCAATGAGGACATGTTCCTGCCCAAGGGCGACACCTCGCCCTCCGGCAAGAGCTGGCACGACACGCTATTCTGGAACGTCTACTACATCAAGGGCGCGTTCCTCGACTCCGACAAGGCCTTCGAGGTGCTCACCGGCATGAAAACCCTCGAGCTGCGCATGCTCAAGAAATGCATCAACACGCTCGTGTTCGCGCGCTGGCTGGCGAGCAACCCGCTGGTCACCGTCAGCGGCCCGGCCAACGAGGCCGATCCAAACCACGCCATCGCCGCCCGCCTCTCCTACCTCGGCCTGCCTGCCCCGCTCTTCACCATCAACTTCGAGGCGGCGAAGATCACGCGGGTCACCCTGGAGCGTTTCTTCGATTCGCTCGCGCCGATGTTCGGCCACATGGTGTCGCTCGGCCAGAGCAACACCCTCGTGCTCTGCCCCGCGCTCACTTCGCACTCCGAACTCAGCCCCGCGGCCCTCAAGGAGGCCGGCATCACGCCGACCACGATCCGCATCTCGGTCGGCGACGAATCACCGCGCGAACTTATCGGCGATTTCCTGGCCGCCGCCCGGGCCATCAACGACGCAATCCCCGGCTTCACGAAGAAGTTCATGCCGACCGGCGCCATCGACGCGATGGTCGACGAGATCTACGCCGACGTCCACAAGCGCCACGCCGCGGCCCAGCCCCGCCTCGCCGAATGTGTAAGGTAAAGACCTTCGTTGCCGCCTGCGTCTTAGGCGCCACGGTCGCCAGTTTCGGCTCTGTGCCTGCCGCCACCACGGCCGGCACCGTGAGCGAAAATTCGTTTCCTTCTGCCAGCCTGCAGCACGACCTCGCATACATGCTTTACCTTCCGCCCGGCTATGATGTGACGGCGGCAGTGCGATACCCCGTGCTCTACCTGCTGCACGGACGCGGCGACAAGATGGCCGCGTGGACGCACATCAAGGCCGACCTTGATGTGCTGATTGTTTCGGGTCGGATCCCGCCGGTCATTGCCATCATGCCCGACGCACCCGCCAGCCGGCGGGCGGGCTACTACATTGACTCGCAGTTCACCGGCTCGGCCGACCTCACGCTGCCGCCGGGCGAACCAGTGGAGACCGCCTTCACGCAGGATTTGATCGCGCATGTCGACGCCAACTACCCGACCCGGACTGACCGGGCCGGCCGCATCGTTGCCGGCTATTCGATGGGTGGCTACGGCGCGCTGCGCTACTCCCTCGCGCATCCTGAATTGTTCGGCGCCGCCATCGTGCTGAGTCCGGCGGTTTATTTCCCCCTGCCACCGACCGACTCCAGCACCCGCGAATTCGGCGCCTTCGGCAAGGGCGCGAAGCAATTCGATGACGAGGTTTACACGGCCAAAAACTATCCCGCGCTCATCCCGGGATTCGTCGCTGCGGGTCGGCCGTTGGTCATGTTCATCGCCGTGGGCGATGATGAAAAGGCCCTGACCGATCCGGCGGAGGCGGCCCACGACCTCGATTACGAGGCCCACACCCTCTACAACAAAATCCGCCGGATCCCGCTTGTCACCGCCCAGCTGCGGGTGATCGACGGCGGACATGGTTGGGACACGTGGCGCCCGGCCTTTGTCGAAGGCATCGAACACGTTTTCGGCCGGCTCAAGGCTGCTCCGGCGCCAGCCGCCCCGCGGCGTTGATTCAGGGCGCCAAGGCCGGCATCACGCGGCGGTCTTGCTCTTCGGACTGAAGATCGTGAGGCCTTCCAACGACTGGGCGGGCGGCGGGAACAGGAGGCTGCCGAGATAGCCGGTCACAATGCAGATAAAAATCGAGATCGGCATGTAGAAATAGGGATGAACCAGGTTTTGCGACCAGGCGACGACGGTCAGCATGATGCTGATCGTGATGCCGATGACCACCCCTTGCCAGTTGGCGCGCCGGGTGAACATTCCCAGGGTGTAGGCACCGGCAAACCCGCCGCTAAGCAGGCCGGAAAGCTCGATCGAGACGTCGAACAGGGAGTCGATATCATAGCGTGAAAGCAGAAGCGCCAACCCCATGCCGATGATGCCGGCGCCAACCGTCATCCACTCGGCCAGGCGCACGCTCACGGCGGGGTCCGGCTTTTTCACCAGCTTCTCGTAGAAATCAACCGAGGCGAGCGTGGCCACGCTGTTCAAGATGCTGGAGAGCGTCGACATCGAGGCGGCGAGAATGCCGGCAATGATCAGGCCAGTGACACCCACGGGGAGTTCCGCGGCGATGAAAAGCGGGAACGTGGCGTCGGTCGTGAGCAGCGGATTCATCCGCTCCGGGTGGGCCTTGTAGAAGACGTAGAGCGCGGTGCCAATCAGGTAGAACATGAAGCCGCCGGGCACCATGATGGCCGCGAAAGTCCAGATTGACCGGCTCGCCTCCGGCGCAGATTTGGTGGACAGCACCCGTTGCATCAGCACCTGATCCTTCGGAAAGGTGAGCACGACATCGAACAACACGAGAAAGATGAAACCCCAGACCGTCGCCTTCGTCAGGTCAAAGCTCCAGTCGAAGAGCTGCGTCTTATTCTCGGCCGCCGCCGTCGCGAAGAATTCGCCGAATCCGCCATCGAGCTTGAAGACGATGAAGCCGATCGCGAAGAGCGCGCCGCCAAACATGACAAAGAGTTGCAGGCAGTCCGTCCAGATTACGGCCTTCATCCCGCCCATCGCCGTGTAGCCGATCGTGACCGTCCCCATGATCAAAATGCTCCAGACGACATCGAGTCCGGTGATGGTGGAGATCGCGAGCGACGGCAGGAACAGCACCACGCTCATGCGTCCGCCCAATTGCATGGCGATGCAGAGCGCGCTCGAGATCGTGCGGATCGCGGGGTGGAAGCGGGTTTCAAGGTAGTGGAACACCGACATCAGGTCGAGGCGCCGGAGCAGCGGCACGATCCAGACGGCGACGAACATGAGAGCCAGCACCGCGACCAGGTTGTTCATCAGATACTGCCAGTTGGTCGCGAAGGCCTTGGCCGGAATCGCGATGTAACTGATCGAACTGGTGTTGGTGGCATAGAGGCTGATGCCTGCGGCCCAGTAGGGGATGCTGCGCCCGCCAACGAAAAACTCCGCCGTCGAGTGCTTCTTCTCGCGCAAGTAAAAATAGAGCCCGATGCCAATCGTGCCCCCGAGGTAGATGGCAACGACCAGCCAATCGAGCGACCCGACCAGCCGCTGGGTTGGCTCAAGCTCCGCGAACGAAACAGCCGTTGCCCCGGCCTTCGCCTCCGCCCACAAGACACCGTTCTTCCAGCCTGCGCCGGAACTGACCACCGGGTCACCCAACTCCTGCAATACGGCCGAAGAACCCGTGATCGTGTGAAATGACACCAGGCGCACCCCCGCCACCGGCGGCCCGTGCAGCAAGTAGAGAATGTGGCCTTGTCCAATGGGGCGCGCCGTGCCGCTGACCACCCGGCCCGGCAGCGAAGGCTTTGCCAGCCAGCCGGTCTCCAACGTCCAGCGCAGAAGGGAATCTACGCTCCCTTCGGGGCCGCGCACGGTAAGGAACAGCGCCTGGTCCTGCGCAACCAATGACGTCGCCTCGCCGGTGTCACCGGGCCAGTCGGCGTGCGGCGTCCAGCCCGTTGCGGGTGCCGCCAAGTTGAGCGAAAACATCTTCCCGACACCGCCGGAGTCGAGGCCAACAACAAACAACTGATCCGCGCGCACCGCACCCTGCACGGATTGAAGCGCCGTCGGAAGCGGAGCCAGTGCGCGGGTGACGAGTCGGTTCCCCTCGAGGGTCAGGCGTTCAACTCGCGAAGTCGCATCGTCGTTTGTCCGGCCGGCGAGCAGGAAGGCTCCGATGCCGTCGGGCACG
Organism: Verrucomicrobia bacterium Ga0077533; assembly: GCA_001464505.1. Classification (GTDB taxonomy): domain Bacteria; phylum Verrucomicrobiota; class Verrucomicrobiia; order Opitutales; family Opitutaceae; genus Lacunisphaera. The sequence continues at coordinate 63,873 of LNEH01000155.1, forward strand.
ACGGCATTCACTGGTGCCGACGGCTGCGCCCACTCCAACGGCATCCACTCCCGGCGGTTTTCGTCATACGCCGAGACTGACGCCGAGGCGAACGCGACTGGGCGACCGGCCAGCACAGTCAAATGCCCCTCGGTGGTCGGACCGGCCAACTCCCCCAGCGACCCGGTGCGCACCGGAACCAGATTCTCCGCACGCAAGGGCAGAAATGCGCCGAGCAGCAGCAAACAGATGGGCAGGCCCGGCAATGGGGATTTCATGAACAGTGACTCGGGGTGGCAGCGGTAGTGTGCGCGGAAGCGCCGGCACGTCGAGCACCGGGTGGCCGCAAAGAGAACGGGTTCAGGAAAATACTGACAAGAAACTCCAGCTGTCCCGTAGAGGAACAACTGGAGCGTGTTCTAAACAAGCCTTAGAATTTGATCGTATGACTGAGGGAAATGACCCTTCCCCTTCCCGCAAAATAGTTCAGGAACTGGTCAATTTGTGACCATGGCAGGATATAGAACTTGTTGGTCAAGTTCTCCACGCCCAAGGCGAAGTCGCCCCATTGGGTGGCATAGTTTACGGTCAAATGGTGCAGCGTGAGGCCCGAGGTGCGTTCTTCGCCCGACGCACCGACATTGATGTCACGCTTGAAGAGGTTGTCCTGATACAGAGTCATGCTGCCTTTGTCCGAGAACTTCCAGGTGGCGGACAGATTGAGTTTGTCTGGGCTGATGCTGGCCATGCCCATTTGGCGCGTTAACGGCCCTGTTTCGGTGGTCCTTGTCATCCCCTTGGTGTGCGAATAGGTGGCATTGAATTTGAACATCTTGTTCGGCCTGAATTCTCCGGTGACTTCCCAACCTTTCAGATCGACCGGCCGGCGCTGCATGACGAAGTCCCGCGTGACCGGATCGACCGTCAATGTCACTCCAAAGTCTGAATAGGATTTGTAGTAAGAGGCATTGAAGCTCGCCTTCTTGCCGTTCCAAGTCACACCCACCTCCTTGTTGTCCGCGATGACCGCCTGCAGGTCGAGAATGCCCGCCACTGACTGGCCCACGGTATTCACATTGCGCAGGGGGATGCCAACGTTCGGCAAAGTGTAACCCTTGCTGTAGGAACCAAAGACCGACCAGTTGCGGGGCAGCCGCACGATCAGGCCGGCATTCGGGAGTGTTTCCTGATAACCCAGCGTGCCACCCGTAACCGCCACCCGGTTCCGGAAGTAAGTGGTGGTATAGTTATCGACCTGCAATTCGCCATCTTCGCGGCGCACGCCGCCACTCACCGTCACGGGGCCGCGGGCGTAGGAGGCCTGCACGAAAGGCGCATTGCTGGTGAAATTCATCGGCGGCACCCACACGCGGGCGGTCAGGGCGAGTATCTGCTGGGCGGTCTCGTCCAGAATGTCGAAGCCCGTATTAACTTCCAAGCCGGCCACACCGAACAGCTCTTTGTGGGACCAGGAGCTGCGCAGGCCTCGCTTCTGTGAATTAATTTCCGACTGATCGACCAGCGTGCCCAACGGAGCGATAAGGGGATCCTGGCGGTCGGCGCCATCTTCGGTAAGGAAGCGCATGGCCTGGCTGGCCTTGTAGATCTGGACATTCAACGAGCCGCCCAGAAGATTCGCGTGGTTGTAGGCCAAGGCGTATTGGTTGAAATCATTGAACTCCGTCTTAGAATTAAGGGGCCGGCCGCGGCGGGCCGAGTCAGGAATGCCGAGGCTGCGATCGCCAAACTCGAAGATATAGTTGCCTCTGCCCTCGATGTGAAACCGGCTGACGGTCAGGGTGGCGCGTTGGTTATTATTTTCCCCGAAGGTGTGGCCTGCCTTGATGAACAGATTCTGGGATTCCGAATCGTTGATCGAGCCGCTCTGGCTCATCCCCTGCCTCCGGCCATTGGCATCATAGGACATGCCACGTTTGCTGAAGGAGGTGCCAACAACCAAGTCTTTGTTGCCTGACTTGTGGTAGTAGTTGAGACCCACCCTCCAACTCGTGCTGTCTTCGTCATCGTAACCCGCGATAGAGAACTTCGAGCGCAGCACCGCCTCGCTGCCCTCTTTTTCCGGGCTCTTCGAGATATAGTTGATGATGCCACCCACTGCTCCGATGCCCTCCGATGCCGATGGTCCGTTGATGACTTCAATCCGGCCGACGACATCCATGTCCGTAAAGGTTCCATTACGACTGCCCTCACGCAGCGGCGTAGTTTGGGAAATGCCATCAAACAGGCGCAGGGCGACGCGCCCACGCAGCGTCTCGCCGGTGTTGTTCATGGCCTGCGTCGCAGGAGCGTAACCCGGGACAATCCTGGACAACACCGCCGTGGCGTCATCTGTCAGTATTTGCGTCCCCGCTATTTCCGAAGTTGTGATCAACTTGATTGCCCCGGGAATCTGGTCGATCGCCTTGGGCGACCGGTAGCCGGTGGTGACGGTTAATTTCTCCAGCTTGACCACTTCCTCTTCGGTCTTGTCAGCGTCCGCGACGGGCGTGGTTGTCGTCTGGGCGAGGCCTGTGGCGGCAAAGGCGATGAACAGTAACGCCGCAACCAGGGTCGCGACGGATTTGGTTCGGGTAGGGTATGTTTTCATGGGGCAGGGGTAGGCAGACGTTTGCGTTGGGTGTGGGGAGTCTGAAATATCTAGGGGTGGCGTCGGAGGCGGGGAGCAGAATGCTTCAGTTGCGGGGCCGGGTCTGGATCAGACTGGACGGGCGTTGGGAAGTGACTGTGTTCCAAGGGAGAGGAACGTAGAAAACATTTGGGGCTTGTGGGGTGGGAAAGCTAACGTCCAAGTTTAAGCAAACGTTTGCATTGGCGACGATTTTTAGTTTTCGTCATCGTGTCAACTTTTTTGTTATCTCATTCAGAAGAGACCCACATAAACGGTCCGAAGATTTTACCAGCCAAGGTTCCGCTCAGTGGACCATAAAACCGTGATCATGACGGCAATGACTGACCGGAGATTTACCACTCAAGCTTCCCCCACCCAAAAGATTCAGCCACCAAACCATAAGAACATCATGCTAACCAAGAATGACCTGTTGAAAAACAAGGCCCTGCTGCAAGACCGGGCCCGGGCCAGCCTCGTGGGTCACGCGATCGGTGATTCATTCGGTGATATTGCCCGTTCCCCGGAATATCATCTGCAATATGGCATCACCATGGATTTTTCGGACAAGCCGGCACCGGGAACGGATGACACCGAATTTGCCCTGTTGACGGCGCAGACGCTGATCAAGGCCAGCGGAAATTTGACCGATGCAGATGTCCTCGAAAGTTGGCGGACCCATGTGCTGCCCCTGTCGGAGTTGAAGCGCGGCGGGGCGAGCGAGCGGGAAGCGGCGGCCAATATCCGGCGCGGAATATTGCCCCCGCATTCCGGCATCTATAACTCCTATTGCACGAGTGATGGCGCGGCCATGCGGGTGACGCCGATTGGCATCGCCTGTGCCGGTGACCCGGGGCGAGCCGCGACTTTGGCGGAGATTGATGCCCGTATCAGTCATTCCAGAGATGGACTGTGGGGCGCCCAAGCGGTGGCGGCCGCAGTGGCCGTGGCGATGGCCGGTGCCTCGGCCGATGAAGCATTTCAGGCGGCGATCAATGTTACCCCTCCGGATTCATGGATAAGATACGCCTTCACGAAAGCGTTGAGCATCATCGAAGAGCAGCAAACGCTGGAAGCCGCTTGGAAGCCGCTGCATGATGCCTTGTGGACCGAATACAAAGCAATTGCCCCCGAAGCGGTCGCTTCTGCACTGGCCATCGTGAAACTGACCAACGGAGATTTTAAGCGGGGCATTATTTACAGCGGGAATTTCGGCCGCGATGCCGACACCATTTCCGCGATAGTCGGGGCGATCAGCGGAGCAATGAATGGGATGGGCCGCATCCCGCCACACTGGATCGAAAAGGTGCGTCTCACCACGGGCGTTTGTCTGCCTTTCACCAAGGGGATGGATCTTTTTGACGTTTCTGCCCAATTAGCAGACTTGGTCACCCTTTCCCCTGAACTGTGATGTTGCTGTTTTGCGCAGAAACCGCTTCAGCTCTTTCCGCGTGGGCATCGCGAACGCCGCGCCGGGTTTGGTGATCGACAGCGCGGCCACCGCCGTGCCATGGCGAGCCGCCTCGGCGATCCGGCCCTTGTAGCGAACCAGTCCCGCCGCGAAACCTCCGCAGAACGCGTCGCCGGCGCCGGTCGTATCCACCACCTTCAGGCCACGATGGGCCGGGATGAACATGTGCCTGGCTTTCTCCGAAATAAAACAGCCCCGGCTGCCCATGGTCACGATCAGGGTTGGCACCTTGAACAGGCGGCATAAGGCATGCAGTGCCTCCCGCGGCATCGCATGCAATGCCCGCTCGTCGAAATTCCGCCGGTGAATCTCCGGCAGTTTGCGCACGAGAGCGATGAACTCACCCTCGTTTGGAATCAGGATGTCAACGTGCCGCAATAACCGCGGGTTAAAATCATGCCGCATCGGCGCGGGATTCAGCACCGTCGTCACCCCGGCCCGATGGGCGAGACGGAGCGTGTGCGCCGTGGTCGACAGGTTTGATTCCAATTGAGTGACCACCACTTTCGCGCCCGTCAGCAGCGCCCGGGGCACATCACCCGGGGCCAGCCGGGCGTTGGCCCCCGGCTCAATCACGATCATGTTCTGTCCCTCGCCGTTGAGCAGGATCACGGCGGTGCCCGTGGGCCGATCCGTCTTGAGCGCAAGCCGGCAGCCGATTTTCTCGCGGCGGTAGAAAGCGGCCACCTCGCCGGCGTAGGCGCCGCGCCCCATCGCGCCGACAAACATCGTGCGCACACCGGCGCGCCCGCAGGCGATGGCCTGGTTGGACCCTTTGCCGCCCTGGCCGACTGCCAGCCGGGCTATGACCGTCTGCCCACCCTGTGGAAAATCCGCGCAGGCAAACGTCATGTCCTGCATGATGCTGCCAACGACGAGGACTTGCGGGGAGGTGGGCATGATAAAACGGATGGATGCTGGCGGAGCGTTTGCTCGGGGCAGCCTGAAAGGCAAATTTATGCAAACGTTTGCCGCCACCTTGCGTCAAGAGAAACAATTGCTCCCGGAGCCGGGAAGCTCAGCAGGATTTCCGGATGATCAGCTCAGGCATGAGCTTGAGACTTGTGGCGGGTCGTTTGCCGTCCTCAATGCGCTTTAATAGCAACTCCGCGGCATACTTTCCCACCTCGTAAGCAGGCTGACGGACGACAGTTAATGGCGGGTTAAACACGTCTGGCAGCATCTTCAGCCCGCGAGCCGCGATAGCTTCGAGTGCGCCCGCCGTCATCAGCCCGTTGCAGGCAAACAGCGCTGTGGGCGGCTCGGCCAGGGAAAGCAGCTCGTGCGCAATGGTCTCTCCACTGGCCTGCTTGTAATCGCCGAAGCGTATCAGTTCCGGCTTGAGCGCGAGCCCTGCCTGCGCATGCGCGTCCTTGTAACCGCGCAGGCGCTCCCGTCCGGTCGAAGAGTCCGCCGGACCGCCGATGAGGCCGATCCGTCGGTGGCCGCGCGCGATGATGTGCTCGACGGCCTTCAGCGCCCCGGTGTGGTTGTCGACCTCCACTTTATCCAGATTACCGCTCGACAGGCTGCGGTCCACGCACACTACCGGAGTGCCATTGCGCACCACCTGCAGCACCGCCGGGTCGGTCTCGTGGATCGGGGGCAGGATGATGCCGTCCACGGACTCCGACTGCAAGACGTCGAGGTAGAACCGCTCCTTGGCCTCGTCCTCGTCGTAATTGCACAACAGCACGGCATAGTTGCTCTTATAGGCCACATCCTCGACCCCCCGCGCTAGGTCGGCAAAAAAGATGTTCTGGATGTTCGGGATGATCAGACCCAGCAGATGGCTGCTGCTGTCGCGCGTGCGCAGCCGGCGGGCTACGCGGTTGGGTTTGTAGCCCAGTTCGCGCATGGCTTTCCGCACCCGGGCCTGGGTTTCCGAACCGATCTTGCCCGTCTGGTTGATTGTGCGCGAGACCGTCGAAATGTTCACCTTCGCCCGGCGGGCCACGTCGATCAGACTGGAGGGCTTATTCATGGAGTGGGCGGGCAAGGCGGGACGCGGGCGGGAGATTTTAAATAGCGCAGGCAATTTGCGGAAATCCCCCGCCGCACGCAAGGCACGATTTGGGTAGACATGCGGAAAAGGTTGAGCAAACGATTGCGCATCTTTCCGTCATCCCTCCGGACCAGCCCCCGGATTCACGTGCTTACGGGCCGGCTGGCTCCCGGGGCGCTGCCCCACTTTCGTCATGTCATCCTCCGCAAACTCTGCCAACGTTCCCGGTGCCACCCCCACCCCCGCATGAGCAAACCCCAGCGCGCCCCGGTCGCCCAGATCGCCGAATACCAGCTCTCCCACTTCAGCACGGGCGCCCACCTCCCGACCCCCGGCAAGATGCCGGGTTGGCCCATGAACAATATCGGCCAGTGGCGGATCGACGTGAACGATAACGCCGAGGTCTGGTTGCGCGATTTGCGCGAATGGCGCCACGAGCACCTCATCCGGATGGGTTACAACGACGCGCAATACCGCCGCCCGGAACTCGCGTGGTCGCAGCGCAACTTCGTCCACACGCAAATGATGGTCGAGGACCGGTATTTTTATGATCCGGTCGCGGAAAAATACACGGTGGACAAATACCTCGACGATCTCGATCGCCGCTACGGCGGCATTGACAGCGTGCTCCTCTGGTATGTCTATCCGAACATCGGCATTGACGACCGCAACCAGACCGATCTCGCCAGCGACCTGCCGGGCGGGCTCGCCGGTCTCAAGCAGGCCGTCGCGGATTTCCAGCGCCGCGGCGTGAAGGTGTTCATCCCGACGATGGCGTGGGACAACGGCACCAAGCCCACCGGCACGACCGATTGGGACGCGATTGTCCGCCTCGCCGCTGCGCTCGGCGTCGATGGCGTCAACGGCGACACCTACAACGGCGTGCCCCGCGCCTTCCTCGATGCTTCGCAGGCAATCGGGCATCCTCTCGTATTCCAGCCCGAGTCCGCGCCCACCGCCGACGAAGGTCTGATGTGGAACCACCAGAGCTGGGGCAAGGCCTCCACCGAGATCATCCCCGCCGTCAGCAAGCTCAAGTGGCTCGAGCCGCGCCATCTCATCAACGTCGAGAACCGCTGGGCCCGTGACCGCACCGACGATTTCCATTACATCTTTTTCAACGGCCTCGGCTACGTCAGCTGGGAGAATGTCTGGGGCGTCTGGAACCAGTTCACGCCTCGCGATGCCGAGACCCTGCGCCGCATCGCCACCTTGCAGCGCAAATTCGCCGGTCTCCTCGTCAGCCCCGATTGGGAACCCTACGCCCGCGCGCTCCAGCAGGGAGTATTCGCCACTAAGTTCCCCAGTCGCGACGCCACACTCTGGACCATCGTCAACCGCAACGAATACGACATGGCCGGCGACCAGCTGCGTGTGGCGCATCGGGACGGTCGCCGTTACTACGACTTGTGGAACGGCACGGAAATTTCCCCGCGCCTCGCAGACGGCCAGGCTGTCATCGCCCTCCCGCTCGAGACGCGCGGCTACGGCGCTGTGCTCGCTGTCGAAAGTGGAGCGCAATTGGAAGGCCTGCCCGCGTTCCTTACCCGCATGAAGGAGCTGGCCAAGGTTCCGCTCCAATCCCTCTCCAACGTCTGGCAGGCAATCCCGCAGCAAATCGTGCCCATCGCCCCGACGAAGCCCGTCGCCACCGCGCCGGCCGGCATGGTGACGATCCCGGCCGGCGAGTTCGACTTCAAGGTCGCGGGCATCGAGATCGAGGGCTACACGTGGAAGGGCCTCGACTTCCAATACCCATGGGAAAATTCCGCACGCCGCGCCCACCTGCACCGCATGGCGCTGACGTCCTTCCACATCGATCGCTATCCGGTGACCAACGCGGATTTCAAGAAGTTCATCGGCGCGACCGGCTACCGCCCGAAGGACGACCACCATTTTCTCCGCGACTGGAAAGACGGCGCGCCGCAAACCGGCTGGGAGAAGAAACCCGTCACCTGGGTCTCGCTCGAGGACGCCCGCGCTTACGCCGCGTGGGCCGGCAAGCGCCTGCCGCATGAATGGGAATGGCACTACGCCGCCCAAGGCACCGACGGCCGACTTTACCCCTGGGGCAACGACTGGAACACGGCCAACATGCCCAAGCCAAACCGCGGCCGCACGCTGCTGCCGCCAGACGACGTCGACACCCACCCGGGCGGTGCCAGCCCGTTCGGCGTCATGGATCTGGTCGGCAATGTCTGGCAGTGGACCAACGAATATTTTGACGAGCACACCCGCGCTGCGGCGCTCCGCGGCGGCAGCTCTTACCAACCTCAGACCTCGCACTGGTATTTCCCGCAGGCCTACCAGCTCGACCAGCATGGCAAATACCTCCTGATGTCCCCCGGCAAGGACCGCAGCGGCATGCTCGGCTTCCGCTGCGTGGTCGACGCCAGCTGAAATATCCGCATACTCGCCGTCATGCGCAGCAAGCTGTTCGTCCCGGGTTCCCGCCCCGAATTTTTCCCCAAGGCCCTGGCCAGCCAGGCCGACAGCCTGTCTTTTGACTTGGAGGACGCCGTGCCTGAAGCCGGCAAGGCCGAGGCCCGGCGCCTCATCGGACAGGCGTTGCAATCTCCTGACTTCGCTGCGTCGAAAAAGACTATTATCGTGCGCGTTAACGGGCTGGCGACCCCACATTTCACAGCCGATCTCGCCGCCGTCGTCGGGCCACGTCTCGACTTGCTCAATTTGCCCAAAGTGGAGTCGGCCGAAGACATTCGCACAGTAGCCAAGGCTCTCACCCATCTTGAGGCTGAACGCGGCCTTATCCGCCCCATCGGCATCCTCGCCAATATCGAATCGCCCCGCGGGCTCAGGTTCGCCGCTGAGATTGCTTGCGCCGATCCACGCGTGGCGGGCCTGCAAATCGGTTTCGCCGACCTCCTGGAGCCGCTCGGCATCGACCGCACCGATGCCGCGGCCATCCATCAGCTCCAGCTCGCGGTGCGCCTGGCTGCCGGCGAGGCCGGCATCTGGGCCTGCGATGCCGCCTATGGGAACCTCAAGGATCTGGACGGTTACCGGACTGAGGCCGTCGCCGCCAAGCGTCTTGGTTACATCGGGAAATCCTGCATTCACCCGAGCCAGATCGCGCTGGCCAACGAGATTTTCCGCCCCACCGCCGAAGAAATCGCCTTCGCCGCGCGTGTCGTGGAGGCTGCGGGCCGGACGAGCGTCGGCGCTTTCACCATCGACGGCCGAATGATTGACGCACCTTTCATCAAGCGCGCTCACGCCGTCCTTGCCATCGCCCGGCAACTTCCGCCACCGGCGCCGTGATTCCGCAGCCATGCCCCTGAAAAAGCGCGACTACGACCCCGCCGCACGCGGCCCGCTGCAAGGTATCCGCGTGCTCGACCTGTCGCGGCTGTTTGCGGGCAACGTGCTGACCCAGATTCTCGGCGACTTCGGTGCCGAGGTCATCAAGGTCGAGCCGCCCGAGGGTGACACCCTGCGTGCGTGGCAGACCAACGGCGTGTCCACGCACTGGAAGATCTATGCGCGCAACAAGAAGAGCCTCGCGCTCGATCTGCGCAAACCCGAGGCCATTGAACTGCTCCGCCGGCTGGTTCCCTCCGCCACGCTGTTGATCGAGAGCTTTCGTCCGGGCGTTTTGGAAAAAATGGGGCTCGCCCCCGAACTTCTCTTGGTCCTAAACCCAAAGCTCATCATCGTGCGCATCTCGGGTTGGGGCCAGGACGGCCCCTACAGCCGGCGCCCGGGTTTCGGCACCATCATCGAGGGCATGTCGGGGTTCGCTTCTTTCAACGGTTTCGCGGACCGTGAGCCCGTCCTGCCCCCCATGTATCTCGCCGACGGTGTCGCCGGGCTCTACGGTGCTTCGGCGGTGATGATCGCCCTGCGCGAGGTTGAGAAAAATGGCGGCTCCGGACAGGTCATCGACCTGCCCTTGCTTGATCCCCTGTTCGCCATCCTGAGTCCGCAGGCCGCCAACTATCGCCTCACCGGCAAGGTCAAGCCGCGCACCGGCAGCCGTTCGACCAATTCCGCGCCGCGCAATGTCTACCTTTGCAGTGACCGCAGGTATGTCGCGCTTTCCGCCTCGACCCAAGGCATGACCGAGCGCCTGTTCCGCGCCATGGGTCGCGCCGACCTGATCGATGACCCTCGTTTCCGCGCCAATGCCGCACGTGTGCAACACGCCGCGGAGCTCGACGCCATCATCGGCGCTTTCATGGGCCGGCACACGCAGGCGGAAAACGTCACGTTCTTCGAGAAGGCCGAGGTCACCGTCGGGCCGATCTACGACGTGTCGCAGATCCTCGAGGATCCGCATTTCATCCAGCGCGAGATCGTCGCCGATTATCCCGATCCCGACACCACGACCATTCCAATGCATCATGTCGTGCCGCGAATGCTCGGCACGCCCGGCGCGATCCGCTCCCGCGCCCCGAAATTGGGTGAACACAACCGGGAAATACTGGCGAGATGCGGGGTGAATGATTCGGAATATGCCCGGCTGGCCGCCGCCGGCGTAGTGATTGCGGAGCAAGCCCCCGCCGCCAAACAGTGATCATAAGGCCGAACACCACGCTACTTTTTCGGGAACGGCGAAGTGGTCTCGCGCTTGAGTTCGCGGGTCATGAGGGCGTGGAGCGCGTCCGCCGGTTTCTTGTCCTGATAGAGGATGGCGTAAATCTCGGCGAGGATCGGGGCCGTGATCCCGCGTTCCCGGCAAAGGCCGTGGAGCGCCTCGGTGGTGCGGTGGCCCTCGACGACGGTCTTGCGGCCGGCGAGTAGCTCCGCGACGGATTTACCCGCGCCGATCTTCTCCCCGAACTCGCGATTGCGGCTCCACAGGCCATGGCTGGTGGCCACGAGGTCACCGAAGCCGCTCAACCCGTAAAACGTGTCGGGCTTCGCCCCGAGCGAGGTGCCGACGCGAACCATCTCGGTCACGGCGCGGGTGAGCAGGGCTGCCTTGGCGTTGTCGCCGAGCTTGAGGCCGTCGCACAGGCCGGCGGCGATGGCGTAGATGTTCTTGAGGCTGGCGCCATATTCAGCCCCGGCGAGGTCGTCGCTGGTATAGATGCGCAGCGTGGGGCCGCTCATGGCCGCCTGCACCTTGGGCACGAATTCGTCGGCGCGCTGGGCGGCCATCACCATGGCGGCGGGCAGGCCGCGCGCGACCTCGGCGGCGTTGGTCGGGCCCGTGAGCGTGCCGCAATTCAGACCGGGAAGGATCTGCGCCATCATCTCGCTTGGACGGAGGTGGGTGCCGGTCTCCAATCCCTTGACCAGGCTGAGGAAAAGCTGCAGCCGCGAAGTGTCGTGCAGCACGGCGCGCATCTGGTCGCACCAGGCCCGGAGGGATTGCGACGGGCAGGCGATGAGCGCCACATCGGTCTCGAGCAGCACGGTGCGCAGATCATGGGTCAGCCTGAGCGCAGCGGGGAATTTGATGCCGGGCAAATAATCGCGGTTCTCCCGGGCCGCGACGAGCTGGGCGGCGTGCTCCGGCCGACGCGGCACCAGCGTGGTGTGCTGGCCCCGGCGGGCGAGATGCACGGCCATGGCGGTGCCCCAGGCGCCCGCACCGATGACGGCGAAATTAAGTGGGCGCGGCTCGGGCATGGGGCTGACCGTCAGGTTTTGAGGAAACCGGGGATTTTTTCACCGGCGATCATAGCATCGAAATTTTCCCGGGCGTTGACCAGCTCGAACCGGCTGCCGGACACGAGCACCTCGGCGGCCATCGGCCGGGTGTTGTAGCGGCTGGCCATGGTGTAGCCGTAGGCGCCGGCGCTCATGAAGGCGACAAACTCGCCCTCACCCACCGTCTGCAACGTGCGGTCCTTGGCGAAGCAGTCGCCGGATTCGCAGACGGGGCCGACGAGGTCGGCCTTGAGCGCCGGCCGGGTGGTATCGCGCAGGAGCGGGACCAATTCGTGATACGCCTCATACATCGCGGGCCGCACCAAGTCGTTCATCGCGGCGTCAAGCACGAGGAAGTTTTTGCCCGAGCCGCGTTTCAAATATTCGACACGCGAGAGCAGCACGCCGGCATTGCCGACCAGGAAACGGCCTGGCTCGAGCAGGATTTTCAATCCGAGTGGCGCCAGCAGCGGCTTGAGAGTGGCGCCGTAGGCCTCGGGCGTGAGGGGCCGCTCGCCCTCGGGCTTGGCATTCCACCAGGCCGCGTCGCCGCTGGCGAGCGCGTCCTGATAGATGATACCGACGCCACCCCCGACGCTGAAATACGTGATGCCGTAGTCCTGCTTCAACTGCTCGACGAAAGGCACGACCTTCTTCACCGCCTCGACGAAGGGCGCCGCCGTGGTCAGCTGGGAACCGATGTGCATCTGCACGCCCTTGATCTCGAGGTGGGGATATTTCGCGGCGGCGGCGTAGGCGGCGGCGGCGGCCTTGAGCGGGATGCCAAACTTATTCTCGCTCTTGCCGGTTGTGATCTTGGCGTGCGTCTTGGCGTCGACGTCGGGATTGATGCGGATGGCGATGGGGGCCTTGCGGCCCAATTGGCCGGCGACGTGGTTGATCCGCGCCAGCTCGGGCTCGCTCTCGACGTGAAAGCCGAACACGCCCGACTCCAGCGCGAACCGGATTTCGGCCTCCGTCTTGCCGACACCGGCGAAAACACTGCGGGTGGTGCTGCCGCCCGCAGCCACCACGCGCTTGAGCTCGCCGCCGCTGACGAGGTCGAACGCCGCGCTGAGGTTCGAGAAGAGGCGCAGCACGGCGAGGTTGGAGTTGGCCTTCATCGCGTAGCAGATTTGCAGGTCGAGCCCGGCGAGGCTGCTGGCCAACCGGCGGTAATTGTCCTCCATCGTCTTTGCGCTGTAGACGTAGGTCGGGGTGCCGTGAAGTTGCGCAATGGCCGCGAGATCAACCGATTCGCAATGGAGCTTCTGGGCGGCGTAGCGGAAGTGGTGCATCGGGTAAAGTGAGCGTGAAAGGAACCGAGATAGCCAGAATCCACTTGAACGGAAGAGCTATTTTCACGGAGGCTGGGGCATGTCCTACCGCTGGCGCCACCTGCTCAACCAACTGCCGATCGCCTTGGGCATGAGGAGCGACAAGCGTCTGCGGACCGCCCGGGTGAAGCACGCCCAGTTCGCGTGCTATCTGGAAGACACCGGCTACCGCACGCACAATGTCGACCGCTATGAGCGCAGCCTGCGCCGGCGCCGGATCGCCAAGGGGTTCTTTCTGTGGGCGAGCGCCTTTGCCGCCGCCTGGATCGTGCTCGAAAGCGCGCGGGCCGTGATGGTTTTCTAGAACTACACCGTCAAGTTTCATCTTTTCACCCGGGAAACCAGGCAGCCGCCCTCCCCGGGGACGGGAGGAGGCCGAACCCGCGTCCGGCTTGCCGCCAAAGCCTATTGAGTTTCGCGAGACAGACTGACGCCTCGCCCGGCTCGGCACCCAACGGAGTGGTGCCAGGAGCGGAAATTGGGGGCGGCCGGTCGAATCAGTTGGCCGAAGATTGACGTTGGGACACGCCCCACTTGCATCGGCGCATGAGTCTTGCCCCTACCCCCACCGGGAGCCGCACCCTGTTTCAACGGTTCCTTTCCGTCATCGAACGCGTTGGCAACACCCTGCCCAATCCCTCGACGCTCTTCGCCCTGCTCGCCGGAGTTGTTGTAATCTGTTCATGGATCTTCAGCCGGATGGGGGTGTCGGTCCTCCACCCCGCCACCGGACAGACCGTGCCGGTGGTGAACCTGCTCAGCGTCGAGGGCCTGCACCGGATGTTGCTGAACGTGGTGCCGAACTTCGTGGGCTTTCCCCCGCTCGGCACCGTGCTGGCCTGCCTCGTCGGCATCGCGGTGGCGGAACGCACCGGGCTCGTCACCGCCGGCCTGCGGCTCATCGTGCTGGCCACGCCGCGCCGCTGGCTGGCCTCCGTCGTGGTGTTTGGCGGCATCCTGTCGCACTCGGGCGCGGATGTGGGCTACGTGCTCTTCATTCCGCTCGGCGCGGCGATGTTCCACGCCGTGGGCCGGCACCCGCTGGCGGGCCTCGCCGCGGCGTTTGCCGGCGTGTCGGGCGGGTTCAGCGCCAACATCGTGCTCGGCACGATCGACGCCCTGCTCGCCGGCATCACGCAGGCCGCCGCGGCCGTGGTGCGACCCGGCATCACGGTCAACCCGGCGGCCAACTGGTATTTCCTCATCGCCGCCAGCGTGCTCATCACCGTCGTCGGCACCTGGGTGACCGAGCGGATCGTTGAGCCGCGCCTCGGCTCCTACACGGGTGACGCCAAACCCGAGGTGATCAAACCCCTTGGCGCGGATGAAAAGCGCGGGCTCTGGTATGCCGTGTTCGCCACGCTGGGCGTGACCGCGCTCGTGCTTTGGGGCACGCTGACCGAGGGCGGCTTCCTGCTCGACCCCAAGAACCCGGTGTTTCTCGCCTCCTACTTCATCCGCGGACTCATCTTCTTCATCTTCTTCTACGGTCTCGTGGCCGGCCTGGCCTACGGCATCGGCGCCCGCACCATCCGCAACGACAACGATGTCATCCGCGGCATGGACGCCTCGGTTTCCACCATGGGCTCCTATATCGTCATGGCCTTCTTCGCCGCCCAGTTTCTCGCTTACTTCAACTGGACCAATCTCGGCACCGTCATGGCGGTGAAGGGCGCAGGCGCAATCCAGGCCCTGAATCTGCAGGGCAGCCCCATCCTGCTCATGGTGTCGCTGGTGCTCTTCACCGCCGTCGTCAACCTCGTCATCGGCAGCGCCTCGGCCAAGTGGACGCTGCTGGCGCCGATCTTTGTGCCGATGTTCATGCTGCTCGGCTATTCGCCCGAGCTGGTGCAGGGCGCCTACCGCGTGGGCGACAGTTGCACCAACATCATCACGCCGCTGAACCAGTATTTTCCCCTGATCCTCGGCTTCGCGGCCCGCTACGTGCCCAACACCGGCATCGGCACCATGCTCGCCACGATGATGCCCTATTCCATCGCCTTCCTGGTCTCGTGGACCCTGATGCTCATGGCCTGGATCGCGCTGGGCCTGCCGGTCGGGCCCGGCGCCGGGCTGTTCCTGCCGCAATAACCGCCGCCAGCCCCCACCCCCATGAGTTCCGCCCCCGCCCGATCCGCGCCCGCCTCGCCGCTCCAGCGCTTTCTCAACATCGTCGAACGCGCCGGCAACGCCCTGCCCCACCCGGCGACGCTGTTCGCCGCTCTGGCCATCCTCGTCGTGCTGTTGTCCTGGGCCCTTGCTCGGCTGGGAGTGCAGGTGATCAACCCCGGCAGCGGCAAGGTGGTGGCCGTCGTCAACCTGCTGTCCGCCGAAGGCATCCAGCGCATGATCCTCGAGCTGCCGCGCAACTTCCTGGCTTATCCGCCGCTCGGCATCTCGCTCACCTGCATGCTCGGCATCGGCATCGCCGAATATACCGGACTGATGGGCGCGATGCTCCGGCTCTTCGTGCTCAACTCGCCGGCGCGGCTGATCACGCCCATGGTCGTGTTCGCCGGGGTGATGTCCAACGCCGGCAGCGAGGTCGGCTATGTGCTGCTTATTCCCCTCGCGGCGGCGCTCTACCACACCCTGGGCCGTCATCCGTTGCTCGGACTGGCCGCGGCCTTCGCCGGCGTGTCGGGCGGCTACAGCGCCAACCTCGTGGTGGGCTCGGTGGACGTGCTGCTCGCCGGCCTGTCGGAGGCCGCCGCCCACATCATGGACCCGGCCTACACCGTGGATGCCTTCGCCAATTGGTATTTCATGGGGGCCTCGACCTTTCTCATCACGGCCGTCGGCACCTGGGTGACGGAGAAAATCGTGGCTCCGCGACTTGGCGACTATCGTGGCGAGACCAAGCGCGAGGAACTCACTCCCCTCTCGTCCGCGGAGAAGCGCGGGCTCTGGGCGGCCGGGAGCGTGACCCTCGGGCTCACCCTGCTCGTGCTGTGGGGCACGCTGGCCCCGGGCGGTTTCCTGACGGACCCCGAGAACCCCTCGTTTCTCGAATCCTATTTCATCCGCGGGCTGATCTTCTTCATCTTCGTCTTCGGCCTGCTGCCCGGCATCGCCTACGGGGCGGCGGCGGGCACCATCAAAAACGACCACGACGTGATGGGCGGCATGACCGCCACCATGAAGTCCATGGCCTCGTTCATCGTCCTGGCGTTCTTTGCCGCGCAGTTCATCTTTTATTTCAACTGGACCAACCTCGGCATCATCACGGCGGTGAGCGGCGCGGAGTTCATCCAGCATCTCGGCCTGGAGCACATGCCGCTGCCGCTGATGCTCGCCCTCGTCCTGTTCGCCGCCGCGGTGAACCTGCTGATTTCCAGCGCCTCGGCCAAGTGGGCGCTGCTGGCGCCGGTGTTTGTGCCGATGTTCATGCTCCTCGGCTACTCGCCGGAACTGGTGCAGGGCGCCTTCCGTGTCGGGGACAGCGTCACCAACATCATCACGCCGCTGATGAGCTACTTTCCGCTGATTCTCACTTTCGCGCACAAGTATGACCCCCGCACCGGCATCGGCACCCTGATCGCGACCATGCTGCCGTATTCGATTTTCTTCCTGATCAGCTGGACGGTGCTGCTCATGGCGTGGATCGCCCTGGGCATCCCGATGGGACCGGGCGCCCCGCTCTTCCTCGCAAAGTAAGTTGCGCCTGCGGCGGCGGCTCGCTTGCCTCCCGCCGTGCAATTCGAGCCCGGGCTGTATCCCTGGATTTCCGTCGCCGCTCTCGCCTGGGGGCTGCTCGACTGTTTTTTCGGCTACAAGATTTTCAAGTTCACCATCGCCCTGCTCGGCGCGGTCACCGGCGGGCTGCTGTGTCAGGCCGGGGCGGCGGCCGCCGGGCTCGGCGGCAACGGCGGACTCGCGGCCGTTCTGGGCGGCGCGCTGCTGGGCGCCGGTCTCGCGTTCCTGTTCTATCTGGCGGCGGTGTTCTTCGCGGGCTTCGGCTTTGGCGCGACGCTGGCGGTTTTGCTCCTCTCCCACTTCAACCACCTGGTGGCGCTGTTTGCCGCCATCGTTGCGGGGCTGGTCGGCGGTTTCGCGGCTCTCAAACTGCAGAAACTCCTCCTCGCCCTCGCCACGGCGCTGCTGGGCTCGTTCCGCGCCGTGCTCGCGGTGGCCTATTTCACCAGCCAGCTCGACTGGCTCTACTACTTCCGCCAGCCGGACCAGATTCCCGCGTTGATTGACAACCATCCGTGGATGTTACCCGCGATTCTCCTGCTCGCGACGGTCGGGGCGATTGCCCAGTTGGAGCCCGGCGGCGGCAAAAAGAAAACCAAGGAGAAAGACGAGTAAACTTGCCGCGCCGGAGAGCCGCCACAATATGCGCCCGATGAAGAAATATTTCGCCCCCGTCCTGCTGCTCCTGCTCCTGGCCGGTTGCAGCAGCAACAACACCATCACCGTCGGGTTGAAGATCGAGCTCACCGGCATTGCCCGCAGCCATGACGGCACGACGCAGGTGTCATGGCGTATCGTCAACCCCAACATCGTCTCCTACCTGGTGGATGAGACGACCCACCGGATCTATCTCAATGGAACGCTGGTCGGCACCACTCAGGAGAATGAGGCGATGGCGATCCCGGCCCAGACCAATGCCAACCGCACAACCAAGCTGGTCACGGCCGGCGCCGCTGCCGAACGCACCCTGAGTGAGGCGATAGCGGCCGGCACCGCGACCTATCGCACGGAATCAATCATCATCATCCGGCTTTACGGCGATAAGACGGACAAGAGCAGTCTGACGTCTGCCGGCAAGGTGCCGGTTACCGCCAAGTAAAGATCCTCGGGGCAAGCCCCGAGGCATTTGATCAAGACAACTCTTGTCCGGCTTTTGTGGGAGCGACCTTGGTCGCGACAGTCGCGTGCAAGCACGCTCCCACAGGTTCCCAGCGGCTCCCGGGTTGCCCCGGGGCCGCTGTTGAGTGAACCGGACCGCTTAAGCGGCCTGCCGGTTCGCCGACTCTTTGGCTGAACGGACGTTCACGCGGGCCGGAAGTCGGATGGGCCGAGCCATGGTCATCGCGCGGGGAACGCGGCTGTATTGCCCGATGGTCCAGGCCACGAGGCCGGTGGTGAACATGATGGCGGTAAAGTCGGCGGCGTCGAAGTGACGACCGCCCGCGAAAGCCGCGAAGCCCAGAAGCGTCGCGGTGAGAACGGAGATAAGAGCGGTTTTCATGGGAGGAATTGGTTGATGCCATGAAAACACGGGAATGCCGCAGAAGTTGCAGTCTTTAGCCGTTCGCCTAGGAAAACAACAAGGCGCGGTTTAAAACGCACCGTGGATTCCTGAACACCAAGCGTTTGCTCAACCCGCGCCGCCGCCGGTCGAGCTGGAGGTGGGGCGGAATCGCGCCTTGAACAGCGCCACCACGTAATCGCGGTTCATCCGCGCGATGAAATCGTGGCTGATGAGCTTGGGGCACACGGCGCTGCATTCATATTGGTTGGTGCAGTTGCCGAAACCGGCCTCGTCCATCGTCTGCACCATGGCGAGCACCCGCTTGTCGCGTTCGGGCTGGCCCTGCGGCATCAGGCCGAGATGCGAGACCTTGGCCGCCACGAAAAGCATCGCGCTGGCGTTTTTGCACGCCGCGACGCACGCGCCGCAGCCGATGCAGGTGGCTGCGTCCATCGCAAGATCGGCGTCCTCCTTCGGCACGGGAATGGAGTTGGCGTCGGGTGCCGCCCCGGTGCGGACGGAGATAAAACCACCGGCTTGCTGAATTTTATCAAAGGCGGCCCGATCGGTGATGAGGTCCTTCTGAATCGGGAAGGCTTTGGCCCGGAAAGGCTCGACGACGATGGTGTCGCCCTCCTGGAAGCTGCGCATGTAGAGCTGGCAGGTGGCGATGCCCTTGCCCGGGCCGTGCGGCTTGCCGTTGATGGTGCAGGAGCAGGTGCCGCAGATGCCCTCGCGGCAGTCGTGCGCAAACGCAATCGGCTCCTCGTCTTTCAGCGTCAGCTCGTCATTCACGACGTCGAGCAGCTCGAGGAACGACATGTCGGGATTCACGTCCTTGGCCGGGTAATCGACGAACTTGCCGGGCGCGGCCGGGCCGGCCTGGCGCCAGACGCGCAGGGTGACGGAGAAAAGTTTCTTACTAGTGGGAGCGACCATGGGATCAGCCTTTGGTTTTCGCAGAGCGGTTTTTCCTGAGAATGGTGTGGAAGCCGACTTCACGAATATTCGCGGGCATCGGAGTCATGAGTTCCCGGATGGCATCGAAGACGGCTTTGAACTGCGCGTCGTATTTCTTCTCGATGGCGGCGAGCTGGCGCGCGAGATCAGCGTGGCCCGCGATCATCTGACGCAGGCGGACGAACGCGCGCATGATCTCGATGTTGACCTGAATGGCGCGCGGCGAGTTGAGCAGACCGGAGAGCATGGCGACGCCCTGCTCGGTGTAAGCATTGGCGCTCTTCGAGAATTTGAGGCCCGAGGATGTCCCAATCTGGGATATCCTCGTGATCTCCTCGCGGGTGAGACGGAACATGAAATCTTCAGGAAATCTCTCCTGGTTGCGTCGGGCAGCGCGATTGAGGATGCGTGTCTCAACACCATAAAGTTCAGCCAAATCGCGATCGAGCAGCACTTTCTGGCCACGGATAAGCAGAATCCGCGAATCCACGCGCACTGCGGGCATGATGGCGGCGGATGAATCAACGGTCTTCGGGGCGGACATGGCTGAGGATGTCACAAATTGGGATATCCTTGGGGCGGGCGGACGTCGCGGCCGGCTCACTTATAGGAGCGAACGCTCATCTTGGTGAACTCGTAGTTGAGGGGCTCGGTGTTGCGCAGCGGGGCATTCCCCTCGCCTTGGTATTCCCAAGCGGCGACGTGGCCGAAATTGGCGTCGTCGCGCAGGCACTCGCCGTCGGGGTGCTGGTATTCCTCGCGGAAGTGTCCGCCGCAGGACTCTTCGCGGGTGAGGGCGTCGCGGCAAAGGAGTTCGCCGAGTTCGAGGAAGTCGGCGACTCGACCGGCCTGCTCGAGCGACTGGTTGAGGGTGTCGGCGGAGCCGGGGACCTTGACGCTGGCCCAAAATTCCTCGCGCAGCGCGGGGATCTGCTGGAGCGCCGCGGTGAGGCCCGCCTTGGTGCGCGCCATGCCGCAGTGATCCCACATGATCTTGCCGAGGCGTTTGTGGAAATGGCTGACCGGCTGCTTGCCCTGGTTGGCGAGGAGCCGGTTGTTCATGCCCGTGACACTCGCTTCGGCCTGCTTGAACTCGGCGCGGTCCGTCGCGGGGCGAGAGCCGGGTTTCTGTCCGGCGAGGTAGT
This sequence comes from Verrucomicrobia bacterium Ga0077533, assembly GCA_001464505.1. Taxonomy (GTDB): domain Bacteria; phylum Verrucomicrobiota; class Verrucomicrobiia; order Opitutales; family Opitutaceae; genus Lacunisphaera. Next base: position 84,215 of record LNEH01000155.1, read on the forward strand.
CGCCGATGGTGTAAGGAATGACAAAGTAGCCGTCGGCCAGGCCTTGCATCAGCGCCGAGGCGCCAAGGCGGTTGGCGCCGTGGTCGGAGAAGTTGGCTTCGCCGAGCACGAAAAGGCCGGGGATGTTGGACATCAGGTTATAATCCACCCAGAGGCCGCCCATGGTGTAGTGGACGGCGGGGAAGATGCGCATCGGCGTCTTATAGGCGTTTTCCGCGGTGATCTCATGGTAGATGTCGAAAAGGTTGCCATAGCGTTCGCGCACGGCGGGTTCGCCGAGGCGCTTGATCGCGTCGGCAAAGTCAAGATACACGCCCAGACCGGTCTCCCCGACGCCGCGACCTTCGTTACACATGCGCATGGCCGCGCGGGAGGAGACGTCGCGCGGGGCGAGGTTGCCGAAGCTCGGGTAAATGCGCTCTAGGTAATAGTCGCGGTCGGCCTCGGGGATGTCGGCGGGGTTCTTCTTCGCGTCCTCCTTTTTCTTCGGCACCCAGATGCGGCCGTCATTGCGGAGCGACTCCGACATGAGCGTGAGCTTCGACTAGGTCGGGTGGATCTGGGTGTAGCAAGGATTGGCGAGACAGGCGCCGCGCTTGTAGGCGCGCCAGATGGCGGTGGCGTTGGAGCCGCGGGCGTAAGTCGAGAGGTTGAAGACGTTGCCGTAGCCGCCGGTGGCCAGCACGACGGCATCGGCGCTGTGGCGGGTGATGGCGCCGGTGATGAGGTCGCGGACAAGAATACCCTTGGCGTGGCCGTCCACCACGACGAGGTCGAGCATCTCTGAGTTGGTGTGCAGCTCGACGCCGCCGGCGCCGACCATGCGGGAGAGCGCGCTGTAGGCGCCGAGGAGGAGCTGTTGGCCGGTCTGGCCGCGGGCGTAGAAGGTGCGGGACACCTGGGCGCCGCCGAAGGAGCGGTTGGCGAGCAGGCCGCCGTATTCCCGGGCGAAGGGGACGCCCTGCGCCGCGCATTGGTCGATGATGTTGACCGAGACCTCGGCGAGACGGTGGACGTTGGCCTCGCGGGCGCGGTAGTCGCCGCCCTTCAGCGTGTCGTAGAAGAGCCGGTGAACCGAGTCGCCGTCGTTCTGGTAGTTTTTGGCGGCGTTGATGCCGCCCTGGGCGGCGATGGAGTGGGCGCGGCGCGGACTGTCGTGGAAGACGAAGTTCTTCACCTTGTAGCCGAGCTCGGCGAGGGTGGCGGCGGCCGACGAGCCGGCGAGGCCGGCGCCGACGACGATGACCTCGTATTTTCGCTTGTTGGCCGGGTTGACGAGCTTGATCTCCGTCTTGTGCTTGCGCCACTTGTCGGCAAGCGGACCGGCGGGAACCTTGGATTCGAGTTGGGCCATGGCGGGAGAATATCAGACGCGGTTTTGAACAAAACCGCCGAGGACGGCGAGCGGGATGGCCGCGTTGAGGAGGAAATAGAGCCAGCAGTAGGCGACCGAGAAGCGTTCGACCTGCGCGGTCCATTTCTCGTTCTTGAGGCCGATGGTCTGGATCGAACTGACGATGCCGTGACTGAGGTGATAGGCCAGGATGCCGACGGCGATGAGGTAAAAGACCGAGACGGGCAGGTTGCTGAAGCCCTGCACCATCATGGCATGCACGTCCCGCACCATCGTGCCGTCCGCGAGCCTGAAGGTGTGCTCGCTCCAGTCGGGGTGGCCGATGCGCAGGGTGTAGTGCCCGAGGTGGAACGGAATGAACGCCAGCACCACAATCCCGGTGCGAGCCATGAGGCGCGAAGCCAGCGTGGCCCGATTGAGGTGTTCAACGCCGTAGTCCTGGGGCCGGGCGGCGCGGTTCTCCAGCGTGAGTTGGATCGCCAGCCACACATGAATGACGAGGCAAAGCAGCAGAAAAGCCCGGATGAGCCACAATCCCGCACCGAGCGACTCGAGCATGTGCCCGTAGGCGTTGATCTTGGCCGGAGGCAGGAAGAGTTGCAGGTTGCCGGCAAGGTGGCCCGTGACAAACCCGAACAGCACCAGTCCGGTGAAGGCCATCAGGAATTTCCGGCCGATGGACGACTGGAAGAGGGAGCCGAAAAGATTCATCTGGGGTGGGCGGAAATACGTGGCGGGTGGGCGAACGACCGAACGTGATAGATAAACCAATGCCAGCAAATAATGTAAAGGCCGCGCCTGTCCGGCAGTTCGATTCATTAGTGAGCCTAAATCTACCAAGAAGAGACGCGGGCAAAACCATTGTATCCTCTCCGATTATACCCGCAGCAAGCTGAAGACTGAATTCCCGTAAGCTGGAAACGTGGCCTCATTCAGATTCCCTGCCGCAGTCCTGTTATCGCTATGTTCACGGGTGTGCTGCCGTCTTGCTCGGTAAATGATGGCCAGCTGGAGCGCGTCATACTCCGGGGAGTTGTGTCTGACAAACTAGCCAAAGACTGCTTCTGTCCGCAGCTCTCAATAAACCAGACCGAACAGCGATCTGCCTAATACCAACGTCCCTTGATAATTAGACTTAACGCGGCAGCGCCGGTATGGCGGCGAGTCCCTTCGCCGCCGCCAAGCGATAGTCCAAATCATTAGGGACGCTGGTATAAGGTTCTTTCATGCTTCCCGAATATCACAGTTCGAGGCACAGCTATGGATACTTGGTCTATGCCTCTCTCCCGCCCCCTATGATCGCCGATGGGCTTCGTTTCTTCACTGCTCCTGTTTAACTTGTAAAATTGAGCAATGGATTAATGCCATCAGTTACGCGTCTCTAGTATATAATAAACAATGAGTTGAGTCAGTCAACGCGATACCAGTGTGGGCCAATGCAAAGGCTTTGTGCTTGGTTCAGATGTAAAAGCGATAATTCTGCAGATTTAGCTGGCAAATATACTCAGATGACATAGGTATTTGTTCCTAGATGAAGCGGGTTAATAAACACTATCCCACACAGCAACTCCTCACCGGAGTAGGTCGACGCATAATGTTGTCGGGCGCCTTGGCCTTGGCTCTCTCCGCCCAAGCACAAATCGCAGTGACCAACGTCACCTACGGGACACTCGTCAACAATGCCGACATCGTCCAGGGCGGCCTGACTTTTCGCGAGCAATATGCTCCGGTGAACACTGTAACCACTTCGCTGGGCGACTATCGGTTCGATGGCCCCGTCGCCTCAAACATCTTTGTGCGCCGCAACGCCGGTGGGACCGGTCCCAATAACACGACGGTTTTTTACCAGACCTCGGGCAGCACAAGCACCGCGCCGCTGGGCCAGTATGCGAGTTCGGTCCAAAACATGTTTCTGAGCAACAATCTCTATGAGGGGTTGCGCAATCCCTTCGCCAACGGTGCCGGTGCCCAGAATTCCAATATCGAGCGCCTCGATTTCTATTATGCCGGCGGCTATACCGTGCAAGCGAACGACTCGCTGGTTTTCTTCGACCTGGAAAACACCGGCAATTTCGGCGACGGATTCCGCATCGCCGCCTTCACCGCCGTCGATGGCGCCGGCGACCTTGATGTTGGCACCGCCGGCACGCCCACCACCTACGCCAACTCCGGGCTGTTGGTCGCGGCTGATTCCTTTGGCGGGCCGATCAACTCCCCTACTGGCGGCACAACCGGCAATTTTGAGCGCGCCACTTACACCAACGGCGACAACCTCGGCGGCACCGCCAGCAGTGTCACCAATATTGGCTCCGGGCTGAACCTCGTCGGCATCCTCATCCGCTTTGCTGATCTTGGGATCGCCGCCGGCACCACCATCCAGGGTTTTTCGCTGATGGCGGGCGACACCGCCCCGACCAGTGCGGCCGACCTCGTCAATTGGAACAACGTTGCTTACTATCCGACCAACACCAGCGCAACCGCCACGGGCAACATGGATTTCATGGGTTTCGGCGCCACCATCTCGCGACCCGTGCCCGAGCCATCGACTTACGGCGCGATCTTCATCGGCCTGAGCACCCTGTTTTTCGGCTGGCGGCGCTACCGCGTCAGCCCGTGGCTGCGGCGGCAGGCGCAGTCGGCAGGGCGGCGTCGCTGAACGACGCGCAGGCGCGCCCGGAGGCCACGCGCCAAGCCGGCCGGCGCGATCTCGTCGGCCACATATTGGAAATCCCAACGTTTGTCCGCCGATTGCACGAGGCTCCAGTGCCAGCAGGCGAAACCTTCCGGCATCGCTGCATCGATTTCGAAGACCGAAACCACGCGCCCATCACCGCTGAAATAGAGATCCCGCTCGCGGCCCAGGATGCGGTAGCCGGTCGGTGTCCGCCGCACGATGTCCCCCGTGAAGTAGCGCAGCAACGGCATCGCCTCGCGGTCGCGCGTCGTCACGTTGATCTGATAAACATCCTTTAGGTTCCCGCGCCAGGGCACGAGCTCGACGAACGCGTTGCCGTCGATCGCGCGCAGATTGTCCGCAAACGCATCACCCACAAAAATGTAGCCGGCTTCGGTCGAACCGTAGAGATCGACCTGGGCCGAATCGGGGAAGACCTCCGCGATGCGCCGGCTGTGCTGCCGGCTGGCTTTGCCGTAGGTGAGGATTACCGTGCGCACACTCGGCACGTTGATCCGGCGTTTTTTCACCGCGCGGGCCAGCAGCGAGAGGTAAACCGGCTCACCCTCGATGACCTCGGGCTTGAGTGCCTGCAATTCCAGCACGATCCGGTCCCACTCGGCTTCCGCGAAGACAAACGGATCGCTCGAGAGGTTCAGGTAGACTGTGCCGTCAAAATAGCGGTGCGGGAAAGGGTGATCCTCGTAGGGGCAGAGGTTGCTGGAGCAGCCGATCGGCGCGAGCACGGCCTTGCGGTAGGACCGGTCCGCATACCGGGCCAGCTCCGGGTGTGCGAGGTAGGCGCGCCGCAACTGGGCGTTCCACCAGCCGTCCTCCATCACCACGGTCATCGGCCCGCTGGTGGTGCCGGAGGTGTGCTCGTATTCGTATTTCTTTTCCTGCAGACCGCGCTCGATCTCCGGGTAGTCCGCAAAGAACGCCGTGTGCCCACGGTCGAGAATTTCCTGCTTGGTCAGCACGGGAATCTCCCGGTAGCACGACCATTGCAGCGGCTCGTGGTGCAACGGGAAACGCCGGCCGTAAAACGGACTGCGCCGGTAGATGGCCCGGATCTCCTGCTCCAGCGGCCCGGGCAGAGTGGCCTGGCCGGCACCCAAGGCCTCGGGGGCGTTGGCGAAGACGGAGGCGGACGCGGGTGATTCCATTGGGTTCGGGGAGTTAACTTCGGCCCGGGGCAAAGTCAAACGGGGGCGTTTGCCCGGGAATCCGCCGGAGGACGGAGTTCCAGGGACAAATCCCGGGCCGCGAGCACGCGGCAACGGGACAGCGGCTAAAGGTGGTCTTCATTCCTTCTTATTCATTTCCGCCCACACCGGGGAGAACAGCAGCAGCGCGTCCAACACCAGGGCGTGAGTGATGCCGCCACCGTAGGCCAGCTGGTAGACCTCGTCCACCGGCCGCGTCAGGATTTCAAATTCCTCATCGGAGTCCCATTCGAGCCTGGCTTCCCGGCGGGCGTTCTCCACCAGCACCAGATGGCAGCGGTTGTTTTGCATCGCCGGATTCGGATGCACGACGCCCAGCAGTCGTGCCGTCGTGCCGACATAACCCGTCTCCTCCCGCAGTTCGCGCACGCCGGCGGCAACGGCATCCTCGCCCCGGTCCATCACCCCACCGGGAATCTCCACCGAGAAATCATTCAAACCGAAGCGAAACTGCCGCACGAGCACGAGCTGTCGGTCCGGGGTCAGCGCGACGACGTTCACCCAATCGGGAGCGCGGATGACGAAAAAATCCTGCGGCTTTTGCCTTGCGGGATGCTGGTAGTCCACGCTCTCCACGTCGAAGATGCGCGTATGCGCAATCGTGCGGGCACCCTGTTTTTTCCAGCGTTGGGGCGGAGGCGGTTGTTCAGCCATGGCAAAAAAAATGCCTCCGCGACACAAGGTCTGGGAGGCACGGGAAAAATTTCGCGAAGTTTATTTCTTCGGAATGCGAATCTTCTGGCCGACCTTCAGTTTGGCCGGGTCGAGGCCGGGGTTCTCGGCCTCGATGGAGTCGACCCGCGTGGCGAATTTCTTGGCGATCTTCGACAGGGTGTCACCGGGGGCGACCGAGTAGGTGCCGTCGGCGTTCAACACGCCGGTCGGGGCGGCGGCCGCGCCTTTCGGGCCAGCGGCCCGGGCCTTCTGGGCTTCCTCGATCTTGGTGATCTTGGCGTTGATGGTGCCGATCTCGTTGCCGACCTGGTCCAGCGCGCTCTGGATGCCGGAGCGCAGGCCCTTGATGTCGGTGTCGACTTTGGTGGCGGCGGCGTTGATCGAGGCCTCGAGGGCGGGGATCTTGCTGCTGATCGCCTCCTCGTGTGTGGCCACGGTCTTCTGGAGCGTGGAAAGTTTGACGAGGGCCACGATTGAGAGAACCAGGGCGAGGCCGCCGGCAATCACGCCAACGAGAGGCAAGACGCTGCCGGAGTTATTACTGTCGCGGGAAAGAGTATCCATTTGTTTAAGAGATTGAGGGTGCGTATATACGGGCGGTTCCCGTGTTGAGGCAAGAAGCATTTTTACCACTTTCCAGGTCAATTGCGGTTATTCCCCCAGCGGTCACCATAACCATCAGCCCTAGCATGCCCCCTCCCCAAACTTTGGTGTAGACCCTGGAACCCGCCCCGTCGGGGGTTGCCCTGCCATCCGTAGCTTTCAGAATCCGAAAGCGAAGGATGGTCGGGGCGATAGGATTCGAACCTACGACCTCCTGGTCCCAAACCAGGCGCTCTACCAGGCTAAGCTACACCCCGCGACAGAAGGTAATGGGAGGCCGACATTCTGATCTGTCAACGTTGTCGTGCAATGGGGCGCTATCAGCCGCAGCCTGTGATCGTCACAACAGAGGGAGGAGCGCCCCGGAAAAGCCGTTTAACCCGGGTCCCGGGACTGCTGTTCACCAAGGGAAAAGCCCGCCGGATTGGCGGGCTTTCGTTTTTGGCCGGCAAAGGTCACTTGCCGGGAGGTTTGTCGGTCGTGACCGGTTTGAAAGTGAGACCGGTATCTGTCGTCGCGGCCGACCTGGCTGCCGTCGGCTGGCTGGTGAGCAACAGCGTGGCGCGCTGGGCCCAGGAGCTTGTGGCGTCAATCTTGGAGGCTTCGTCGGCCAGTTTTTTGACTTCGTCCGTTTTGCCGGCGTCGGCCGCAAGGGAGGCAAGATGATAGGCCGCCTCAACGCGCGCACCCTTGGCGATGGTCGCGTCGGCACTGATGGCTTTTAACGCCGCTTCGCCGGCGGGCTGGTCGCCCCCATTGAGCTGGCTGATCGCCGCGCCGAGCTTGGCGCGGCCAAGCAGAGCCTCGTTTTTCAGGGTGCCAATGGCCTTCTGGTAGTGGGCCGTCGCGGTTTTGAAATCACCGGCGGAAAATTTCTCATCGGCCAGCCGGAGCCAGGCGACGCCCGCGAGCGCGTGGCCGGGGTGTGCCTCGGCAAAGGCCGGCAGTTTGGCGGTCTGGTCGGCGATCTTCGCGTATTCGGCCTGCACTTCCCGTTCGCGGCTGGCCGCGTAGGACTGCCACCCTTCCCGGCCGATTATGGCCAGCAGCGCCACGACGCAAACGATCAGGATGCCCTGGCGATTTTTGGCCCAAAAGGCGTGGACGGCGGTGGCAAAAGCGGGCTCGTAAACGGCAGTGCTGCCCTCGGGTGACTGGTTGGCGGGAGGAAGTTGACTCATGGAACCGCGCAGGTTGAGCGGCGCCCCTTGCCGTCTCAACGCCAAAATTAGCCTATTGTAAGCCTGCGATACAACGCTGCCGACACCAGGTTGTCACCATCGACCCGATCACATCGGCGCGACGTTGCCCTTGTATTGTTGCAGGGGGCGGACGTCGACGAGCTTGGCCTTCATCGCGCGGATGCCGTTGAGGGAGGCGCGCGCGCCGGTGATGCTGGTCATGATGCAGACATTGTTGGCCCACGCCGCGGTGCGGATGGCGTTCTCGTCGTTGCGCGGGATCATGCCGCGCGGGGTGTTGATCACCAGCTGGACCTCGCCGTTCTTGATCATGTCCACGCAGTTTGGCCGGCCCTCATTGAGCTTGAAGACCGGCAGCACCGCGAGCCCCTCCGCCTGCAGCAGTTTGGCGGTATTGGTCGTCGAGCAAACCGTGAAGCCCAGCTCGATAAAGCCCCGGGCCAGTTCGCCGACGTGCGGCTTGTCGGAATCCTTGACGCTGATGAAGACCTGCCCCGCGAGCGGCAGCGCGGGCTTGGCCGCCATCTGCGTCTTCGCGAAGGCGATGCCGAGATCGTCGTCCATGCCCATGACCTCCCCCGTCGAACGCATCTCCGGACTGAGCATGATGGCCGCGCCAGGAAAGCGGTTGAAGGGAAACACGGCCTCCTTCACGCACCAATGCTTCGGTTGGATTTCCCGCGTGAAGCCAAGATCCTTCAACTTCGCCCCGGCCATGACACGGGCCGCGAGTTTGGCCAGCGGCACGCCGATGGCCTTGGCCACAAACGGCACCGTGCGCGAGGCCCGCGGGTTGACCTCGAGCACGTAGAGCTGCTGGTCCTTGATCGCAAACTGGACGTTCATCAGGCCGACCACCTTGAGCGCCTGGGCGAGCGCGTAGGTGGCGGTGCGGACGGCGCCGAGCATCTCCGGCGAGAGGGTGTGCGGCGGCATCACCATCGCGGCGTCGCCGGAGTGGACGCCGGCATATTCGATGTGCTCAAGCATGCCGCCGACGAGCGTGGTCTCACCGTCGCTGATGCAATCCACGTCGAGCTCGATGGCGTCCTCCAGGAACTTGTCGATGAGCACGGGCTTCCCGGGCATGACGTCGAACACCTGGCGCACCACCTCCCTGAGCTCGGTTTCGCTGTAGAGAATGAACATGCCGCGTCCACCCAACACGAACGACGGGCGCACGAGCACCGGGTAGTCCAGTTCAGCGGCGGAGGTGATGGCCTCGGCTTCGGACATGGCGATGCGGTTGGCCGGCGATTTGAGTTTCACCCGGTCGAGCACGGCCGCGAACAGCTGCCGGTCCTCGGCGGTGTCGATGCTCTCGGGCGAAGTGCCGATAATGTTCACGCCGCGCGCCTTCAACGCGCTGGCGAGGTTGAGCGGGGTCTGCCCGCCGAATTGGGCGATGGCGCCGACACAGCCTTCCTGCTCGTAGATTTCCAGCACATCTTCCAGCGTCAGCGGTTCAAAGTAGGATTCGAGTTGACCATCACGGTTTCGAAACCGGCCTCGCGCAGCGCAAAGGAAGCGTGCACGCAGCAGTAGTCGAACTCGATGCCCTGGCCGATGCGGTTGGGGCCGCCACCGATGATCATGATTTTTTTCTTCTTGGTCGGCACGATCTCATTCTCGTCGCCGTAGCTTGAATAATAGTAGGGGGTGAACGCCTCGAACTCGGCGGCACAGGTGTCGACGAGCCGGTAAGTCGTGTTGACGCCGGCCTTTTTGCGGTGCGCCCGGGCCGTGTCGAAATCGGTCTTGAGCAGGTGGGCCAACTGGGCGTCAGAGAACCCGGCCTGCTTGGCCCGGCGGAGGAGCGCGGTATCGATGGACCGCAGGGTGTGCCTCTTCAGTTCCAACTCCATTTCGTGCAGCTCGCGCAACTGGCGGAGAAACCAAGGATCGATCTTGGAGAGGTTGAACAGCTCCTCCTCGGCCAGACCGGCCAGGAAGGCCCAGCGGAGGTAGAACACGCGCTCGGCGTTGGGCGTCCCGATCTTTTGGCGGATGGTGGCGTCGTCCGGCAGCTCGTCGCCGCCGAATTTGCCACCCCCACCCCAGCCGCGAGAGCCGATCTCGAGCGAGCGCAGGCATTTTTGGAACGACTCCTTGAAGGTGCGGCCGATGGCCATGGCCTCGCCGACGGATTTCATGGCCGAGGTCAGCGTCGTGTTGGCGCCGGGAAATTTTTCAAAGGCGAAGCGCGGCATCTTCGTGACGATGTAGTCGATCGTCGGCTCGAAGCTGGCGGGGGTAAGCCGCGTGATGTCGTTGCGCAGCTCGTCGAGGGTGTAGCCGACGGCGAGTTTGGCCGCGATCTTGGCGATGGGGAACCCGGTGGCCTTTGACGCGAGGGCGGACGAGCGCGAGACGCGCGGATTCATCTCGATGACAACCTGGCGGCCGGTCGCCGGGTCGATGGAGAACTGGATGTTGGAACCGCCGGTCTCGACCCCAATCTCGCGGATGACGGCGAAGGAG
>LNEH01000156.1 GCA_001464505.1 Verrucomicrobia bacterium Ga0077533
TGCTGGTGCCGGACTTCAAGGGCCGGATGGACCAGGTGGACATCGTGCTCGACGCCCAGCCCGACATTTTCAACCACAACGTCGAGACCGTGGAGCGCCTGCAGAAGCCGGTGCGCGTGCAGGCCCGCTACGACCGCAGCCGCAGCGTGCTCCGCCACGCCAAGTCGCGCGGCTTCACCACCAAGACCGGCATCATGCTCGGCCTCGGCGAGACGCAGGAGGAGATCGCGCAGTGCCTGCGCGACATCGCAAGCGACAAGACGGACATCCTCACCCTCGGCCAATACCTGCAGCCGACCCAGCAGCACTGGAAGATCGACCGCTGGGTGACGCCCGAGGAATTCAAGCACTGGAAGGAATTCGCCCTCGCGGCCGGCCTCGGCACCGTCGAAAGCGGCCCGCTCGTGCGCTCCAGCTACCACGCCGACGAGCAGTCGCTCAAATACACCGGCGAAGAGCACCTGAACACGCACCCGACCTTCGCGACGGTTTGACCGTTTCGCGACGGTTGCGGCGTTGCACCGGCTGGAAAGTTTGTTTTTGCTGACGGCATGAAATTGCGCACGTCGGTTCTGCTTTTTTTCTTCGGTTCACAGCTCGCCGTCCTCGCTCACGCCGCCGGTTCGCTCGTCGCGGGGCCGATGCTCGGCTACAACACCCAGCGCGAGGTGTTCGTCTGGCTCGAGACCAAGGACGCCAGTTCCGTCGTGCTCGAATACTGGCCGGCCGGCCAGCCCGCCGCGACCGTGAGGCTGGTCAACGACCATCTGCAGCGCACGCCGGCCGGCGGCCAGATCAGCCACTTCACCCCCGGCCGGCTCACGCCCGGCACCGCCTACGAATACAGTCTGACCGTGGACGGCGCCAGACTGTCGTTCCCCTACCCGCTCAAATTCAAGCCGCGCGCGCTCTGGGAGTGGCGCAGCGGTCCGCCCGACTTCAAGTTCCTCGCCGGCTCCTGCGCCTACATCAACGAACCGGCCCTCGACCGCCCGGGCGAGGGTTACGGCAAGACCCTCGAGACCTTCAGGCTCGCCGCCGAGACCGGCGCTGACTTCATGGTCTGGCTCGGCGACAACTGGTATTACCGCGAGCCGGACTACAGCTCCGTCAGCGGCCTCTGGCATCGCGCCCAGCACGATCGCGCCACGCCGGAGCTGCGGAAATTGTTCGCCGTGATGCACCACTACGCCACGTGGGACGACCACGACTACGGCCCCAACGACTCGAACAAATCCTACGAACTGAAGGACGAGACGTTGAAGATCTTCCGCTCCTACTGGGGCAACGTCTCCTACGGCGAGCGCGACAACCCCGGCGTCTATCACAAATGGTATTGGGGCGACGCGGCGTTCATCCTGCTGGACGATTATTTCCACCGCGACGACGTCGACATCGACCAGGTGCGCCAGCCGGAGAAATCGCAATGGGGCCGGCGCCAGTTGGAATGGGTCAAGCAATCGCTGCTCCAGGCCCAGTCGCTGGGGCATTTCCCCTTCAAGTTCATCGGCAACGGCACGCAAATCCTGCAGACCGAGACGCGCGGCTCCGGCCACCAGCTCTACCAGCGCGAACGCGAGGAGCTGCTGGACTTCATCCGCGAGCACGGCATCACCGGCGTCGTGTTCCTGACCGGGGATGCGCACCACTCCGGCGTCTACCGCCGGCAACTGCAGCCGAACGGCCCCTGGGTTTACGAGATCACGGCCTCGCCGCTCAGCGCCGGATCATGGGACGTCGGGAAAAGCGCCAAGGCCCGCGACCCGTTGCTCGTCAAGGGCACGCTGGTGGGCGACCAGAATTTCGTGCAGATCGAGGTCAAGGGCCCGCGCGAGGACCGCCAGCTCGTCATCAGCTCCATCGACAAGCAGGGCGTGAAGCGCTTCGAGCACGTGGTGAAGGCCGCCGAGCTCGGGGCCAAGCCCCCGACCAAGCCCGTGACTCCCGGCCCGCCCTGAGTCCGCCCACCCCCCAGCACTGGAAGATCGACCGCTGGGTGACGCCCGAGGAGTTCGCGCATTGGAAGCAATTCGCCCTCGCGGCCGGTCTCGGCACGGTCGAAAGCGGCCCGCTGGTCCGCTCCAGCTATCATGCCGACGAGCAGTCCCTGAAATATACCGGCGTCGAGCACCTGAACACGGCGAACACCTTCGCCGGGACCTGATTACGACCGGTGGTTGACTGAGTCAGTCAAGGGCGACGATCGGCGTCACGGCAGGACATGGTATTCGCGGAGCGGCATGAGCTTCCGGTAGCGCGGATGCAGGAACGTCACGATGTCGAGCATCTGCGCGACGGTCATGGTCTCGTTGAACTGGGGCATGACGGCATCCTTTCCGCTCAGTCCCGGGGCTCCGGCCGTCCGGGCTTGCGACGGATGAATCACCGCGGTGACCAGCGCGCCATAGGTCCGGAGCGTGGGCACCTCGCCGCCCAGCAACACCACTTTTCCCGGCGCTACCGTGGGTGCCGGCAGTCCGGCCACCCCGTCGACGCGATGACACTCATAACACTTCAGATCCACAAAGGCCTTCTGACCCCGGGCAAGGTCGCCTTCCGGAAAGACAAATCCCCGACCCGATTTCGGACCCATATCACAGCCTGTCAGCAACGCCAGCGTGAGCAGGGAGGATAACAATGGAATGTCTGTTTTCATGGGGATGCTTCCTTTGTTGCGGGATCACTCCCGCCAGATCAGGCACGCTGCGCACATCCACCCGGGATGTTCTGTCAGGAGCGCCCATCCGGACGGCACTGATTCCAGCTTTTGTGGCAATCTAGTCCCGCCCGCGACTCTTCGCTCAGCATATCTTGCCCAGTCCTGACCTTTTCTTGCCTGGTCAGACGGCGGGAGGTCAGTCCGACCCCGCCGGGACAGGCACCGATCAACCGGCGGGAATCCGGGCCCGGCGGCGGGCGGCAAAGTCGAGCACCTGCTGGATATGCACATCCACCTGGCGGAGAAAGGCCGGGGCGACCGCGTAGCCATCGCTCTCATAAGCCAGCGTCGGCATGCCTTGCCGGAGCCCCAGCGGACGCAGGATGGCCTCGGCAATCCGATACGGCAGGCAGTTGAAAGGTCCGACCAGCAGTGTGCCGTCATAGCCCTCCGCCGCCGCCTCGATGCCCTTGCCGACGGCCGGGATCGCCTCGCCAAAGAGTGACGGGGAGACGTGTTCGACGGCCTTGTCGAACAGGGCGGCGACATCATTCTTGCCCGCCACGAGCAAGCCGCTTTCGGCAAAAACCTGCCGGTAATATTCCTCGATGCGCTGCTGCGTCTGGTAGGCGAGCCAGCTCTGGAGATATTGTTTGCCGTCCGGCTGAAAGATGCGGGTGCATGCTTTCGCCAGCGCGAGGTTGCCCGGTTTCATCCCCCAGCTGCTCGCAGCGCCAGCAATGTCGTCGTAGACGCCGTAGAGCACAAAGTCGGTCAGGTCGACCGGCTTCAGGATGATGCCGCGCGCGGCATAGAGATCGCGCACCCCTTCGGCAAAAAACGGGCTGAAGCGCGTGAAAAAATCACCCGTGACAACCACCCGCGGGCATGTCTGCGGGTCGCGGATGCGGGGCAGCGCCGCGATCCGCCGGACGAGGGCGGGCAGCCGGGCATTGAACTCGTCCAGCGAATCGACCGTGGCCGCGAAACGGAGCCATTCCTTCTGAAAGGCCCGGACGGCACCGGAGGCGCCCGCCACACGCAGCACGTGGTCGAGCTCGACGAGGATGTCCGCGAGCACGATCGCCGGCCCGACGTGGCGGGACAGCAGCTCGCTGGGAAACCCGAGGTAGTCGTTTTCCGCCGAGGCGTTGAGAACGAAGAGATCCGGCAACTGCTGCTCCGCGATGAAGCGTTCGAAGTAGCCCTCGTAGGCGTCACTCACACAGGGTGCGCCGCCGCGCACGGTGTAGAAGCCGGCGATCTCCCCCGGTTCCCGTCGTTCGTGGATCTGCAAAATCTGTCCGATGCAAAGCGGCAGGGGCAGGCATTCGCGGCCGGACGTATGCCGCAAGCCGCGCTCCAGCTGCGTGCGGGTCAGCGGCACCACCCTGCCCGGGTGCAGGCCGAGCCAGCGCATCGCGAGGCCCAGCGTCTGGGTGTGATAGGCGGAAAAGTTGGGCAGGTAGAGCTTCACCCGCGGATCGGTCAGCGGCACCTGCTCCCCGCCGGAGGAAACCACCACCCCGTGGCCGGCCAGCCGGGCGGGCGTGAATGACCGGTTGCGGGGCGTCACGGACGTTCGGTAGCTGCGGACGATGTCGAGAAACGCCTCCAACCTGGTCTGCACACCGGCGTCGGCGGTGGCCGCATCGATCTCAAGCAACAGGTAGGGTTTCGTGCCCAGCTCGGACGCCAGCATCGCGTGGGTGAAGGCGTCGATAGTGCAACTGAAGTTGCTCACGCAAAGGAGGAACAGGTTGGGATGCCGCTTGGCAAGGGCGACGGCGTTCATGATCTGGTTGGCAAAATGCCAGGCGGTCGGGCCCGGACCGGCCGGCAGAAGGCAGTCGGCCGGGATCGCCGTCACGCCCATGCTGGCGAGTTTGCGTCCGACGGATTGCGAGGCTTCGGGGGTAAAGGCATTGTAACTGTGGCCAGCCAGCAGGATGGCCGGACGGCCGCTGGCGAGGGCGGCGGCCAGGGCCTGCTCGCCCAGTGCCTGCATGGCACGTTCCACCTCCTGCTGCGCGGCGACGGCCGCCGACCAGGCCGGCTCGGCAACGGCGCGCGACACCCCCAGTTCGCGCACGACAAGCTCCACCAACGTGGTGCACCGGGCGTAGCCGCGGGTGAAATCCAGCACCGGCGACAACAGGCGGATCTGCGGGAAAGCCTTGGCCAGAAAATAGGGGCTCGCCTGGGTGATCGGACACAGCAGCGAATCGCGGCAGGCGCTCGGCTGGGGCATG
This sequence comes from Verrucomicrobia bacterium Ga0077533, assembly GCA_001464505.1. GTDB lineage: Bacteria > Verrucomicrobiota > Verrucomicrobiia > Opitutales > Opitutaceae > Lacunisphaera. The sequence goes on from LNEH01000156.1 coordinate 4,912, forward strand.
CGGGTGATGTGCGGCAGGAAGACCAGATCCACGTTCTGGCGCGCGAGGTCCAGCACCGCGCCGTGTGCGATCTGGGCGGGAAGACAGAAACCGGAATTCGACTTCAGGTCACCGTCGCCGTCGACCCCGGACAGGACGACCTCCAGGCCAAGGCCGGAGAAAAACCCGGCATAAAGCGGGTGGAGCGAATGCGTCGTCAGCGCCCGCGGCAGACCGATGCGCTTCGGGACCGCGGGGCCAAAGGATGCACCGGACGACTCGAAACCCAAGCGGGTCTCGAAAAATGACCGGGCCTCGGCAATCGCCGGCCCGAATTCCCAACGCGCGGCCGTTTCCGGCACCGCGGCGGACGGAAGAACCGGCGGGCCGCTGAAGAGCAGCGCGGCGCGTTGCTCGACCAGGTCCGGCACGGCGGCCGCCCCGGCCGCCTGCTTCCACGTGTGCTCAAAGAGGCTGCAGCGTCCGCCAAAGGAAAACTGCCGGCCGGCCACCTTGAAGCGGTCGATGCCGCAATACATCTGGCAGGCCCGGCAGGTGAAGCGACCGGCGGCTTGCATCGCCGGGACGGCGAGCCTGCGCAAGTCGTGGGTTCCGTCCTGCCCGGCGCGCGCCAGCGCCAGCAGCGCCACCCCGAGCGCCCCGAGCAGCTCCGGATGCGGCGGGATGACGACGGGGCGGGCGGCGAGGTGGGCGAACGCATGGCCGACGGCCGCGTTCAGCGCCACGCCGCCCTGCAGGAAAACCCGGGCGCCGACGGGCCGCGAACCCTTGACCCGGTTGAGATAGTTGCCGGCGATGGAATAGACGAGCCCCGCCACGATGTCTTCGCGCGAGTGTCCCTGCTGCTGGGCGATGCGGATGTCGGAGTTGATGAACGCGGCACAGGTCGTCTTGAACTGGACCGGCGCCGGGGCCGCGAGGGCAATTCGGGCGATGTCCCCCACCGCGAGGCCAAGATCGCCGAGCGCGCTTTCCTCGAGGAATGAGCCCGTGCCCGCCGAGCAGGCGTTGTTCATCGCGTAGTCGATGGGCACGCCGTTGCGCAGGAGGATGTATTTCGAATCCTGTCCGCCGATCTCGAAGATCGTGTCGACCTCCGGGTCGTAATGCGCCGCCCCGGTGGCGTGCGCGGAGATCTCATTGTGCATGTGCGGGGTGCCGAGGTAGGCGCCCACCAGTTCGCGGGCCGAGCCGGTCGTGGCGACGAGCGCGACGGGATGGTTGGCCGTTTTGTCCGCCAGCACTAAAAGGCACTCGCGCGCGGCGGCAATGGGATCGCCATTGGTGCGGGCGTAATGGGACGCCACCAGGCCGCGGGTCACCGGGTCGAGGAGGACGGCCTTGGTGGTGGTGGAACCGGCATCAAGGCCGAGCACCAGCGGACCGGCGGGCACGGTCTGATCGGCCGGGGCCGCGATCACCCGCACCTGCGCCGCATAGGCGCCGAGCGGTGGCAGCCGATCCAGGCTGCGGGGCCGGGTCGTCAGTGGCCGCCGGTGCCGGGGTTCATCCCGCACCAGCAGGGCGCAACCCCAGGCCTCAAACCACGCGCTCTCCGTTCTCACGACGAAGTCGATCGCCGGCTGCTTGGCCCGGAGCGCGGCGACCATGGCGGCATTTTGGGCCACCCCGCCGGTCAGCAGCACCCGGCGCGGCTCGTGCGGTCCCTTTTCCAGGAGCGCTATGATCTTGCCCGCCATGCTGTCGTGCAGCGTGTGCAGGATGTCCTCGGGCGAGGCCTCGTGCCGGTTGAGCTTGTGCGTGATGTCGGACTTGCAGTGGACCGAGCAGCGCGAGGCGAGCGGCACGACCCCGCCGGCAAACGACCGCCGGATCGCCTCGTCCAAGCCGAGGCCCATGCGCCCGATCTGCTGGATGAAGAACTCCCCGCTGCCGGCGGCGCATTTGTTGTGCGAAAGGACATTGGCGATCCGCCCGTCGGCCAGGAAATAGACGAGGAAAGATTCCCCCCCGAGCGAGGCCACCGCGTCGAAGGCCTCCCCGGTCTCGCGCAAGGCCCGCTGGATGGCCGCGGCCTCGGGCACATGGCCCAGGGCGCCGGACACGCCGAAGAATTCCGCGTCGGCCAGCTCCGGCCCGGCGAGCAGCTGCCCGAGCACCTTCAGCGGCCGCCCCCGGTGGGCCGCCATCACCGCCGTGGTGGAGTCACCGCGCAGGGCCGCCAGCTTGACCGTCAACGCCCCGATGTTGATCCCGACGCAGGTCATGGTGCCGCTACTCTAGGCCGGCCCGGGCAAAAAGCTGCGCACGTCTTGCCATTTGGTCGGCAAATTCTGCGCCGGAAATAGCCTCGCCAACCCCGGCAGGGGGACTAATTTTTTGCCGGCAAAAGGCCATTCATGGAAACCAAGAAGAAAATCGTCGAAAACTGGCTGCCGCGCTACACCGGCGTGCCCCTCAAGAACTTCGGCCGCTACGTCCTGCTGACCAACTTTGACCGCTACGTCGAGCAGTTCGCCCACTGGCACCGCGTGCCGGTGCATGGCCGGAACAAGCCCATGCGCAGCGCCACCGCGCACGGCATCACCATCATCAATTTCGGCATGGGCAGCGCCACTGCCGCGACCATCATGGACTTGCTCAGCGCCATCCGGCCCGAGGCGGTGCTGTTCCTCGGCAAGTGCGGCGGGCTCAAACACCGCGCCAAGCTCGGCAGCCTCATCCTCCCCATCGCCGCCATCCGCGGCGAGGGCACGAGCAACGACTACTTCCCGCCCGAGGTGCCCGCCCTGCCCGCGTTCGCCCTGCAAAAGGCCATCTCCACCACCATCCGCGACCACCACAAGGACTACTGGACCGGCACCATCTACACCACCAACCGCCGCGTTTGGGAGCACGACGCCGACTTCAAGAAATACCTGAAAAAAATCCGCGCCATCGCCGTGGACATGGAGACCGCGACCATCTTCATCACCGGCTTCGCCAATGAAACCCCCACCGGTGCGCTCCTGCTCGTCTCCGACGAGCCGATGACGCCGGAAGGCGTGAAGACCGAGCAGAGCGACCAGAACGTGGACGACCGGCACGTCGGGCTGCACCTGCGCATCGGCATCGATTCTCTCAAGCAGCTCATCAACAAGGGCGTCACCGTAAAGCACCTGAAGTTCTGAGGCGGGTTGATGAACCACGAAGGCACAAGCTGACATCGCTGACAGGTAGGGCGGACCGGCCCGGTCCGCCGTCCCAAGCATGAACAACCCGCCGACAGATTTTCCAACCCGAGAGAAGCTGCCGCATATTCCGCCTGACTGGGTGAAACCTGGTTCGCTCTTTTTTGTCACGATCTGCTGCACCCCACGTGGGCGGAACCAGCTCTGCGTGCCGACCACGGCCATGGTGATATTTGAGTCCGTGGAGTTTCGTCAGCAACGGTCCGATTGGCATGTCACCTTGCTTGTGCTCATGCCGGATCACTTGCACATGCTTGTCGCATTCCGTCAGGAGCAAGACATGGTCAAGGTCGTAACCAATTGGAAATCGCTCCTGGCCCGGAAAGGCGGCATTCACTGGCAGCGTGATTTCTTCGATCACCGCCTGCGCAATGATGAGAGCTGGGAACAGAAGGCCGACTACATCAGGCTGAATCCCGTGCGCGCCGGATTGATCGCAGACCCGCAGGACTGGAAGTTTGCGTGGCAGCCCGAAGAAGGCGGACCGGGCCGGTCCGCCCTACCCGAAACACCCCCATGCTGATCCGGATCAAAGGCGCGATTTCCAACTGCTATCTGCTGCTTGGAGAGAAGCCCGTGCTGGTGGACACCGGCGCGCCCGGCGACTTGCGGGCCATCCTCGCCGCCTTCCAGGCACACAAGGTCAACCCGAAGAGCCTCGCCCTCATCCTCCTCACCCACGGCCACAGCGACCATGCCGGTTGCGCCGCCGAGCTGAAGCGCCGGACCGGAGCCCAGATCGCGATCCATGCCGGCGACGCCCCGCTCGTCCGCGCCGGTCGCAACGGTGTGCTCGCCGTGCAGGACACCCTCGGCCGAATTCTCCGGCCTTTTGTGGACGAGGAGTTCGAAGCCTTTGAGCCCGATCTAGTTTTCGAGGAAGGCATCGCGCTCGAGCCCTACGGCCTGCGCGGCCGCGTGCTGCCCACGCCGGGCCACACCGCCGGCTCCGTCTCCGTGGTGCTCGCCAATGGCGAGGCGCTCATCGGCGACGTGCTGCGCGGCAGCCTGGTCTGGCCGAACAAGGCGCGCGAACACTACTTCTGCAACGACCCGGGGCGCAACCAGCGCAGCATCGTGCGACTCGCCCGCGAAGGCCTGCTCCGCTGCCATCCCGGCACCTTTGGCAGCTTCCCCGGCACCGAACTCGGCCGCTTCCTCTCCACCGACGGCGGCGGGGTGTTCGAACTCTCCAGCGAGACGGTGTGAGCGTGTAACGATTGCCGCAAGTCCGGCCCGACCTGTTTAGTGATGGCGTTTTTGCGGCTTGATCGGCGGCCGAACCTCCAAACTCCACCCTCCAAGCTCCAGAGAAACTGGAAATCTGAAAACTTGGAATTGGAAATTCTCTGGTGCTTGGATGTTGGAGCTTGGTGCTTTGATTCAAACTCACGGCATCACATCAACCCAGAACGGCACGAAGACCTCGTGGCCGTCGAGGTTCACCTGCGCCCAGATGGCGTAGCGGCCGGGTGCCGGGATCGTCACCTTGAAGGTCAGTTCGGGCCGTTTCGCGTCCGGTGGTTTCGTCAGGTCACTCTCATTCGGATGCAGGTGGGCGAACCCGCTGCGCGCCTCGTCAAACGCCACGAGATGGGCGAAGGCGTCCATGATCGGCTGCAAAGGCACGGGGAGTTTTTCCCGGCCCGGGCTCTCGATCCGGAATTTCAGGTCCGCCACCTTGCCGGCCCGGAACCGCGGCGGCGTGACCAGCTCGAAATTGAAACCGGCCAGCTGGGCCGTGGTGTTCGGCTCGCGCACGACCGTGGCCACGGCCCCGGGCACGGTGAAATCGACCGAGGCGTAGAGCCCGCGCTGCGTCGCCGCCGGGGTGAAGTCGGCGAAGACGCGATACAGGCCGGCGCGCTGCGGCGTCAGCGTGAACTCCCACTCACCGGCGCGCCGGCCGGGCTCGGGGTGGACGTGCTGGTAGTCGTTGAGCGTGGGATCGACGATGAGCAGGTGCAGCTTCCGGGTGTGCGCGACGAGCAGATCGGCGGGCGCGATCGGTTTGCCGCTGGCGGTGGCCAGCCGGAGCGTGAATTTCACGGGCTGGTCGCGGGCCGGCTCACGGTCCGTCTGCAAGGCCACAACCACCGGCGAGCGCACGGCGACGACCGGGATAAACTGCGGGTTGGCGGGGTCGCAGAATTCGATGGCCCCCTTCCCCTCCGTCCGAAAATCCATGTGGTTCAGGTTGCTGCCCGTCGGCAGCAGCCGCACCAGCACGTAGAGCGCCAGCGCCACGGCGGTGATGAGCGCGACCTGCCGGTTCGTGCGGGAATCAGCGGTCATGTCAGTTTTTCTTCAGCCGGCGGACAAAGTCGTCCACCAGCCACATGCTGCCATCCGCGCGATGGGTGATCTTGCCCTCCTCGTTGATGAGCACAGTCGCGAGGGTGTGCTTGATCGTGGCGCCCTCGAATTCGCGGATGACGCCGAGCTGCGCGAGCAGGTGGCGCACCGCGGCGTCGGGTCCGGTGAGGAACGACCAGTTGGAGGTGTCGAGGCCGCGGAGCTGCGCGTAATCCTGCAACACGCCGGGCGTGTCGTATTCCGGGTCGAGCGAGAGGGAGATAAGCTCAAAATCCTTCGCGCCGGCCTCCCTGGCCGCCTTTTGCAAGGCGGCCATGCGCTCGGTGGCGGCCGGGCACATCGTGGCGATCGGGCAACGGGTAAAGATGAAGTTGAGCACGATTTGCCGGCCCCGGAACCGGCTGCCCGCCACGGCGCGGCCCTCCTGGTCGAGCAGGGTGAACTCGGGCAGTTGCTCGCCGATCTCGCGGTAGGCCTCCTTGCCGCGCATCGCCGTGTCCTGCGCGAGGGCCTGGGTGGCGGCGGCGAGCGCGCGTTGGGTGGCCGCGTCGTCCGGCCAGATTTTTTCGAGATAGAATCCCTCGGGCCGGTCCACGAGCTCGGCGCGGATGTGCCGGCCGGGTTGGGCTATGGCGAGGTCGCCCTTGGTCACCTTGAACTCCATCGTCATCGCCGGCATGTAGCCCTTGATCTCGCTGTGCGCGACCAGGAGCGTGCTGCGCCCGGCATCGACCTTCACGATCTCGCCGGTGATCGGGTAACGCTTTTCGGCGGGAACAGCATGGGCGGCCGCCACGGCCTCCTTGGCCGCCGTCTCCTGCTTGCCGCAGCCCGGGGCCAGACCCGCCAATGCGATCATCAGCAAATTCGCGGTTAACCGTGAAATTGGCGGATAGCTGGATTTCATCCGACACACACATTTGCCTGAGCCGCCAATTGTCAAAAGGTTTGCGCTGCCCGCACCCGAGGTATCAATTCGACTTTCCGTCCTCATAATGAGCCTCGACCACATTTCTGCTTTGGTGGAGCGCGCTGACCCCAGCGCGCTTCGAGCGTCTTGAGGTCAAGCCGCTCCACCCCACCGCCCATGACCCGCACCTCCACCTACCAGCCCGGCCTCGCCTCGTTCGCCACCGTCGGCAGCGGCTGGGTCTTCGTGCTCGTGGCGCTCGGGGCGTTCACCACAACCATCGGCGCCGGGATGGTGTTCCCCGACTGGCCCCTGTCCAACGGGTCGGTCAACCCGCACGGCTGGCTGACCGAGATCGACAAGTTTGCCGAACACTCGCACCGCCTCTCCGGCGCCGTGATGGGATTCATCACCATCGTGCTCGCGGTCTGGTTGCACCTGCGCGAGGAACGCCGCTGGCTCCGCCGGCTGGGTTGGTGGGCGCTCGGCATTGTCGTCGTGCAGGGCCTGATCGGCGGCAAACGCGTCCTGCTCGACTCGCTCAACGTGCCCGGCTTCGACATGACCCTCGGCCAGATGCTCCGCCTGCCACACGGCATGCTCGCGCAGGTCTATGTCTGCATGCTTTTCGCCATCGTCGCCGGCCTATCGCGAGCCTGGGTGGAGGATACGCTCGGCACGCCGAGCGAACGCGTCCGCCGGCTGGGCTGGTGGTGCGTGATTCTGCTTTTTGTGCAACTCGGCGTGGCGGTGACAATGCGGCACAACTATGCCGGCATGGCCATCCCGACCTTTCCGTTCTCGACGCCCGAGGGCGGGCTGCTGCCGGCGACCTGGGACTACAAGGTGGTGCTGCAATTCGCCCACCGGGTCATGGCGGCCTTGATCGGCGTGATGATCCTGGTTTACGGACACTTTCTCTGGCGTGAAAAATCGCTGGTGCCGCCGCTGCGCGCCGCGAGTTTGCTGCTGGTCGGGCTCATGGCCGGCCAGATCTACCTCGGGGCGCGGATCATCTGGACCGGCCGCAGTGTCACGATGACCACGGGTCATGTCATCCTCGGCACGCTGACCTTGGCGACAACGTTCGTGGTGGCCTTTTTCACGCAGCGCAGCTCGATTGAACGGGCCCGTCCATGACCCAGACCCAGGAACAGAACCCGGCCAGACTCGCCGCCCCTGCCGGACGCGCGACCTGGCGGCATTACCTGGAGCTGACCAAGCCGCGCCTGAGTTTCCTGTCGGTCATCACGGCCATGGTCGGTTATCTGGCGGCGCTGCCTTTTTGGGATTGGGCCCGCACGGCTTATCTCATGCTCGGCACGGCGCTGTGCGCCGGCGGCGTGGCTGCGCTCAACCAATGGATGGAGAGCGATCTCGACGCGAAGATGAAACGCACGGCCGACCGGCCGATTCCCACCGGACACGTCCAACCGGGCTCGGCCTTCGTCGTGGGCTGGCTCATGTGCATGGCCGGCCTGGCGGTGCTGTTCAAACAGGTCAACGGGATGTCGGCCTTCCTCGCACTGGCCACCATCGTCGCCTACCTCGCGATCTACACCCCGGCCAAGAAGTGGTCGCGCTGGAACACCGAGATCGGCGCCATCAGCGGCGCGCTGCCGCCGATGATCGGTTGGGCCGCCGCCGGCCGCTCGAACGATCCGCTCGGGTGGTCCCTCTTCACCATCCTCTACACGTGGCAGATGCCGCACTTCTTCTCGCTGGCCTGGACCTACCGCCAGGACTACGCCGCCGCCGGCATGCGGATGATCTCCGTCGCCGATCCGGGCGGCCGCCGGACGGCGCGCCGGGCGTTCATCTGGACCGTGCTGCTGGTCGCCGCGAGCGCCCTGCCCACGCTGCTCGGCTATTGCTCGTGGTATTATTTCGCCTTTGCCGCCGCCCTCGGGCTGTGGATCCTGAAGTCGGCGATCGCCTTCCTCAACCCGGACCGGCGCGAGACCGAGGCGCGGCGGCTGTTCCTCATCTCCGTCGCCTATCTGCCGGTGCTGCTCGCCGCGCTCGTGGCCGACCGGCTGATTTTCAGACTTTGAATGTGGAAATCAGGAAAACTGAAGAATACCGGGCCTGTTTCCTGATTCCCTGAGTTCCACCTTTGTCCCCCATTTTCTCATGACCATCTCCGACATCCCGACCATCAACGCCGCGCTCAACGCCACCGCCACCGTGCTGATCATCGCCGGTTTTTCCCTGATCAAGCGCGGCCGGCGCGAGACCCACCGCGCCACGATGCTGACCGCCGGCGTGGTCTCGGCGCTGTTCCTGATCGGCTACGTCACCCACAAGATCCTCGTGCGGGGCGTGCACACGCCCTTTGGGGGCGACGGCGCAGCCTTGCGGGCGCTGTATTACACGATGCTGTTCACCCACATCGTGCTGGCCATGGCCATCGTCTACCTGGTCCCGCGCACCTTCCTGCTGGCCATCAAGGGCAACTACGAGACGCACAAACGTTGGGCGAAATACACGTTTCCCATCTGGCTGTATGTCTCGGCGACCGGCGTGCTGATCTATTTCTGCAATTACGTCTGGTGGCCGGCGGCGGGCTGAGTTTGGCGGGAGTATCAGTCCGGCGAAGTTTGAACGCGCGACCGGCAACCCGCGGGACTGCTACTCCCGCTCCAAAGAAGAAAGAAAAAGCCGGGCGGTGGCCCGGCTTGGATTGTAGCGGCGTTCGGCGGTCATCAGCCTTCGCTCGAGGCTTCGGCCCGACCCGGCAGACCGCCGCAGTTTGAGTTATTTCACGACCATAACGCCGTGCATGCCCGCCAGGTAATGTGCCGGGAAGGTGCAGACGAACGGATATTCGCCGGGCTCGGTCGGGGCCTTGGGGCAATGACCTGGTGGGCCAGCGCGGGGGGAAGGTATTCGGTGGCCTGGGCGGTCACGGCGGCATCGCAATAGGCCTTGCCGTCAACGTCTTTCTTCAGGAGCACCCAGTTGTGCGCCATGGCGGCCTTGGGCATGCTGCCGGTGTTGGTCAGGATGATTTTCACCTCCTGGCCGGCCTTAACCTCGATCCGGGTGAGGTTAAACTTCATCGTGTCGTTGGCGGTGAACTCAAAAGTCGCCACCGCCGAGGCGGAGGCGGTCGTACAACAGGCTGCTGACAAGCAAAGGGAGAATCAGATGATTTTTCATGGGCCGTGACTATCGCACAGCTGGCGGGCGTTGGGCAAGGCCGCAGCGCAAGTTTCTGCCGGGCTAATGCCGGGGCTTGCCGGTTTAATACACCCGGGGGCGGGACGGGCGGACTCAGGCGTGGTTTTGTGGTTGAAATGGGTTCCGTTTTCCAAACGCTGGCCTCCCACACTGACCCCGGCGCACCACGCTGGTGCCGCTAATGTTATACATGATCCGCCCACGCTCCGACCACCGTAATGTCTTCCGTCTTGCCGCCGCTTTTCTTGCCGGACTGGCCTTGATCTTCCTCACCGGCTGCACCTGGCTGCACCAAGTCTTCAGCCTCAGCGGCCCCCAGTCCACCATGGTCACCGCGGGCCCGGTGGCCAAGGTCCAGTGGGATCTGTTCATGATCACGGTCTGGGTGACGACCTTCATCTTCGTCGTGGTCGGCGCCGTGCTGGCCTACGCCCAGATCAGGTTCCGCGCGAGGTCCGAAGCCGACGAGAAGTCCGAGCCGCCCGCGCAGGGCCATGGCAATCCGCTCATCGAGATCGGTCTGATCGTCGCCTCCGTCGGCCTGCTGGTCATCATCGCCATACCGACGGTGCGTGACATCTGGTATACCCACGATGTCCCCGAGGCGGAAAAAGGCAACGCCCTCGATGTCACCGCCACCGGTTATCAGTGGTGGTTCAAGTTCGAGTATCCGACCGAGCTGGTGAAACTCCCGGCCGGGGGCGAGGCTCCGCTTGTCACGGGCAACGAGCTCGTTGTCCCCGCCGGCCGGCCGATCCGCGTGCATCTGCGCACCGTCGACGTCATCCACAGTTTCTGGATCCCCAAACTGGCCGGCAAGGTGGACATGATGCCCAACCGCCCGAATTTCCTCTGGTTCAAGGCCGACCGCCCCGGCTACTACTACGGCCAGTGCGCCGAGTATTGTGGCGAATCACACGCGATCATGAAATTCCGCGTCATCGCCCTCGACCAGGCCGACTACGACCAGTGGCTCACCAAGCAGAAGCAGCCCGCGCGCAGCGTCACGGCCAGCACCCTCGTCGCGGCAGTCGAGCAGCCCCGGGTCCAATTCGCCGATTACAAGATCAATGATGGCCGGGCCCTCGCTGGCTCCCCCCAGTTCGACGCCGACCCCCTCGCCGCCTGGCGCAAGCTGCAAGAACCCGCCGCCGCCGAGAATGCCGGGCTTATCGCGACCGGCCGAAAACTGTTTCAAGACAAGACCTGCGTCGCCTGCCACACCGTCCGTGGCCACGAAGGCATTGGCATCACCGGCCCCGACCTCACCCGCATCGGCTCCCGCTCGACCATCGCCGCCGGCGTGCTGGAAAATACCCCGGAGCGCCTCGCCCAGTGGCTGCACGACCCGAACCACTTCAAGCCCGGCAACAAGATGTATTTTGGCGGCTACGTCGTGCAGGAAGGCGCCGGCCGCAATGTCAAATGGAAGCAGAACTTCACGCTCAACGACGCGGAGATCAACGCCCTCGTCGCCTACATGCACAGTCTGAAGTGACCGAAACCATCGTTCTCGTTCTCCCCATCCCACTCGTTCTCTCCCCTTAACCAGCTCCAACTCATCCCGCGATCAAGATTACGAGAAAGAGAACGAGAACGATATCCCCTCTTTCACTCTCCACCCTCACTTTCACTCTCACTTTTATGGCAGAAGCACTGGCAAAATCCGCCTACACCGGCGGCACCCACACCCCGGCCAAGAAGGCGTCCTTTGATTTGTTCGCCCGCCCGACGGCCAAGACGGGCCTCGTCAGCTGGCTGACCACCGTCGATCACAAGAAGATCGGCATGCTCTACGGCGGCTTCGCCATCCTGTTCTTCCTCATCGGCGGCCTTGAGGCGCTGTTGATCCGCACCCAGCTCATGGTGCCGAACAACCGCTTCATCAGCGCCCAGCTCTACAACGAGCTGTTCACGATGCACGGCACGACGATGATCTTCCTCGCGGTCATGCCGCTCAACGCGGCGTTCTTCAACCTGCTCGTTCCGCTCCAGGTCGGCGCGCGCGATGTCGCCTTCCCCCGCCTCAACGCCTTCTCGCTCTGGGTCTGGGTCGTCGGCGCCATCCTGCTCAACGTGGGCTGGATCTCGCACGTCTTCCCCCACATGCAATTCGGCGGCGCGCCGGACGTCGGCTGGTTCGGCTACGCCCCGCTGACCTCGAAGGCCTTTACGCCCGACCTGTCCACCGACTTCTGGGTGCTCGGCATCCAGGTGCTTGGCCTCTCCTCCATCGTCGCCTCGCTGAACTTCATCGTCACCATCATCAACATGCGGGCCCCCGGCCTGTCGATGATGCGCCTGCCGGTGTTCACCTGGATGGCGCTCATCACGAGTTTCCTGCTCATTCTCGCCCTGCCCGCCATCGCCATCGCGCTCGTCTTGGTGATGTTCGACCGCAACTTCGGCACCAGCTTCTTCGAGGTCTCGGGCGGCGGCCAGCCCATCCTCTGGCAACACCTCTTCTGGATCTTCGGCCACCCCGAGGTCTACATCCTCATCCTGCCCCCGATGGGCTATGTCTCGGAAATCCTGCCGACCTTCTCGCGCAAGCCGCTCTTCGGCTACCCGATCATCGTGTTCTCCGGCGTGGCGATCGGCTTCATCGGCTTCGGCGTGTGGAGCCACCACATGTTCACCACCGGCCTGGGCAACGTCGCGACGGCGGCCTTCGCGCTCGCCACCATGGCCATCGCCGTCCCGACCGGCGTCAAGATCTTCAATTGGATCGGCACGCTCTGGGGCGGTCAGATCATGACCCGCGTGCCGATGATGTTCGCCCTCGGCTTCATCTGGATGTTCATGCTCGGGGGCTTCTCCGGCATCATGCACTCCGCCGCCCCGGCCGACGCCCAGCAGCAAGACAGTTACTTCGTCATCGCCCACTTCCACTACGTGCTCATCGGCGGCGCCACCTTCGCGCTGCTGGCGGCCATCCACTTCTGGTTCCCGAAGTTCTTCGGCCGGATGGTGCCGGAGTTCTGGGGCAAGGTCTCCTTCTGGCTCATTTTCGTGGGCTTCAACGCCACGTTCTTCCCGATGCACTTCCTCGGCCTGAACGGCATGCCCCGCCGCACCTGGACCTACGATTCCAACATGGGCTGGAACGAGGGCAATCTCTTCGCCACCTACGGCGCCTACCTGCTCGGCATCGGCATGTTCACCTATTTCGCCGTGCTCGTCTGGTCCCTCTTCAAGGGCCAGAAATGCGGCAACGATCCGTGGGACGCCCGCACACTGGAGTGGTCCATCCCCTCGCCGCCGCCGGAGCACAACTTCGCGGCCATCCCGACCGTCCACGCCCGCGACGCCTGGTGGTATGAGAAGACGCACAAGGAAGAGATCGCCAAGGAGAAGGCCGCCCTCATCAAGGCCGAGGCCTCCCATGGCGGCATTCACATGCCCGACCAGTCCTGGTATCCGCTTTTTGCGGCCGTCGGCCTGCTCATCGCCACCTACAACCTCGCCCAGCTCCATCACCCGGTCGTGATGTTTGGCAACCAGGTGCTCGGCTCCCACCTGCCGCTCGTCCTCGCCGGCGGCGTCATCCTGCTCGTTTCCTGCTACCTGTGGTCCCTCGAAGGCCCCGGCGGCTACCACCTCCACCTCGGCGCCGACGGCAAAGTCACCGAGTCCCGCGACGACCACCACTGAGGAAGTAAAAGTGAAAGTGAGAATGAAAGTGTTCGAAACCAGATCATAACCCCACCGCCCTCTCACCTTCCCTGCCGTTTCTTCTCTTCCCACTCTCACCTTCACTTTCACTCTCACTTCCTCATGAGCAGC
>LNEH01000157.1 GCA_001464505.1 Verrucomicrobia bacterium Ga0077533
GTCCGCCTTTGAGCGAACCGGTAAAGCCTACGGCCTTGACCAAAGGATGCTGCACCAGCGCCTGCCCGACCTCGAAACCGGCGTCGAACAACAGCGAGAAGGTGCCCTCGGGTAGCCCGCACTCGCGCACGGCGTGGAGAATCAGCCGGCCGACCATCTCGCTTGTGCCGGGGTGAGCCGGGTGAGCCTTGACGATGACCGGGCAACCGGCCGCGAAGGCCGAGGCCGTGTCGCCGCCCGCCACCGAGTAGGCGAAGGGGAAATTGCTCGATCCGAACACCACAACCGGGCCGATCGCGCGGAGCATCGAGCGATGGTCGGGCTTGGGCAGCGGCTTGCGGTCGGGCAGAGCCGTCTCGATGCGGGCATCGAGCCAATCACCGCGTTGGGCTGCCTCACCGTAAAGCCGGAGCTGCCCCGCCGTGCGGGCCACTTCGCCTTTCAGCCGTGCCTCGGGCAGGCCCGTCTCCAGCATGGCGCGGGCGACCAATTCCGCCGACTTGGCTTCGAGTTTTTCGGCGATGGCACTGAGAAATTTCCGCCGGGCGGGGCCGGACAGTTTGGCCCATACCGGCGCCGCCTCGGTGGCCAGCTGCATGGCGCGATCCACGTCATCGGCGGCGGCCGATACGAACGACGGCTCGAGTGAAACGTCGCGTGCCGGGTCAAAGGCCTTGAAGGAGACGCCGCCCAGCCCGCTGGAGCCAAAGCCAATGAGTGAGCCGCCGTCTGGTTTCATGGGATTTCTTGTAGGGCGGGATCGCTGATCCCGCCATGGTTATTTGCAATGTGTTCGCGGCGGGGTCAGCGACCCCGCCCTACAGTTTTGGCTGAGCAGCGAGGGCCTTGGCGAGCACGGCCTTGGTCAACTCCAGGTCAACTCCCACCAGCGGCAGCCGCGGTGGCCGGACAAAAGGCGTGCCTCGCCCCACCTCGGCCTGGATCCATTTGATGTGCTGGACGAACTTGGGCACCGTATCAAGGCGCAGCAGCGGCAGGAACCATTCGTAGAGGGCGGCCGCTCGGGCCTTGTCGCCGCGGCTCGCATAGTCAAACAGCGCGACGGACTCGGCCGGAAAAGCGTTCACCAGCCCGGCGACCCAGCCCACCGCGCCGGCATAGACGCCCTCGACAATGGCGTCGTCCATGCCCACCAGAATATCCAGCCGGCGGCCGACCGCCGCCTTGATGGCTGTCACCCTACGAACATCACCACTGGATTCTTTCACCGCGTGAAGATTGGCGTGTTCCCTGGCCAGCTCGGCGATCTGTGCGGGCAGGAAGTCCGTCTGGTAGGCCACAGGGTTGTTGTAGAGCAGACACGGGAGTTTGGTCGCGCCGATGACCGCACTGACATGCGCCTTCATCTCCGGCCAGTCACTGGTGTAGACGTAGGGCGGCAGCACCATCAGTCCCTGGCAACCCGCCTGCGCGGCGGCTTTGGCCATCGCCACCGCCTCGGCCGTGCTAAGCGAAGCGATGCCCAGCACCACCGGAGCGCGGTCACCCATGGCGGCCACGCTGGTGCGGACGATGGCGATTTTTTCCTCGAAACTGAGCGTCGCGGCCTCGCCGAGCGAACCGCAGAGCACGATACCGGTGCATCCACTATCAATCATCCAGCGGCAATGGGCCGCCAGCGCCTCGTGGTCCACCGTGAGGTCGGATTTCAGGTTGGTGGTGATCGCCGGGAGGACGCCTTTCCAGTTCATTGGTTAAGAGGATCTGTAGGTTGCCCGCTCGCGGGCAATGTAGCGCGCAAGCGCGCAACCTACATTTAAGAATAGCGGTTGGGGTTGACCAGAGTGAGATCGATGGAGGGTTTGCGGCCGGTGAGGATTTCCGCGATGAGCAGGCCGGAGATGGGCGCCATGGTGAGCCCGAGCATGGCGTGCCCGCTCGCCGTGGCGAGATTGGCGTAGCGGCCGAGCCGGCCGATGTAGGGCATCCCGTCCGGCGTGACCGGGCGGTAGCCGAACCACGGCTTGAGGCCGGCAAAATCGGCCTCGGCAAGCTCCGGAAAAAATGACCGCGCCGCGGCGATGATCTGCTCGACCCGCTCGGGCCGCACGTTGTCGCTGTGACCGCTGATCTCCATCGTGCCGCCAAAGCGCAGGGTCTCCCCCATGGGCGTCACGGCGACGCGTCGCTCGGTGAGGATGAGCGATTTCGTCACCTGAAAACGCGGCTTCTCGATGGTGAGGCTGTAGCCCTTGCCCGCCTGCATCGGCAGCCGCAAGCCGAGTCCGGCGACCATGGCCGGCGACCAGGAGCCGCCTGTGAGCACATATTCGTCGGCAAACAGGTCGCCGGCCGTGGTCGAGACGCAGGTGATCCGGCCGCCGTCGGACCGCCAGCCATAGACGCTGGTGTTCCAGGAAAACTTCACGCCCATGTCCTTGAGCAGGTTGGTCAGCGCCGGCATCAGGCGGCGCGGCGTGATGTGGGCGTCGATGGGAAAATAAACCGAGCCCGCCACCGCGAGTTTGGCCCCTGGCTCCAATGCGGCGGTCTGCGCCGCGTCCAGCACCTGCGCCTCAATGCCCAGTTCGCGGGCGATGGCCGCCAAGCCATGCGCCTCGTGGTCGAGGCCGGCCTGCGTCTCGCACAGGTTGAGCAGGCCCTCGGTCTTCAGTTCAAAAGCATTGCCGGTGATGTCGGCCAGCTCGACAAACAGCTTGCGCGAGCCGAGGCAGAGGTCACGCAGCACGGGCGCGGAGCGGCGGACGTGCTCCTTGGTGCAGGCGCGGGCGAAGAGCCAGCCCCAGCGCATCAGGTCGCCATCGAGCCGCGGCTTGATGTAGAAGGGGCTGCGGGAGCTCAGCATCCACTTGAGTCCCTTCCAGACCATGCCCGGCGCGGCCAACGGGATGACATGGCTCGGCGAGACGTATCCGGCACTGCCGTGCGCGCAGGTGTCCGCCCCCTCGGCATTCCGCTCGACGACGGTAACCCGCCAGCCCTCGCGCGCCAGATAGTAGGCGCAGCTCAGGCCAATGACCCCGCCGCCGCAAATAATGACCGACCGTGATGGACGCATAAATTCAGCGGAAACTTGTGGGAGCGTGCTTGCACGCGACGACCAGGTTGTCGCGACCAAGGTCGCTCCCACAGAAGGCAGACTGCTCGCCGATCATTTTCATCATCGGATGCCCCACCCGAAGGGGTCAGCCGGATCCAGCAGCAGCGTCGCCTCGGCGGTCACATGCGCCGTGCCCGTGATGGTCGGGACGATCTTGTCGCCCTGCTTCCGGTATTTCCCGCGAAACACGCTGCCCACAATGCTCTCCTGCACCCACTCGGCCCCGGGGGCGAGCTTCCCTTCTGCGGCAAGGCACGCGAGCTTGGCACTCGTGCCTGTGCCACAGGGCGAACGGTCGTAAGCCTTGCCGGGACAAAGGACGAAGTTCCTGCTGTTCACCCCGGGCTTGGTTGATGGACCAAACAGCTCGATGTGGTCCACCTCGGGAAACCCCGAGTCGCTCACCGCCTGCCGGATGCGGACACAATAATCGGTCAGTTGCGCCACGTTGGACAATTCCAGCTTCTGGTCGTGATGCTCAATCAGGCAGAACCAGTTTCCGCCCCAGGCGAGGTCGCACAACACATCGCCCACCCCCGGCAGGTAAAGCTCCAACGCCGCGTGCTTGCGGTAGCTCGGCACGTTGTCGAAGGCAACCTCTCCACCGGCCGACAGCTGGGCGGCAACGGGCCCGACCGGGGTGTCGAGCTTGACCGGGCCGGGTTTGATCCGTCCGAGATGCGCCAGGGCGACGACCACCCCGATGGTGCCATGACCGCACATGCCAAGGTAGCCGACGTTGTTGAAGAAGATGACGCCAAACTGGCAGCCCGCCTCGTGCGGTTCGACCAGCAGCGCGCCGACCATGACATCGGAGCCCCGTGGTTCACCCACGACGGCGGTGCGGAAATTGTCATGCTTCGACTGGAACACCTTCACGCGCTCACTCAGCGGGCCGCGGCCGAGGTCGGGTCCACCTTCGAGAACAAGGCGGGTGGGTTCGCCACCGGTGTGAGTGTCGAGGATCTTGATGACTGGCAGGGCGGACGGCATGGCGGAGGCGAATCAGCCAGCACTCTCTCCCCGCCCGCCGCCGGAGAAAAGCAAAAAGCCGGGATCTGCCCCGGTAGGGCGCGTTATCCCTAACGCGCCACGGCGGATTAAGATAATCCGCCCTACCCCAAGCAAAAGCCGGCCTCCCGTGGAAGACCGGCCTGGAAAGCGGGGTCGAGGCGGGGTCAGACGGCCGCGTCGCCGTGCTCGTCCGTGCGGATGCGGATGACATCCTCGAGCGGGAGCACGAAGATCTTGCCGTCGCCGATCTTGCCGGTCTTGGCCGCGCTGACGATGGCGGTGACGACCTTGTCCTTGATGTCGTCGCTGACGACGATTTCAATCTTCACCTTGGGCAGGAAGTCCACCGTGTATTCGCTGCCGCGGTAGATCTC
>LNEH01000158.1 GCA_001464505.1 Verrucomicrobia bacterium Ga0077533
CGCCGGTGCGGGCCGGAGAGGGTGACGCGATCGAGCTGCTGCAACGGCACCCATTCAAGTGATTCATCCTTGGCGATTCGCTTCAGGAGCGCGGGCGCCGGTTTCACCGCGTAGATGGCCTCGGTGATTTGAAAACGCGTGATCGTGCGGCGCTTGGTGGCGAGGAGAGACTTCGCCGCGGGTTTAACTCCGAGAGCGGCGGCCTCGGGCAGCTCGTGCAGGCCGGCGAGGCGCCTGGCCGTGTCGTGGCTGCGCCGGAGCAACAAGGCGCCGCGATAAAGGCAGAATGTTCGTATTACGAACATTGGCTCGGACTGTTTCGGCTGGAGACGGGGCAGGCGCTCGGGGTAACCGTTCCGCTTTGCGGCACAGAATCTCGCGACGGGGCAGATCGGGCACTGCGGATTCTGGCGCAAGCAGACTGTCGCGCCGAGTTCCATCATCGCCTGGTTGTGCAGACCTGGCTCGCCGCCAACAATAAGCTGGCCGGCCAGCGGGGCGAAGTGTTTTGCGGCTTCGGAACCGTCGCGGAAGAGCCGGCCTTCGCCGGTCAACCGCGCGAGGATGCGCACGACGTTGCCGTCCACCACGGCGGCGGGCTCACCGAACGAGATGCTCGTGATCGCCGCGGCCGTGTAAGGTCCAACCCCGGGCAGCTCGCGCCATTCGGCCGGCGTGCGGGGTTTTGTGGAGGCGGCGCTATAAGCTTGGGCGAGCTTGTGCAGGTTGCGGGCGCGGGAGTAATAGCCGAGGCCTTCCCAGAGTTTCATCACCGTCGGTCCGGGCGCCGCGGCGAGGGCGGCGAAGTCGGGCAACTCGCGCAGCCAGCGGGCAAAGTAGGGCAACACCGTCGCGACCTGGGTCTGTTGCAGCATGAACTCCGACACGACGGTCGGGTAGAGCGAAGGGGCATCGCGCCACGGCAGTTTCCGGTGGTGCACGCGATACCAGGCGTGCAGGGCCTGTTGGAACGGCCGCCGCCGGGTGATGAGGGTTTCAGATTTGGCCACGAAAAGGCATCAGCCTTCGCCAAAGGCTTCGGCTGACAAGCTTCGAGACACAAAAATGAGAAGCAGGTTATACCAACGTCCCTCAGCTTTTAGACTTTTGTCATCGCGAGGTGTGCGAAGCGCGCCGTGGCGATCCAGATGGATTGCTTCGTCGCTGCGCTCCTCGCAATGACAGTCTAAATTCAAGGGGACGTTGGTATTATCCTTCGAGGTGTGGTGACTAATCGTCGCCACGATTGACTTGGGACGGGCTAATCGCCGGCTGTTCCCAGTCTGCGATCAGCAGACCCCGGCTTTCACTGCGGAGGCGATAAGCCGGAGCGGTGCCTGAAAGTTTCACCCTTGGTGAAACCCATCAGTGGTTCCAAAATCCTGGCCCGGAAACGGGGAAGCACTTTTTTGTGTGTTTTTGCGCCTTTTTGTGGCCATCTAATCCCATGCCCAAACGGTCCGACGACGCCGAGGAAAAGCCCAAGGCGATCACCACCTACACCATCAAGCTCGACGACGCGCAGATGGAGAGGCTGCGCACGGCCGTTGCCGCCAAGAATTGGGCGGAGGCCGAGGTGCCGTATGCGCGTTTTGCCTTCAAGGGGCCGAAGGTCAACGTGACCGCCTACACCAGCGGCAAGGTGGTCGTGGCGGGCAAGGAAACCGAGGACTTCGTGCAGAACGTCATCGAGGCCGAGGTCACCGGCGCACCCAAGCTCGGTTACGACGAGGTGCTGCACCCCGACTGGTATGAGCCGCACGCCGGACTCGATGAGAGCGGCAAGGGCGATCTCTTCGGCCCGGTCGTGGCCGCGACGGTCATTGCCGGCAAGGATGCGGTGCTCGCCTGGCAGGCGGCCGGCGTGCGCGACAGCAAGACGGTCGTGGACACGCAGATTCTGAAGCTCGACGAACTTATCCGGGCGACACCCGGCGTCGTGGTCGAGACGCGCTACATGGAAATGGGCGAATACAACCGCGTCATGGCCCGCCCCTACGCCAGCCTCAACCGCCTCCTCGCCCAGCATCATGCCGACGCGCTCGACGCGGCCCTGAAAAAGAAATGGGTGCCGCGCGGCCTGCTCGACCAGTTTTCCAAGGAGCCGCTGGTGCAGCGCGTGCTCAAGAAGCTCGGCCTCGAACGCTTCCAGCTCGCGATGCGCCCGAAGGCGGAGGAGGATCCGGTCGTCGCGGCCGCGTCGATCGTGGCGCGCGCGGAGTTCGTCCGCCTCATGCGGAGCCTGTCGCGTGAGTTCGGCGACAAACTCCAGAAAGGCGCGGGGGCGCCGGCCAAGGCGCAGGCCCGGGTGCTCATCGATAAATTCGGGGCCCGCGCGCTCGGCCGGTTCGCCAAGCTGCACTTCCGCACCTGCTACGAGGTCGTGTCCGAGGCCGGCAAGCTCGACGAACTGCCGCTGCCCAAGCCGAAGGAAAAGACCGAGTGGAAACGGTGAGCGCGGTCTGACCCAGACGCATGGCCAAACGCCGCCAGCTCCGCGGTTTCGACCTGAAGCAGATTTACGGCTTCGCCGGACTGATCGGCGTCGACGAGGCCGGGCGCGGCGCGCTGGCCGGCCCGGTGGTGGCGGCCGCCGTGCTGGTGTCGCAGGAGTTTCTGGAAGGCCGCTGGGCCGTCACGAAGTCCGGCCGGGTCAATGACTCGAAGCAGCTCACCGCCGCCGCGCGCGCGGAGCTGTGGGCCGAATTCGAGGATCTGGTGGCGCAGGGCCAGATCCACGCCCACTGCGGCGCCGCCACCGTGGCCGAGATCGAGACCGTCAACATCCTCGGCGCCACCAAGCTCGCCATGCGCCGCGCCCTCGAAGGCATCTACCCGCCCGACGCGTTTGCCCGGAAGACCGAGCCCGACCTCTTTGCCAGCGAGGCCGAGAAGACGGCTTTCCGGCCGACCGTGTCCTGCCAGATCCTCGTCGATGGGCTGCCGCTGCGGCATTTTCCGTATCCTCACCAGGGCGTCGTCAGCGGCGACGCCCGCTCGCTGTGCATCGCGATGGCCTCGATCATCGCCAAGGTCACGCGCGACCGGCTCATGGATGAGCTCGATCAAGCGCATCCCGGTTACGGCTTCGCGCAGCACAAGGGCTACGGCACCGAGGAGCACCGCGAGGCCATCCTCAAGCTCGGCCGCAGCGCCATGCACCGCGACAGTTTCCTGCGCAAACTCTTCGCGCAGCCCCGCGACCACGAGGGGCAGATGATACTGTTTGATTGAATGAAAGCAGCCGGCAGGCTTTCGTTAGCTGTCATGCTGAGTGCAACGAAGCATCCAGTGGGATTTGTGAATCCAGCTGGATTCTTCGCTTCGCTCAGAATGACATGCTTCCAACCCTGATCATGCCCGGCAAGAAACCCAGTTCGCTCGACAAGGTGCTCGACCGCCTCGACCGGCTCGATGCCGCCGGCCTGCGCACGCTGGTGCAGCGGCTGGCCCGCGAGCGCGCGCTGCTCGACACCGTCTTCAACACTTTGCAGGAGGGTGTGTTGGTCATCACCGCCGACGGGGAGATCGATTACGCCAACGGCACGGCGGCGCGGCTGATCGGTTTCAAGGACGAGGCGGGCGCGGCGGCGACGCTCTGGCGGCTGGTGCCCGGCCTGCGCGCCTCGCTGGAAGGACAGCAGGGGCAAAAGGAAGGCCAGCCGCTCGTCACGCGCGAGTTCGAGCTGACCTACCCGTCGCCGTGCGTCGTGCGCCTCTACATGGTGCCGTTCAGCGAGGGGGAGGGCGGGGCGCCGCGCTTTGCCATCATCCTGTCCGACATCACCACCGAGAAAAAATCCACCGCGGAGCTGATCGAGAGCGAGAAAATCTCCTCCATCCTGCTGCTCGCCGCCGGCGTGGCGCACGAACTGGGCAATCCGCTCAACTCGCTCACCATCCACCTCCAGCTCATCGAGCGGAAGCTGAAGAAGCTCAAGGCCTCGAAGGAGTCCGACTCCCTCGCCGGCTCCATCAAAATCTGCCAGGACGAGGTCACGCGGCTCGACGGCATCATCCGGAACTTCCTCGAGGCCATCCGGCCGCGCCCGCCTGACCTCGGCGAGGTCAATGTCGTCGAGATCATCGAGGATGTGCTGCGCTTCCAGGCGAAGGAGACCGAGGACCGCGGCATCAAGGTCGAGGGCGAGCTGCCGGCCAGCACGCCCGTCATCATGGCCGACCGCAACCAGCTCAAGCAGGTGTTCTTCAACCTGCTCAAGAACGCGATGGAGGCGATGCAGGCCGGCGGCAAACTGTCCCTCCGGGTCGGCGCGGACGACGACTCGGTGTTCATCCGCCTTGCCGACACCGGCGCCGGCATCAAGACCGAGGAGCTGACCAAGCTGTTCTCCCCCTACCACACCACCAAGACCGGCGGCCACGGGCTGGGGTTGATGATCGTGCAGCGCATCATGCGCGACCACGGCGGGCACATCGGCATCGAAAGCAAGGAGGGCATCGGCACCGTGGTGACGCTGCAGTTCCCGCAAAAGCACCGCCGCGTGCGGATGCTGCCGGGGGCGTGAGAGGCGAATGATGGAGCGCTGACCCAGCGCTTCAGGGGCGTTCGTCCGCCCAACGGCGCGTTGCGGTCAACGCACTCCATCTCCTTGCGCCACGAGCTCCCGGTAGAGCTGCTCGACCTTGGCGCGGGCCCACGGCGTGCGCCGGAGGAACTTCAGCGAGGAGGTGATGCTCGGGTCGAACATGAAGCAACGGATCTCGATCCTCGCCGCGAGCCCTCCCCAGCCGTGGTGGGCGACAAGTGCCGTCAGGATTTTCTCCAGCGTGACGCCGTGCAGCGGGTCCTTGGATGGATGCATGGGACTCGTCCGCTGGTTGCTGCGAGCTCGGCTGCGCGGGGGTTATTTCTGGAGCAGCAAGGCCAGGCCGGCCAGGCTGAGCACGATCCCGGTGACCTTCCGGAGGTCGAGCTGATCCTTGAAATAGAACAAGGCGACGGGCAGGAGCACGAGGGTGGAGCAGACGTTGACGAGCAGCGCGGCATAACCCACGTTCCAGCCCGCGCGGTAGGCGAGGAGGAATCCCACCTCGATGCCCACGACACTGAGCGCCAGCCACACCACGCTCGGGCGCAGGGCGGTGAGCGAGCGGGAACCGTCGCTCCAGAGGAACAGCCCCGCCACGCAGACGAAGAACGCGATGAAATACGCGGCGGCGAGCGGCAGGAACGGGTTCATCGTGGGGGACTGTGCCTTGATGGAGAGGTGGTAGCCGGCGACGCTGACCACGGCGACCAGAGCGGTTGCGTAATACATGATGCGCGCCACGCTAACGGGCGGCATCCCGGCCGCAAGCCAAGCCACTCCACCCGCCCTCACACCGTTTCCCCCGGCCGCGGGTGCGGTGGCGGGGTCAGCAGTCCTCGTATTTCCAGTTCCGCTTCCGGCCGGCGGCGACCCACGCGATGGTCCTGCGCCGGCGCGACTCCCGGGTCTCCGGGCGCTTGGCCTCGATGAGCCACTCGATATATTCGCGGCGGGCGCTCGGGCTGAAGTCCGCCCAGTGCGCGGCAGCTTTTGTGCTGCGCTTTAAGGCGGCGGCGAGGTCGCCAGGGACGGGCAAGGCGGGCTTGGGCTTCGCCTTGGCGCGGATAGGCGCACCGGAGTCGCGGAGTTTTTTCGCGGTCCGGATGTAGCCGAGCAGCCCCCGATCGGAGGGCAGGTCGGCGCGACTGGTGATGCGGCCCAGCAGGCCGCGGCCGTCCTTGGCGTGGCCGTCGGCTGCGATGATCCTTTTCATGCCCGGGCCCCAGAAACCGAAAGCCGCGTGGGCTTTGAACGCGGCCATGAAGCAAAGCAGCTTGCCACGATAAAGGAAGAACGGGCTGCCCCATTTGATCGCCTCCTCGGCCTCGGGGCAGCCTTGGTGGACGAGTTGGCGCAGGTGTCGCAGGACCGGCTGCGCAAACGGGACCGCCTTCGCGATGTAGGCGTCGATGCGTGTGTCCTTGGGCATGCGGGAGGTCTAGCGAATGCGTCACGGCGGGCGAGTCGAAAGCCGGTGTTCGCCCCGGAACTCCGCGCTCCGCCGGATTCCCAGGCAAAAAATATGCGGTTGCCGTGGGAGCAAAGCTCATTCCTCTGGCCCCATGCACGAGATCAAGTCCACGGACGGGCTGGCCAAGCCCGAGGCCTACCGCGCCCTCCACGCCCAACTGGCGGCGGTGCTCGCCGGCGAGCGCGACGGCCTCGCCAACACGGCGAACATGGCGGCGCTGCTCTTTCAGGTGTTGCCGGGGCTCAGCTGGGCCGGGTTCTATTTCCTGCGCGACGGCGGGCTCGTGCTCGGGCCGTTCCAAGGCAAGGTGGCGTGCATCCGCATCCCGCTCGGCAAGGGCGTGTGCGGCACGGCGGCGCAGAAGCGCGAGACCATCGTGGTGCCCGACGTGGAGAAATTCCCCGGCCACATCGCCTGCGACCATGCCTCGCGCTCGGAGATTGTCGTGCCGCTGCTCAAGGATGGCCGCCTGCTCGGCGTGCTCGACCTCGACAGCCCGCATCTCGCGCGGTTCGACGCCGAGGACGCCGCCGGTCTGCAAGCCATGGTGAAGCTGCTGCTGGAAAGTTCCGACCTCAGCCGGCTGGCGGATTGACTGCGAAACTGTGGACGCAGACGGCGTGCGTGCGATCCCCGAGGTCGAGTTCGATGGTGATGTTGGTTGCGATCATAAGGCGGAGAGTAACCGCCCCGCACTCAGTGTGCGAGGCGCTCTACGCCTTCTCATTCCTACTGGTTCGGCTCTTCATTTCTTTCCTTCTTTCATGATGAGGCGATGCAAAGCCTCGCCGCGAAAGAGGAGATAGTATGCGGCTGCTAGAACGACCACGCCGTATATGAACTGGGGGAGGGATGCTTGAAGGGATATCCGATCTGATATACTGCCTTCGACATCGCGGAAACCACCCGAGAAAAACAGCCAAATGAAATAGCCGACAGCGGCAATGTGCTGGATTGAGGACAGGGCCAACGCCAACCCAGATACTCTTAGGGCAAGCCAGGCAGCTTCGTGTTTAGTCATAATCTTTTCTCCGCCGAACAGTAAATTCACCTCACCTGAGTTGAGCTTTGCATGGTGAAGGTCGGTGCGCACATGAGGCAGGACAAACGCCTGAAGATCAACATTCGAGTTAATCGGGTTGAGCTTTTGCCAGTTGATTTTTTACCCGGCGAAAGTTCAACTCGTTTTGTCCGGACCCAGAGTATGCCGCCGCCGTCCCGAGTCGTGGGCGACCTGGCTAACTGTTACGCATTATATTACACATATCCCATGCCTACTCTCCGACAGGCCGTGTTTGGGCCGACGCCACTGCCGTTTTCCTTGGTGGAAGATCTGATCGACGCGGCTGCCGAGGCGGCCCGCCTGGTGCGAATGAAACGGGTCTCGCGGCGGCCGCAACGGGCCCAGCTGACCCTACGGCCCGGGCCGAATACGCCGCTGTGGAACGAACTCGTTCGTCAGGTGCGGCCGCATTTGCGGAAATACGGCAGCAAAGCCCAGCTCGCCCGGCTGCTCGGACTGCCGCGTCAACGCATGCACGATTGCCTGAAGTCGCAGGCAGCCTGCCTCGATGCCGAGCGGACCTTGCTGTTGCTCGGCTGGCTCGGCTTTTTTCAGCGCGGCGGGGAGCTGACACCGATCGTCCGCCCCGTCCGCTCCCGGAAATCTGTAATACAATGCGTTACAAAATTCAGGAGTGGTTGCCGCTGTCTGAACGGAGTGTTAGGGTGCGGGGCAGGGCTGTGATGAGGGAGTTGAGGCTGCGGGGCTGTGTCAGGTCGTCTCATTTCCCGTTAACCGGAGCGGCGGGTGAAGGTGAAATGCGGTCATGGTGCCGAGCGTATTGATCGTCGACGACGAGAAGCACACCCGCGAGGGGTTGCAGCAGGCCTTGCAGGAGCATTACGACGTGTCGGTGGCGGCCAGCGCCGACGAGGCCTTCAACCTGATGGATGCGCAGGAGTTCGAGGTGATCATTACCGACCTCCGCATGCCGGGCAAAAGCGGCCTCAAGGTCATCGACAAGGCCCTCACCCTGGCCAACAAGCCGGCCGTGATCATGATGACGGCCTACGGCAGTATCGACTCGGCGGTCGAGGCGATGAAGCGCGGCGCGGTGGATTTTCTGACCAAGCCCGTCCAGATCGAGCGGCTCGAAATCCTCATCCAGCGGGCGCTGAAGACCAAGACGCTGGAGGTCGAGGTGAAGCAATTGCACGAGCGACTCGACGAGAAGTTCAACGTCGAGGGCCTCGTCGGCCACTCGCCGAAACTGGCCGAGGTCATTGAGCGGGTGAAGCTCGTGGCGCCGTCGAAGGCGACGATCCTGATCGAGGGCGAAACCGGCACGGGCAAGGAGCTGATCGCGCAGGCCATCCACCAGGCCAGCCCGCGGGCCAGGGCGGCGTTCATGCCGGTGCATTGCGCGGCGCTGCCGCCGCAATTACTGGAGAGCGAGCTGTTCGGCCACGAGCGCGGGTCGTTCACCGGGGCCACGGACAAGCGCGAGGGGCGCTTCGAGGTGGCCGACGGCGGCACGGTTTTTCTGGACGAGATCGGCGAGATCGGTCCCGAGATCCAGGTGAAGCTCCTGCGTTTCCTCGAGACCAAGAGCTTTGAGCGCATCGGCAGCTCGAAGACGATGACGGTGGACGTGCGCCTCGTGGCGGCCACCAACCGCAACCTCGAGCAGATGGTGAAGGAGGGGAAGTTCCGCGAGGACCTGTTCTTCCGGCTGAACGTCGTGCGCATCACCACGCCGCCGTTGCGCGAGCGCACGGAGGACATCCCCGTGCTGCTGGAGCATTTCATCCAGGTTTACTCGAAGGAGAACGCCTACGAGCCCGTGACGGTCGAGCCCGGCGCGATGAAGCATCTGCAGGCCTATCCGTGGCCCGGCAACATCCGCGAGCTGCGCAATTTCGCCGAGAACGCCGTCGTGCTGCGGCGGGGCGGCAAGGTCAGCGAGTTCGACCTCGAGCCGAAGTTCCGCGGCGAGGTGGCGCCGCCGCCGTCGATGGTGACCGCGACGCCGTCGAACCCGTATTCCGTCGGCGACAACGAAAAGCGGCTGCTGCGCGAGGCGCTGATGAAGGCGCGGGGCAACCGCACCAAGGCGGCGACGTTGCTCGGCATCAGCCGTCGCACATTGCACCGCAAGATCGCCCAATGGCCCGAGCTCGACGTGGTGGACCGGGGGTGAAGCTGGCTCCCAGACAGAGCCAGAGCCCGAAGCACCGCCAGATGGGTTTACAGGAGGTAGCAGAGTGAACGGGGATGGAAATAGACCCTAGTCTCAGTTTCCTCCGTTACCTCCTGTGAAATTGGTTGGCAGAGCAGGGCCGGGGCATTTCACTGCCCCGCTTCACCTGACCCATGGCCGCGATCACCAAGAGCTACGAACCGCAAGACGTCGAAAAGAAGTGGTATGCCGCCTGGCAGACCGCGGGTTGTTTTGCGGGCCAGGCGAACCCGGCACGGTCGCCGTATTGCATCATGATCCCGCCGCCCAACGTCACGGGCGTGCTGACCATGGGCCATGTGCTGAACAACACGATCCAGGACATCCTCATCCGCCGCGCCCGGCTCGAGGGCCGCGAGGCCCTGTGGCTGCCCGGCACCGACCACGCCGGCATCGCCACGCAGACGGTGGTCGAGCGCGAGCTGCGCAAGGAGAAGAAAACCCGGCATCACCTCGGGCGGGAAAAATTCTTGGAGAAGGTCTGGGCGTGGCGCGAGGAGAAGGGCGGCATCATCCTCCAGCAGTTGCAGGCGCTCGGCGCGTCGGCCGACTGGAGCCGCACGCAGTTCACGATGGACCCGGCCTACTCGCAGGCCGTGCTGAAGGTGTTCGTCGATCTCTACGGCAAGGGCCAGATCTACCGCGGCAAGCGCATGGTCAACTGGTGCCCGGTGTCGCTCACGGCGCTGTCGGACGAGGAAGTGATCATGAAGCCGGTCAAGGGTTTCATCTACCAGGTGCGCTACGAGTTGGCGGACCGGCCCGGGCAGTTCATCGAGGTCAAGACAACGCGGCCCGAGACCATCCCGGGCGACGTGGCGATCGCGGTGCATCCGGACGATCCGCGCTATGCGGCGTGGATCGGCAAAAAAGTGCGCCGCGCGCTCGGCCCGGCGGCCGAGATCCCTATCATCGCCGACGCGGCGGTGGACCGCGAGTTCGGCACCGGCGCGCTGAAGATCACCCCGGCGCACGACAAGGTGGATTTCGAGATCGGCCAGCGCCACAAGCTCGCGCCGGTCGACGTGCTCAATCCCGACGGCACCCTCAACGACCTCGCCGGCCCGGAGCTGGCGGGGATGGAGCGTTTCGCCGGCCGCAAGAAGGCCGTCGAGCTGCTCAAGGAACGCGGCGCGCTGGTGAAGGAGGAGCCCTACGAGAACAACATCGGCTACTCCGAGCGCGCCGACGTGCCGATCGAGCCGCGCCTGACCTGGCAGTGGTGGCTGCGCTACCCGAAGGTCGAGGAGGCCAAGGCGGCGGTGCGCGACGGCCACATCAAGTTCCATCCCGAGCGCTGGTCGAAGGTTTACCTGCACTGGCTGGAAAACATCCAAGACTGGTGCATCAGCCGCCAGCTCTGGTGGGGTCACCGCATTCCGGTCTGGTATGCCAAGGGCCTCGACAAGGAAAAGCTCACCGAGGCCGACCTCGCCGACCCGCAAAAAGTCCACGTCTCGCTCGCGGGACCGGCCGACAAAACCAACTGGGTGCAGGAGGACGACGTGCTCGACACGTGGGCGTCGTCATGGCTCTGGCCGTTCGCGACGCTCGGCTGGCCGGACAAAACGGCGATGACCAAGGCCGGCTTCGATTATTTCTACCCGACCACGACGCTCGTGACCGGGCCGGACATCATCTTCTTCTGGGTGGCGCGCATGATCATGGCGGGGCTGGAGTTCGTGCGTCCCGGCGAACCGCTGGAACGCCGCATCCCGTTCAAGCACGTCTATTTCACCGGCATCATCCGCGACGCCCAGGGCCGCAAGATGTCGAAATCGCTCGGCAACTCGCCCGACCCGCTCGACCTGATCGCGAAATACGGCGCGGACGGCCTGCGCTTCGGCATCATCTCCATCGCGCCGCAGGGGCAGGACATCCGCTTCCAGGAGGATCGCATCGAGTCCGGCAAGAATTTCTGCAACAAGCTCTGGAACGCCTGCCGCTTCCGCCAGCTGAGCGGCGACATGGCCGACAACTCCTCCTGCGCCGCCATCCTCGCGCGGCTGGAGCCGGCGAAGTTTGATGCGGATGACCACGCGATTCTCGACCGCCTCCTCAGCACGACCCGCGAGGTTGACCGCTGTTTCGTGGAGTTTGAGTTCAGCGGGGCGGTGCAGGCGCTCTACGGGTTTTTCTGGAACGATTTCTGCGACTGGTATGTGGAGGTTTCCAAGACGAAACTGCAGCCGCCTTCGTCGCCGGACTCCGGCGCGCCAAGGGATCACGCCACCAAGGCCAACTGCCTTGCGATCCAGGACCTCGTGCTCCGCCAGACTTTGCTGCTGCTGCATCCGTTCACGCCCTTCATCACCGAGGAACTCTGGCAGCTGCTCGGCTACGCTGGCCCTGGGTCTGCGGAACGGGGCGCGGCGGGGACGTTCCTGATGTGCGACACGCAGATGGAGAACTGCTCGCAGATCGCCAGCAGCGGTCTGAAGCTCGACCCGGCCGCTGCCGCGCTCATCGGCCAGCTCAAGGCCGTGGTGTCACAGGTCCGTGCCTTCAAGGCGGAGCAGGGCGAGGCCGCGAACAGGGCCGCGGAGTTCATCGTCGAGGCGTCCGACGCGCACTGGGCCGTGCTCGAGGCCAATCTCTCGAAATTGAAACGCATGATGGGGGCCGCCTCGGTGGTGCGCGGGAAGATGTCGGCCGACGCCCCGGCCATCGTGACCGGCTACGGCTCGTGGAATCTCATCAAGCAGATGAAGGGTGACCCCGCCGCCGAGAAGGCGAAGCTGACGAAGGAGCTGGAAGCGCTGGCCAAGCACATCGCCGGCACGGAAGCCCGGCTGGGCAACGAGGCGTTCGTCAGCAAGGCCCCGCCGACGGTGCTGGAGGGTGCGCGCAAGCAGCTCGCCGACCAGAAAGCCAAGCAGGCCGAACTCACGCGCCTGCTGAAGTCGCTCGGTTGATTTATGAAGAAACCAATCCAGCTGATCGCCGCCGTGCTGTTACTGGCTGTCCGGCTTACGGCCGCGGAATATCCCGCGCCGGTCGAGGGTGATTTTGTCCTGCAGGGTTTCAAATTCCGTTCCGGCGAATCGCTGGCGGAATTGCGGATCCATTACCGCACCATCGGCACGCTGCGGCGTGATGCCAGCGGACAAGCCACCAATGCCGTGCTCATCACGCACGGCACCACGGGCAGCGGCGCGCAGTTCCTGGCGCAAACCTTTGCGCCCGAGTTGTTCGGTCCAGGCCAGCCGTTGGACGCGACAAAGTATTTCATCGTGCTGCCCGACGCCATCGGCCACGGCAAGTCCGGCAAGCCGAGCGACGGGCTGAAGGCGAAATTCCCCCGGTATGGCTATCGCGACATGGTCGAGGCGCAGTATCGCCTGCTGACCGAGGGGCTCGGGGTGAACCGCGCGCGGCTGGTCATGGGCACATCGATGGGCGGCATGCACACGTGGGTGTGGGCGGAAGAGCACCCGGACTTCATGGACGCGCTGCTGCCGATGGCTTCGCTGCCGACCCAGATTTCGGGCCGCAACCGAGTCTGGCGCCGGATGGCGATCGACGCCATCCGCGGCGATCCGGAATGGCGGGGCGGGGAATACCAGCAGCAGCCCCAGTCGCTGCGCACCGGTGCGCAGATGCTTTACCTGATGAGCAGCAATCCCGGGCTGCGGCAGACCGAAGCCCCCACGTTGGCGCAGGCCGACACGGCGCTTGATGCGTTTGTGGCGAATTATCTCAAGACGGGCGACGCGAACGACTACCTTTATGCCTTGGAGGCGTCGCGGGACTATGATCCCGGCCCCGGCCTGGAGAAAATCACCGCGCCGCTGCTCGCCATCAATTTTGCCGACGACCTGATCAACCCGCCCGAACTCGGCATCCTGGAGCGGGAGATCAAGCGGGTGAGGCGCGGCCGGGCGGTCACCATCCCGGCGAGCGACAAAACCCGCGGGCATGGCAGCCACACCGTCGCGGCGCTGTGGAAGGACGAGCTGGTGCGCCTCCTGGCGGAGACCAAGAAATAGCGCTGAGGCCTAGTTTGGTGCCCTTTTTGCCTTGTCATCGCGAGGTGCGCAAAGCGCGCCGCGGCGATCCAGCTGGATTGCTTCGTCGTCCCGCCGGGCGGGACTCCTCGCAATGACAAATCAGGGTATCATACCAATTACGGGATAATTT
>LNEH01000159.1 GCA_001464505.1 Verrucomicrobia bacterium Ga0077533
GAGGCGATGGTCAGGCCGTGCAACTGGCGCGACAGGCCGGGGGCAAAGTCGCAGATGTCGATCATCTCCTGCACCTCGCCCTCGCCTTCCGGCAAAATCTTGCCCGCCTCGAGGGCGACGAGCTGGCCGAGCTCGGACTTCAGGCCGCGCAAGGCATTGCCCAGCTGGCGGACCACCTCGCCGCGCTTGGGCGCCGGTAGCTCGCGCCAGGCGTGGAAAGCCTTTTGCGCCGCGACCACGGCCGACTCGTAATCCTCCGGCGTCGCCTGCCGCACGCGGCCGAGCAGCGAGCCGTCGATCGGAGAGTGCTTCGCGAGCACCGCGCCCGAGCCGCCCCACGCCCCGGCGAAGACGCCAAGGTTGGTGGCCTTCGGCGAGAGCCCGAGCTTGGGGAAGATCGCCTTGGCGACCGCGGAGACGGAGGTGGATTTGGAGGCCATGAGAGGGAGCGAGGGTTTTAGTTAACCACAGATTGCACGGATAAAGGCGGATAAATTCATCCGGGTTATCCGAAATAATCCGCGGGATCCGTGGTCAAAAAACAGCGCGTATTACTTGCCATAAACGCGGCCGCCCCACTGGGTGCCGAGGAAGCTTGCGAGCGAGACGGATTCCTGTCTCACAAAGCCCGGGCCGAGTTTCTTTTTCGCGAACAGCTCGAGCACGCCGACGATGCCGGCCGCGGTGGTGAGCTGGATGGCGTTGAGTTTGCGGCCGAGGATGGTGTCGCCGTGCATCTTCTTGATGAAGCTGCGCTGCTTCAGCCCGCCACCGGCCTCGGTGCCGACCACGCTGACGTAGAACACCACGACATCCGACTCGGTGAGCGGCACCTCCTGGTCGAAGATCTGCGTGACCAGCTCCTGGCGCGGCGCGAGGTTGAGATCCTGCAAAAGGAACTTCATCAGGTCGCGGTGGCCGGGGTAGCGCATGGTCTTGTAATTCAGGTCGCCGACCTTGCCGGCGAAAGTCTGGCACATCGTGGCGACGCCGCCCGAGGTGTTGAACGCCTCATACTCGGTGCCGTCGATGGTGATGCGCTCCACGCCGTCGAGCGGCATGGTCGCCACCCGCTTGCCACCATGCAGGGCCTCGCCGACCTGGCAGTATTCGTTGATGAGCCCGGCCGTGCTCCAGCTGAGGTAATACTTCATCTGGTTGCTCGCGTTGAGCGGCAGCGCGCCGACCCGCATCTCGCAGTTGCGCACCTGCTCCAGGGACGACGCCAGCGAGCCGCCCACGATGTTGATGGCCCCGGGGGCGAGCCCGCACTGCGGCATGAACGTGACCCGAGGCGCCTTCTTCGCGAGTTTCTGGACGAAAGCCGTCGTGTTCACGTCCTCGGACAGGTCGAAATAGCTGACCCCGCTCTTGGCGCAGGCGCTGGCGACGGCCTGATTCAGAAAGAACGGCAGCGCGTTCACGATGGCGTCGCAGCCCTGGACAAAGGCGGCGAGCGGCGCGGATTTCTTGACGTCCACCTGGACGAACCTGGTCTTCTTGAATCCCTTGAGTTCAATGTTCGCGCGGGCGTCGGCGAGCGCGACGCTTTGGCAGAACTTGCAGGATTCGAGGAGGGTGGCGATGGTGCCGCCGACTTTGCCGGCGCCGACAATTCCGATTTTCATGGTTAGAGATATGACATAAGCCCGCGGCCTCCTCCTATCCAAGCCTGTTCTCATCGTCCGGAAGGATTATTCGGCTGAAACGAACGGCTCGCCAAGGTCGTTTCCAGCTCCTACTTAGACCCGACGCCGCATGCCCGCCGCTCCCACCACCGCCCACCCTGAGCCTGCCCGCCGTGAGCCGGTCGCACCGGTCGAACGGGCCGACCTGCTGGCCCTGGCCACCCGCCTCACCGGCGAGCTGCACCATGACCGCACGATGCGCGCGCTCTACGCGACCGACGCCTCCGAATACCAGGAGCTGCCCGTCGCCGTCGCCCTGCCGAAGACCGAGGCCGACCTGCGCGAGCTCATCGGCTTCGCCAACCGCCACCGCATCGGGCTCATCCCGCGCACGGCGGGCACCTCCCTCGCGGGGCAAGTCGTCGGCTCCGGCATCGTCGTGGATGTTGGCCGCCAACTGAACAAGATTGTGACGCTTGACCCCGCCACGCGCCGCGTCCGGGTGCAGCCGGGCGTCGTCCGCAACGAGCTCAATCTCCACCTCAAGCCGCACGGCCTCTTTTTCGCGCCCGAGACCTCCACCGCCAATCGCGCCATGATCGGCGGCATGGTCGGCAACAACTCCTGCGGCGCCAACTCCATCGTTCATGGCACCACGCGCGAACACCTCGTCTCGGTGCGCGGCTTCCTCAGCGACGGCTCGGAGGCCACCTTTGGTCCGCTCACCCCGGCGGAATTCACCGCCAAGTGCGCCGGCCCCGACACGCTCGAAACCAAAATCTACCGCACCGTCCGCGATCTGCTCGGCGACGCGAATAACCGCCAGCTCATCCGCGACAACTACCCGAAGCCGGCCGTCACGCGCCGCAACACGGGCTACGCGCTCGACCGGTTGATGGAGTGCAACGTCTTTGATCCGGCCTCAGCCAAACCTTTCAACCTCTGCCAGCTGCTGGCGGGCTCCGAGGGCACACTGTTCCTCGGCGTGGAATTTGAGTTGAACGTCGAGCCGCTGCCCCCGCCCGGCGCCTTGCTGTGCGCGCACTTCATCACCATCCAGGATTCGCTCCAGGCCACGCTCATCGCCATGCGCCACCGGCCGTTCGGCTGCGAACTGATCGACCGCCACATCCTCGAGTGCACCAAGGCCAATCTCGAACAGGCGAAAAACCGCTTCTTCGTCCAGGGCGACCCCGGCGCGGTGCTCGTCATCGAAGTGCGCCACCAAAAACGCGAGACCATCGAGGAGACCATGCGCACCCTGGAAAACGAATTGCGCGCGGCCGGCCTGGGCTACGCCTTTCCCGTGCTTTGGGGCGACGACGCCGACAAGGTCTGGGATCTCCGCCGCGCCGGCCAGGGCCTGATGATGAACGTCCCCGGCGACGCGAAGCCGCGCGAAGTCGTCGAGGACACCGCCGTCGCCGTCGAGGACCTGCCGGCCTACATCGCCGAATTCGACGCGTTGCTGCGCGGGAAATACGGCGTCAACAGCGTGTATTACGCCCATGCCGGCGCCGGTGAGCTGCACACCCGCCCGATGTTCGACCTCAAGACCCGCGCGGGGCTGAAGGCCTTCCGCGGCATCGCCACCGACGTCGCCGCCCTCGTGAAGAAATACCGCGGTTCGCTCTCCGGTGAGCACGGCGACGGCCGCCTGCGCGGCGAGTTCATCCCGTTCATGGTCGGCCCCGAGTGCTACGCCATGATGCGCCGGGTGAAGGCGACCTTCGATCCGCACGGTCTCTTCAACCCGGGAAAGATCATCGACACGCCGCCGATGGACACCGTGCTCCGGCACGGCCCCGACCACCCGACGCCGGAATACAGGACGGTCTTCAACTTCAGCGCCACGCGGGGCGTGCTCCGTGCCACCGAGAAATGTAACGGCGTGGGTGAGTGCCGCAAGACGCACCTCATGGGCGGCACGATGTGCCCGAGCTACATGGCCACGCGCAACGAGCAGGACACCACCCGCGCCCGCGCCAACATGCTCCGCCACGTCCTCACCGACACCCGCGAGGGCATGAACGCCTGGGACAGCGAGCAGGTGAAGGGCGTCATGGACCTCTGCCTCTCGTGCAAAGGCTGCAAGTCCGAGTGTCCGTCCAATGTCGACGTCGCCCGGCTCAAGGCCGAGTGGCAGCAGCACTACCACGACGCTAACGGCGTGCCGTTCCGCTCGCGGCTGATTGCGGGCTTTACCACGTCCATGAAATGGGCTTCGAAAGCCCCCCGGCTCTATAATGCACTTGTCAACTATTGGTTGACAAGCCGTCTGGTCAAGCGCTTCGCCGGTTTCGCCCAAAAGCGCAGCCTGCCCACCCTGCACGCCACCACGCTCGCCGCGTGGCACGCCCGGCACGCGAACAAGACTGGCCTCGGTGGCATCTCCGTTGGCGGCGAGCTTGCTCGCGCACAATCCGGCCACGCCGGCACGGCAGAGGCGCGAGCAAGATCGCTGGCCCACGTCCCCTACCCCCACGGCCGCGTCTTCCTTTTCTGCGACGAATTCACGAACTACAACGACACGCCCGTCGGCATCAAGGCCGTGCAGTTGCTCAATCGGCTCGGCTACGAAGTCGTCATTCCGCTGCACGTCGAGAGCGGTCGGGCGCATATCTCCAAGGGTCTCGTGCGCGACGCCCAGAGATTCGCCATCCGCAACGTCGAGCTGCTCAAGGACCTCGTCAGCGCAAAGACACCGTTGCTCGGCCTGGAGCCGTCGTGCATCCTCTCCTTCCGCGACGAGTATCCCGATCTCATGCCCGACCATCTGCTCGATGCGGCGAAGGCGCTGGCGAAAAACGCGCTCCTCATCGACGAGTTCATCGCCCGCGAGGCCGACGCGGGTCGCATCAACCGCGCCGCCTTCAAAGCGGAACCGCGCACCATCAAGCTGCATGGCCACTGCCACCAGAAAGCACTGTCATCGCTCACGCCGACGGTGAAAATGCTTGAGCTGCCCGTCGGTCACACGGTGTCGGTCATCCCATCGGGTTGTTGCGGCATGGCCGGCTCCTTCGGTTACGAGGCGGAGCATTTCGCGATTTCCCAACAGATCGGCGAGCTCGTGTTATTCCCCGCCGTGCGCTCGGCGCCAGCCGAAACGCTCGTCGCCGCGCCCGGCACCAGCTGCCGCCACCAGATCAAGGACGCCACCGGCCGCATCGCCCTGCACCCGGTGGAAATTCTCCACGCCGCGCTGCTCTGATCCAATCGCCTCCGGAAATGTGTAACGTATTATATTACACATTTTCGGGTAACCCATGGCATGACCCCGCCATGACTTCCTTCCTATATCGCCAAACCACCCCCGCGTGATAGGCTGCCGCCCATGACCCAGACCGACAATCATAGCCAGCGCACCGGCAGTCTCTACGGTCTTTTTGCGTTCGGCACGATCGTCCTCGCGTGCTTCGCGGGCTATTTCTACACCCGTAATTTCTACCAACCGGAGATCATGGTGCCGGTGACCTTCGCGCTCGGGGCCGTCTATCTGGCCTTGGGGAACCTCCCCAACCAGTTCGAGTGTGGGCAGCGGCGCGGCGTGATCGCGGCTTACTATCTGGTGCAATGCGCGCTCCTCACCGCCATGGTATTTCTCAGCCCCGTGCGAGGCTTCTTCGGCTTGATCGTGCTGCCGGTCGCCAGCCAGAGCATTTTTGACCTGCGACCCCGCTGGGCGGCCTTGGTCTGCGGTTTTCTGTTCCTGGTCACCATCGGCGTGTGGGGCCTCGACCTGGGCCGGAATGCGGCCGTCCAAGCCGCACTCAACTACTCCGCCGCCTTCGCCTTCACCATCGCCTTCACCCTTATCACCAAACAGGCGCTCGTCGCCCGGGAACGCGAAGAAAAACTCCGCGTGGAAATCGAGGCCGCCAATGCGCAACTCCGCGCCCACGCCGCCCAAACCGCGGACCTCGCCACCACCCGTGAGCGCAACCGTGTCGCCCGGGAAATCCACGACGGCCTCGGCCACTATCTCACCGTGGTGAAGACCCAACTCGACGCCGCGGCCGCGCTGATTGCCCACCGTCCCGACGAAGCCCGTGCTTCCGTGCTCAAGGCCGCCAAGCTCACCGGCGACGCGCTGGATGACGTCCGCCGCTCCGTCGGCACGCTTCGCACTGACGACACCCGCCCGTCACTGCCCGAGGCTTTGCGTGCGCTCACGGTGGAATCGGGACTGCCGGTCACCTTAAGACTCGAAGGATCCGCCCGTCAGCTGCCGCCGGGGATCGAGCACGCCTTGTTCCGCTCCGCGCAGGAAGGCCTGACCAACGTCCGCAAACACGCCGGGGCTGTGACCGCGGAGGTGCTCCTCGATTTCCGCGCGCCAGGCCGCGTGACGCTCGCCATCACCGACAATGGCCACGGTGCCAACGGTGCCGCCTCCGCCGGCTTCGGTCTGGTCAGCATCCGTGAGCGCATCGAGGTGCTCGGCGGCCAAGTCACTTCAGGCAACCGCCCGGGCGGGGGCTTTGCTCTGACCATCGAGGTGCCGGCGTGAGCACCGATCTTGTAGCGGCGTGAAAAAACTCCGCCTCATGCTGGTCGATGACCAGTCGCTCTTCCGCGAGGCGCTCCGCACCCTGCTCAGCCTGCAGCCGGACTTTGACATCGTCGCCGAGGCGGAGAACGGCGAGCGCGCCCTCGCCCTCGCCAAGGCGCACAAACCCGACGTCATCCTCATGGACCTGCGCATGCCGGTGATGGGTGGCGTCGAGGCCACGCGCCGCGTCATGGCCGCCGTGCCCGCCACCAAGGTCGTCGTGCTCACCACCTTCGAGGAGGATGAGGAGATTTTCGAAGCGATGCGGGCCGGGGCGCTCGGTTATCTGCTCAAGGCTTGCTCCGCCGAAAAACTCAATGAGTCCGTGCGCGCCGCCGCCAAAGGCACCTCCGTCCTCGAGCCGTCGGTCGCCGCCCGGATGATGGCCGAGTTGAACCGTCTGTCCGCCAAGGAAGGCAAGCGTGTCCCCCAGACCCTGGCCGACCCGCTGTCGGAGCGCGAACTCGGCGTTTTGAAGTTGCTGGCCGACGGCTGCAGCAACAAGGAGATCGGCTCGCGACTGAACATCACCGAGGGCACGGTGAAGAACCACATGACGAATGTCCTCGGGAAACTCGGCGTGCTCGACCGCACCCAGGCCGCGCTCCGCGCCCGCGAGATGGGCCTGATCTAGGCAATCGCTCTCTTTCTCTTATTCGTTCTCTTTCTCCGGATTTCTGGAAACCGAGAGAACGTGAAAGATTGCGATTAAGAGAAAATCCAGAAGCAAGCCCGCCGGTCCCGGGAAATGTGTAACGTATTGTATTACACATTTCCCATGACTGCGGGTCATGTGCCGGCATGACCCTGACGGTGACTTCCGGGCGATGTGGCGGACGGTGCGACCTGCTATCTTGGCGGAGAAATGAACCGCCTGCTCACCGAACTCACCGCCGCCCTCCGGCACCTCCGCCGCTCGCCGGGGTTTGCCCTGCTCGCGGTCGCGATGCTCGCGTTGGGCATCGGGGCCAACGTCGCGATCTTTTCCATTTTCCAGTCCATCATCCTGCGCCCGCTGCCCTACCCGGAGCAGGAGCGGCTCGTCGGCTTCAAGTCGCTCAACTCCGCCAAGGCCCTCACGCAGCCCGCGCTGTCGCTCACGGATTTCCGCGATTTCAAGGAGCGCGCGACCTCCTACTCCGCGCTCGCGGCGTTTCGGCCCGACTTCGCGGGCTATGCGCCGTCGGGCGCCGACCCGGTCCAGTTGGTCTGCGGGCTGGTGACGGAGGAATTTCTCCCGGTGTTCGGCGTGACCCCGCAACTCGGCCGCGGTTTCCAACCCGACGAGTTCAGCCTCGGCAACGCCCGCACCGTCATCCTGAGCCAGTCCGCCTGGCGCCGGCATTTCGCCGCCCGCGCCAGTGTCATCGGCGAAACCATCATTCTGAACAACGAGCCGGCCACCATCATCGGGGTCATGGCGGAGGATTTCCGCGAGCCGGAGTTTGTGGATGTCTGGCTGCCCTTTGCCGTCGAGGCGCCGGAAAACCTCGCCCGCGACTCACGCTTCTGGGCCACCATCGGCCGGCTCAAGCCCGGTGCCGCGCTCAGCGCCGCCCAAGCCGAGGCCACGACGATCGCCGCCACGCTCGCCACCGAGTTTCCCAACACCAACCGTGGCTGGAGCATCGCCCTGCAACCGTTGCTGGAGATGCGCGTGGGCGGCCTGCGGTCCTCGCTGCTGCTGCTGGTCGGCGCCGTGGGCCTCGTGCTCCTCATCGCCTGCGTCAATCTCGCCAATCTCATGCTGGCGCGCGGGGTTTCGCGTCTGCAGGAACTGGCGGTCCGCCTCGCCCTCGGCGCCACGCCGCAGACACTCGCCCGCGTGGTGGTTTTCGAGAGCCTGCTGCTCGCTCTCGCCGGCGGCCTGGCGGGCATCTTGCTCGCCGCCGTTGGTCTGCCGGCGCTCGCAAGCCGGTTGCCGCCGGGCCTGGTGCCGCGTTCCTCCGCCATCGGCGTGGACGGTCCGGCGCTGGCTTTCGCCCTCACGGTTTCGGTGCTCACCGGCCTGATCTTCGGCCTGCTCCCGGCCTGGCAGGTATTGCGCGCCAATGTGAACGAGATGCTCAAGTCGGGCGGCAGCCGCGGCGGGTCGAGCCGGTTCGCCTCCTCGGTGCAGGGTGCGCTCATCGCCGGCCAGGTGGCGTTGACGCTCGTTGTTCTCACGGGGGCGGGTCTGCTGATGAAGAGCCTGCTGACCATGCAGCGCACCGCCACCGGCTTCGATCCGGTCAACCTCCTCACTTTGCGCATCTCGCCGCCGCCGTCCCGCTGGGATGATTTCCAGCAACTCGGGGATTACTACGAACGCGTGCTGGCCGAGGTCCGCCGCGAACCGGGTGTGATGGGCGTCACGCTCAACAGCAGCGCGCCGCTCAGCGGCATCACGCTGCGCTACCCGTTCTGGGTCGAGGGCCGCCCCGTCGAGGAGGGCAATGCCGACGAAGCGGTGTTCAATTCCGTCACCACCGGATATTTTCACACTCTGCGCGTGCCCGTGCTGCGCGGCCGTGATTTCGCGGAGAGCGACGATCAGAAGGCCGGCGCGTCCCGCCCGGTGTGCATCATCAACGCCGCGCTCGCCAAGCGCCTTTTCGGTGACGCCGATCCGATCGGCAAACGCATCCGCACCATGCCGTGGATGGTGCGCGGCTACCGCGAGGTCGTCGGGGTCGTGGGCGACGTGAAGCAGAATTCGCAGGCCGATGACGCCACCCCCCAGCTCTACGTGCCGCAGCGCCAGTCGCCGTGGTTTTTCACGACGGTGCTCGTGCGCACCCACGGCGCGAGCGCCGCCACCATTCAGGCCGCGATGCGCCGCGCCGATCCGACCCTCACCATGAGCGTCCGCACCATGGAGGAGAACATCGCCCGCTCGGCCACGCAGCCGCGGTTGCGCGCCGCGCTGTTCGGCCTGTTCGCCTGCGTCGCGCTCGGGCTGTCTGCCTTTGGCATCTACGCCAGCATGGCGTTCTCCGTCGGCCAGCGCACCCGGGAGATTGGCGTGCGCATGGCGCTCGGCGCCGCGCCGGGGGACATCTTGCGCTGGGTGCTGGGGCGGGCCGCCCTTCTCGCCGGACTCGGAGTTGCCGTGGGCCTGGCAGGCGCCCTCGGGGCCGCGCGGTTGCTGCGCGGCCTGCTCTACGGGGTGGAACCCGCCGACCCGCTCGTGCTCGCCGTGCTCATCGTCTTTTTGCCCGCCGTGGTGCTGGCCGCCGCGTTCCTCCCCGCCCTGCGCGCCGCCCGGCTCAACCCGACCCAGGCGCTCCAGCAGGAATAAGATTCTTTAACCACAGATTACCACTACTGTCCGGCAGCATGAACCTTCACGAGAACAGATTAGGGATGTCGTTATCATGAATGGTTGGCGTGAAATTCATGGATTGTCGGGCAAAGA
>LNEH01000160.1 GCA_001464505.1 Verrucomicrobia bacterium Ga0077533
ATGGCCGCGGCTTTTGAGGTCTATAACGATATGGGAAATGGCTACACCGAGGACATCTACCAGGAGGCCCTTGAATTGGAGTTGGTAGACCGAAAAATCCCTTTCAAGGCGCAGGCGGAACTGACCATTCATTACAAAGGCAAACCGCTGCGGAAGAAATTTAAGCCCGATCTGATGATCTTCGACGACTTGGTCATTGAATTGAAGGCAGCTTCTGCCCTGACCTCAGAGCACGAAGCCCAATTGCTCAACTATCTCAAAGCCACCGGTAAGCCGGTCGGCTACTTGGTTAACTTTGGTTGCCGCGAAAAGCTCAAATGGAAACGCTTTGCCCGCACCCGAAAGATTAGCGTCAATTAGCGAAAATTAGCGGTTAAAAAAATGCCTTCCTCTGAATCCCTCTTCGCCCGCGCCCAGCAGCTCATCCCCGGCGGCGTGAACTCGCCCGTCCGGGCGTTCCGCTCCGTCGGCGGTGCGCCGTTCTTCACCAAATCGGCCAAGGGCGCGACGCTCACCACGGCCGACGGCCGCGAGCTGATCGACTTCGTCTGCACCTGGGGTCCGGCGATCCACGGGCACAACCACCCGCGCATCAAGGCCGCCATCACCGCCGCGCTGGAGAACGGCACGTCCTTCGGCACGCCGAATCCCTACGAGGTCGAGATGGCTGAGCTGATCGTGAAGTTCTTCCCCTCGATCCAGAAAGTCCGCATGTGCAACAGCGGCACCGAGGCGACGATGTCGGCCATCCGGTTGGCGCGCGGGTTCACGAAGCGCGACAAAATCATCAAGTTCGCCGGCTGCTACCACGGCCACTCAGACTCGTTGCTCATCAAGGCCGGCTCGGGCGCGCTCACGCACGGCCACCCCGACAGCGCCGGCATTCCTGCCGCCTTCGCCCAGGAAACAGTTGTCCTCCCGTTCAACGATCCTGCTGCGCTCGACGCCGCCTTCGCCGCCAACCCGGGCAAGATCGCGTGCGTCATCCTCGAGCCTTACATCGGCAATGTCGGCTTCATCAAGCCCGACACCGGCTATCTCCAGGCCGTGCGCAAAGCCTGCACCGCGAACGGCGCGCTGCTCATCTTCGACGAGGTCATGACCGGTTTCCGGCTCGCCCGTGGCGGGGTGCAGGAAATTGAGCAGATCGTTCCCGACCTCACCTGTCTCGGCAAAATCATCGGCGGCGGTCTCCCCGTCGGCGCTTTCGGCGGTCGCGCCGACATCATGGACCATCTCGCCCCGCTCGGCCCGGTTTACCAGGCCGGCACGCTCAGCGGCAACCCGCTCGCCCTGGCCGCCGGCATCGCGGCGCTCCAAATGCTCGATGAGCTGAAGCCCTACGCCAAGCTCGACGCGCTCGGCCGACAGGTCTGCGCCGCCGCCCTCGCCGCCGCGAAAGCCAAGGGCCTCCCGCTCCAAGCCCCGCAGTGCGGCTCGATGTTCAGCCTGTTCTTCACGCCCACGCCGGTGCGCGACATGCCCACAGCCCTCGGCTCCGACGCCAGGCTCTTCGCGCGATTCTTCCAGGCCTGCCTCGCCGACGGTGTTTACCTGCCACCCAGCGCCTACGAGTCGTGGTTCCTGAGCACGGCCCACGGGGGTGCGGCGATTGACCGAGCTTGCGAAGTCATCACCAAGGGGATTAAGTCCCTCTAAGATTATCGGGTTACTGCCGTCGAAGATCTAACCGAAGAGACACAGAGATGAATCGAGCCAAAACAATCGCCTTACTCTGTGCCCTCAGTGTCTCCGTGGTTAGTCATCTGGCCGCCCAGCCCGCCAATGCGATCTTGCTGCCACTGACCGACGTGCAGCCGGGCATGAAGGGCGAGGTGTGGACCGTCTTCAAGGGCCGCGATGCCGAGCCGTTCGCCGTGACGGTGACCGGCATAATCCGCAACGCCCTCGGGCCCGGCAAAAGCATGATCCTGTGCGAACTCACCGACCCGCGCGTGCAAAGCATGGGCGCTGTCGCCGGCATGAGCGGCAGCCCGCTCTACCTCGACGGCAGACTCGCGGGCGTCCTCTCCTACCAGATCCAGCGCTTTGAGACCGTGCGCTATGCCGGTTTCACGCCGATCAACGACATGCTCGAGGTCAGCGCCCTGCCACCGGTCAAGGACGGACTCACTCCCACCCCTATTCCCATCAAGGGCGAGCGCCAGGGCGCGCGCGGCGCCGGCGATTTTTCCGCTCAATTCAGCCCGATGACCCCGGCGTTTTCCCTCGGTGGTCTCGCGCCCGATGTCGCCGCCGCCCTTGAGCCGCAATTCACCGCCCTCGGCCTGGATGTCACCGCGCTCGGCGGCAACGATTCCGGCTCGGACGCGCCGGCCAGCGCGAGTCCCAAGGCGCTCCGCCCGGGCGATGTGGTGGCCGTGGCCCTGGCCACGGGTGACATCAGCCTCGCGGGCACGGGCACCGTGTCGCACGTGGACGGCAACCGCATCCTCGCCTTCGGCCATCCGCTGCTCTCGCTGGGCGCCACGGAGTTGCCGATGGCATCCGCCGAAGTTGTCGCGATCCTGCCCAGCCAGCTCAATTCCATCAAGGTCACCAACACCGGCGGCATCATCGGCGCCTTCAGTCAGGACCGGCTCTCCGGCATCTACGGTGAACTGGGCCGCAAGGCCCCGATGGTCTCCGTGGAAGTTGCCTTCCCCGCCCGCAGCAACCGGAAGTCGCTCCAGTTCGAGGTCGTGCGCCACGAGCAGCTGCTGCCGGCCATCGCCGCCACCGGCCTCGCGCAAGCCATCCTGGGCTCGAACGAGTCCGGCTTCGCCCGCGGTTTCAACGTGACGACCACCGTGGATT
Source organism: Verrucomicrobia bacterium Ga0077533 (assembly GCA_001464505.1). Classification (GTDB taxonomy): domain Bacteria; phylum Verrucomicrobiota; class Verrucomicrobiia; order Opitutales; family Opitutaceae; genus Lacunisphaera. The sequence continues at coordinate 2,818 of LNEH01000160.1, forward strand.
TTCCCGGCACGGCTCCGGTGGAGATGAGCCAGCTTTACCCCGGACCGCAGGGTTTCCGCCAGGGGCTGACCGAATTCGTCGGCAATCTCTCGCTCTGGCTCTTCAATCCCTACGCGCGCGTCTTCCCCGACCACATTCGCTTCAGCGTCGAGGACACACCCGAAACGCCCTCGGGTTCGGTCGAGCAAATGCTCGTGTCGCGCACTTCCGCCGCACCAGGCGAGCGTGTCGACCTCACCGTCGGCTGGCGCGGCTTCCAACGCGAAGGCGAGAGCGAGCAGGTCAGCCTCCACATCCCCCGCGATTGGGCCGGCAAGGAATTGGAGGTCATCCTCACCACCGGCCCCGCCCTCGACGAACTGACCGGCCGCCCGCACGCGGTGCCGGTCGCGCAACTGCGCAGCTTTGAGGAATACATCTCCGCCCTGCGCAGCTTCCGGGCGTCGGACGGTCTGTATTTCGCCGTGATCGAGAAGGCCCGGCTCATGACCGACCAGCGCGCCACCACCCAGGACATGCCCGGATCGCTCGAGCGCATCGCCCGGAGCGCCGACGAGGCGCGCTTTCAGCGCCGTGACGCCTTTAACCCGCTGTGGGAGCAACGCGTGCTGCCCGGCCGGCTGTTCAACATCATGGTCCGCCGCCCGCTGACGATCACGGACTGAACCGACATTCCTCTTTTTCTGTCATTCTGAGCGCAGCGAAGAATCCAGTTCGTCCGCCACCACTGGATCCTTCGCTGCACTCAGGATGACAAACTCTTACTTCCTCATGCCCTCCCGCCTCTCGTATTTTTTTGTGTCTTTCGTGTATTTCGTGGTGACCGGCCTGAGCCTCGCCGCCGACCCGCTCACCAAGCAGCTCGAGATTGATTTCGGGCGCGATGTCGCCAGCCGCAATCTCAAGGGCCTCGCCACCCGCTCCGATGGCCGCGTGCTGCCCGGCCCGGTGTTCACCGATCTCGCGGGCCCCAAGCTGGGGGAGATTCTTTGGATGCTGCGGCCGGCCGGCCCCGGCCGGTTTGTCGTTGGCACCGGCCCCGACGGCAAGGTGCAGGAAGTGACCTTCAATCCGAAGGACAACACCTACACCGTCCGAGAAATCGCCGACGTGCCCGAGACCCAGGCCATCGCGGTGCAGCCGCTGTCCGACGGCACACTGCTCGTCGGCACCTCGCCCATCGCCGCCATCTACCTGGTCAAGGACGGCAAGAACCTCGCCCGGGTTCCGCTCCCGGCCGACTCGGTGTTTGATTTCCTGCCGCAACCTGACGGCAGCGTGCTCGCCGCCACGGGCAATCCCGGAAAAATCTACCGTCTCGATCTCAAGAAGCTTGCCACCGCCGGGGTCATCGAGGGCAAGGCGGGCGACGACAAGTTGCTCGCCGACCAAGGGGTCACCTTGTTTGGCGAGATCCGCGACCGCAACGTGCGGCGACTTGCCCGTCTCAGTGATGGCCGGGTCATCGCGGGTTCGTCGCCCAAGGGGAATATCTACAGCTTCACCCCGCCCACGAGCGGCCTGACCGCCGAAGCCTCGGCGAAGGCGGTTCCGCCGCTCGTCCTGCAGGAGAATCGCGACGGCGAAGTCGTCGACCTGTTGCCGGTGGAGGATGGCGGCTTTTACGCCGCCGTGGTTTTCGCCACCGACACCGTGAGCCGGCTCAACCGGCCCGCCGACCCCAAGGTGGCCGATCCCAAGGATAAACCGCCGGTGGTGGAGGAGAAACCCGGTTTTGTCGGCCGTTCCACGGTCGGTTATTTTTCCGCCGCTGGTTTCACCGAGAGCGTGCTGACGAAGACGAACATCGCCTTCTACCGGCTCGCCCGGCACAATGGCTGGTTGCTCCTCACCGCCGGCGAACTGGGCGACACTTTTGGCTACGACCCGGTGGCGCGGCGCTCGCTGACCTTTGCCGGCAGCTCTTCCAGCCAGCTCAACGACATCGCCTCGCTCGGTGACGGCCGGTTCCTTCTGCTGCGCAACAACGCCCCCGGTCTCGGGCTCATGTCCTTCACCGCCGCACCACTGCGCGAACTCGAGACCAAACGGCTCGACCTCGGGCAACCCGGCGAGCTGGGTGCCTTCCGCTTCGCCCGTCTGCGCGGCGTGGAGACCACCGGACTCAAACTTCAGGGCCGGACAAATTTCGGCAGCGACGAGCTGGAGGGCTGGACCCCCTGGACGGACCTGACGGTGAGCGACGGCGCGTTTGCCGCCCCGGGGTTGCGCGGCCGCTACGTCAAGTTCCGGTTGCAAATCACCGACCCTGCATCCGACTTCCAGATCGACAAAGCCACGCAGTATCACCGGCCCCAGAACCGTCGGCCTACGCTCACCGACTTCCGCATTCTGACCCCCAATTTCGGTCTCATCCCCGCCGGCGAGCGACCGGCCAACGCCACCGTCACCCTCGGCCAGATGCTATTCCCCAGCCCGCGCGACACCAAGGATGACAGCGGGGACAAACGCAAAGACTCGCTGTTGAGCAGCCAGGTCGTGCCCGCGCCCGGCACGCAGCTCATTTTCTGGACGGTCAACGACCCCGATAGCGATGCGCTGGCCTATGACTTCAGCATCCGCCCGGATAACAGCGCCACCTGGACCGATCTGGCCGTCAGCACCCCCGATAACTACGTGCAGTTCGAAACCGGGGGACTGGCCGAGGGGCTTTATCTCACGCGGCTGACCGTCAGCGAACAAGCGCCGCGTCCGGCCGGCCAGCGACTGCGTTACACCTTTGAGACGGACAGCCTGCTGATAGACCGCACCCCCCCCGTCCTCACCACGCCGGCCATCACCCGCAGTGAGGGCCGGTGGTTGATTTCCGTCAGTGGCCGCGATGCGTTTTCCCTGCTGGAAGGCGCCGAATTCGTGCTGAACAATGGCACGCGTGAAACCGTGACACATCCCGCCGACGGCATCCTCGACGGACGCGAGGAGCGTTTCACGGCGGATATTCCGGAAGCGCGGGCCGCCGGCGCGACGTCGGTCGAGATCGTCCTCTACGACCGGGCCGGCAACGCGGCCTCCACGCGCCTGCCGCTGAAATAAGCAGCGGCGCGCAGATTGCTGAGCGCAGAGCGCCTGACTTGGCGGCAGTGCCTCGGTTGAACTGTGCTTTCCCGACGCTCCGCCATCCGCGTTCAGCATTCCGCTTCACCCCTCACGCCCGCGGATGCGCCTTGGCGTGGATTTCCTTCAGGCGCGCCACACTGGTGTGGGTGTAAATCTGGGTCGTCGTCAGGTTGGCGTGCCCCAGCAGCTCCTGCACGGCGCGCAGATCGGCGCCGGAGTTCAGCAGGTGCGTGGCGTAGGAATGCCGCAGCTTGTGCGGTGACAGGTCCATCGGCAGATCGGCGAGCGCGAGGTATTTCTTCACCAGCAACTGCACGGCGCGCACAGTCAGCCGGCGCTGCTGCGGCGTCACCAGCACGGGATCGGCGGGACCGGTGTTTTTCGCGAACTCAGCGCGGAATTTCTTCAGCACCGCCACCGCGGTGGCGCCGAGCGGGCAGATGCGCTCCTTCTGCCCCTTGCCGCGCACGCGGACGCTGCCGGTGCAAAAGTCCACGGCGCCGTAGTTCAGCGCCACCAACTCGCTGACCCGCAACCCGCCGCCATAGAGCAGCTCCAGCACAAGCCGGTCACGCCATGCCTCGCTCGCCGCCAGGGACTTGTTTTGCAGCAGCCTCAACGGGCCCTCGAGCAACACGGTCATCTGGGCCTCGGTCAGGAATTTCGGCAGGGTTTTCGGCAACTTGGGCAGGGGCGCCTTGGCGAACGGATTGCGCTCCAACCGGCCGCGTTGCATCCAATAGCGGTAAAAGGCGCGCAGGCCCGAGACATGGTTGTGCAGCGTGCGGCGGTCGAAACGGCGCTGGGCCTCGATGACAAAGTCGCGCACATCGCGGGCCGTCAGCACGTCGAAACCGCCCTCGCCTCGCTGGCTGGCGCGCAGCCAGTTGAAAAAATCGACAAACGCCTGCCCGTAGTTGCGCGCCGTGTAGGGGGAATAGCGCCGCTCCTTGCGCAGATGGCTGGCGATGTCCGCCGGCAAAGGCTCAGGCGCTGGACTGGAGGCGCGCTTGGACATCGTGCATCACCCGGGCGGTTTCCTTCCGGAGGGCGCCTTCGGGGTCGAGACCCTTGGCCCGCGCGGCCGCGGCGAGCGCAAACAGCCTGCGACCCAGCGCCGCTTCGTCGAGCTGCCGCCCGAGGGCCGCCACTTGCGCCGTGTCCACGACGTCCTCGGCGGGCAGCTTGCCCTTCTCGATTTGTTTCCACACCGCCTCGGCAAACATGAGCGCCGGCAGACGCGGCGGCAGAGATTTGAAGACGGTCGCGCCGGGATTGTTCGCGGCGGCTTTTTCCGTGGCCTTTACATTTTCCCAGACCTCGATGACCTGCGCGGAATTGTCCGCCCGGCCCGAGCAAAAGACGTGCGGGTGGCGGCGGATGAGCTTGTCGTTGATCGCGCGCGCCACGTCGTCGAAACTGAAGTCGCCCCGCTCGGCCGCGAGCTGGGCATGGAACACCACCTGGATGAGCACGTCGCCCAGCTCCTCGCGCATGTGCGGCAGATCGTTCCGATCGATCGTGTCAAGCAGCTCGCTGCATTCGTCAATCAGGCAGCGGGCCAGGGTCTGGTGCGTTTGCTCCCGGTCCCACGGGCAGCCGTCGAGGGCGCGCAGCCGGGCCATGGTGCGTTGCAGGTCTTCGATGGCGCTCATAGTCTCCTTTGAGTAACCACGAAATACACGAAATACACCAAGAAAGTCGGATATTTTCAGTTTCCTTTTCGTGTCCTTCGTGTGTTTCGTGGTGCCAATCTGCATGGACAAGCTGACCGAAATCATGGCCCACAAGCGCCGGGAGATCGCCCCGCTGTTGCGGCCGGTGTTCACCGAGGAAATCGCGGCGTTGCACCGCTCCCTGCCCCGCCCGCCGTCGTTTCTGCAGGCGCTGAAGCGCGCGGATGGCAAACTGGCCGTCATCGCCGAGATCAAGCGCCGGTCCCCCTCGGCGGGTGCGATCAACGAAACCGTCTCCGCCGTAGCCCAGGCGCAACGCTACCGGGCGGCGGGCGCCAGCGCGCTCTCGATCCTGACCGATGAAAAATACTTCGGGGGCACCCTGACCGACCTGCAGGACGTAACGGCCGATCTCGCCACCCAGCCGCCCGGCCCTGGGGTGAGCCCGTTGAATCCCCTGCCCTGCCTGCGCAAGGACTTCATGGTTCACCCCATCCAGGTGCTGCAGGCCCGTGAGGCCGGAGCCAGCGCCATCCTGATCATCGTCCGGGCCCTGAGCGATGAGGAGATTGAGGTTTTGCATCAGGCCGCCGCGGCCGCCGGCCTCGCCACGCTGTTCGAGATCCACACGGAGGATGAGCTGGCGCGCGCGGTCCGGCACAAGGCGAAGATCATCGGCGTGAACAACCGCGACCTGGCCGTCTTCAACACCGACCTCGGTCTGTCCGAACGTCTCATTCCCCTGTTTCCCAAAAATGTCATCGCGGTCAGCGAGAGCGGCATCGCCACCGCCGCCGACGCCGCCCGCGTGAAGGCGGCCGGGGCCCACGCCGTGCTGGTGGGCGAAACACTCATGCGGGCCGAGGATCCGGGAAATCTTATCGCTGAATTTCAGAGTGCATGATTCACACACCCCGCCCTATCGGGCACCCCTCTTCATAGAGGGGATTATCGGAGACGCCGGGCTGAGTCCCCTCTATCAAGAGGGGTGGCGCGGCAGCGCCGGGGTGTGCTAAACAAGGATCGTTCCATGCCATTGACCCCCACATCCACTCGGGAGCTGCTCGCCCGGCTCGGACATGAGCCCAAGCGTTTTCTCGGGCAGAATTTCCTCGTCGACGGCAACATCGTCCGCAAATCACTCGAACTCGGCGGCGTCGGTCCCGGCGACACCGTTGTCGAGATCGGCCCCGGCCTCGGCACACTGACCGCCGCCCTGCTGGCCGCCGGCGCCGAGGTCTGGGCGATTGAGAAAGACCGCAACCTTCACGCCCATCTCACAGAAACGCTGGGCAAGGATCAACCGCGGTTTCACCTGATGGAAGGCGACGCCGTCGAGCACCCGCTGGCCGGGCTGCCGCCGGAGCGCACCAGTCAGTTCAAGATCGTGGCCAATCTGCCTTACGCCATCGCCACGCCCTGGCTCGACGGCGTGCTTTCCGGCCCGCTGCCCGAACGGATGGTGCTCATGCTTCAGCAGGAAGCCGCGCAGCGCTACGTGGCGCAGCCCTGCTCCAAGGCCTTTGGTGCCATCTCAATTTCCCTTCAGGCCGCCTATGCCGTGGCGCCCGGACACAAGGTCGACGGCTCGTGTTTTTTCCCGCAGCCGGACATCGAGTCGTATTTGCTGCACCTGGTCCGGCTGCCCGAGCCCTTCGTCTTCCGACCTGAGGTCAAGGCCGTCATCCGCGCGTGCTTTCAACAGCGCCGGAAGCAGATCGGCGGGCTCCTTCGCGGCAAACTGCCTGATGGCGGCGCCGGATGGCTCGCGCAGTTGCAGGCCGCCGGACTGGGCCCACACACTCGCCCCGAGCAAATCCCGGTGGCACTCTGGCGGCAACTGACGGTCTGAACCCGTTCCCTTGAAAATCTCTTCAAGTCCGCCATTCTCCGTGTCCATGCGCCGTCTTTTTCCGCTTCTTCTCGCCGGCTCCTTGCTGCCCTTCTTGTTTGCTCAGGCTGCGGAACTCGCCGGCAAAGTGGAGGGCGACACCTATGTCTCGGCCACCGGTGAATTCAGCCTGCCGCTGCCGGTGCTGCGCGAGCTGGGCGGGAAAATCACCGACACGGAAAACGTCGTCACCTTCACCGACAGCTACGACACGCATATCAGCATCGCCTGCTTCCCGCAGGATGCCCTGCAGAGGTGGGAGCTTGAGACGCGCGGCTTGCGCGAGTATTTGCTGTATTTCTTCACCGATTTTGTGCTCGCGGATTTTGCCCGGCGTTTCCCCGGTTCCGCCATCGAGAGCGCGCGGTTTTCCCCGGAACTCATGGACGGCGCCCTTATCACGTATTCGATTCTCCCCGGCGGCTCATACTTTGAGACGATACCGAGTCTGCTCGGGGCACCCCACGCCGAACCAGTCACCGCCAAGCGCGGCACTCTGCTCTTCGTCCGCAACCGGCACGTCTATGTGCTCAGCACCGAGCTGGCGGAGCGGGCCACCCAGCGCAGCTCCTACGTGTCAACCCCCGAGAAGGAGAACGCCCGGCTGACCACCCGGCTGACGGAGCTCGTCAGCCGGCTCGTTTTCACGGCGCCAAAACCTCGCGCCCCGTGAACGCCTGCCTCGTTCCCGGGATTGCCCTCGCGGGAGCCCTGTTTCATGGTAACCCTAACTTCATTCCCCATGCTCCGACCCATCGTTTTCCTGTGCGCCCTCGCCCTGTCCGGCCAGGCCTTTGATCTGGCCAGTCCCAAACCGCCGGTCGCCGCCAAAAAGCCCAAGGATGTCACCGTCCATGAGGACCGGCGCATCGACGACTATTTCTGGCTGCGCGAAAAAGGCAGTCCGGAGGTGGTGCATTACCTCGAACAGGAAAACGCCTACACCGAGGCCGTGCTCGCACCAGAGAAGGAGCTGCGCGCCACCCTCTACAAGGAAATGGTCGGCCGCATCAAGGAGGACGATTCCAGCGCGCCGGTGCATTTCAAGGGCTACGCCTATTACACCCGCACCGAGAAGGACCGGCAGTATCCCATTTATTGCCGGAAGGGCACCGCGGTCGGAGCCACCGAGGAGGTTCTCCTCGACCTGAACAAGATGATCGGCACGAACACCTACATCTCCGTCGGTTCCTACCGGGTCAGCGAGGACGGCGCGCGCCTCGCCTACTCCATCGACTGGACCGGCTACCGCCAATACGAGGTCTTCGTCATGGATCTCGCCACCAAGACGCTCGTCCCGCAGGCGATCGGCAAAGTCTCCGACCTCGACTGGGGCGCGGGCCACGACGTCATCTACTACGTCACCGAGAACGAGGTCTCGAAGCGTTCGGACAAATTCCACCGCTGGACCCTGAGCACCGGGAAGCACGAGCAGCTCTACGAGGAGAAAGACGAGCTCTACAACGTCGGCGTCTTCCGGACGCGCGACGGGAAGTTCGTGGTCTGCCACAGCGAGAGCAAACTGACCTCCGAGGCCTTCGTCCTGCCGGCCGGCAGCGCCGGCTTGGAACTGCGCTCCCTGCTGGGCCGCACCGAGAACGTTAAATACTTCGTCGAGCACCGCGACGGCCGGTTCTACTACTCCACCAACCGCGACGGCGCGAAGAACTACAAGGTCGCCTCCGCGCCCGACATGGCGCCGGGCGAGCTGACCGACATCATCCCGCACAACCCGGCGGTCAAAGTCGAGGGCCTCGACATGTTCGCCACCCACCTGGTCGTCGGGGAACGCGAAGGCGGCCTGCCGCACCTGCGCGTTTACGATTTCGCGACCGGCAAATCCAAGCGCCTCGAGATGCCCGAGGCCGCCTACGAGGTCTCGACCGCCGGCAACTGGAGCTACGACGCCACCGCGGTGCGCCTCAACTACCAGTCGCTCGTCCGCCCACTGACCACCTATATGGCCGATCTCTCGACCGGCGCCTTCACGCTTCTCAAGCAGACCGAGGTGCTCGGCGGGTTTGACGCGAAGAACTACAAGTCCGAGCGCCTCTGGGCCACCGCCCGCGATGGCACGAAGGTGCCGCTGTCCGTCGTCTACCGGGCCGACCTCGACCGCACCAAGCCGCAGCCGCTCTGGCTTTACGGCTACGGTTCCTACGGTGTCAGCATGCCGGTCTCGTTCAGCTCCAGCCGCGTCAGTCTGCTTGATCGCGGCATTATTTACGTCATCGCCCACATCCGCGGCGGCGGCGAGCTCGGCGAGGAATGGCGCGAGGCCGGCCGCATGGAGAAAAAGATGAACACGTTCAACGATTTCGTCGACTGCGCCGAGTGGCTCGGCCGGCACGGCTGGACGACGCCGAATCAGCTCGTCACCTCCGGCGGCAGCGCCGGCGGCCTCCTCATGGGCGCCGTGCTTAACCAGCGCCCCGACCTTTTCCAGGCGGCTCTTATCCAGGTGCCGTTCGTCGACGTGCTCAACACCATGCTCGACGCCTCCCTGCCGCTCACCACGGAGGAATACATCGAGTGGGGCAACCCGAACATCAAGGAGCAGTATGGCTGGATGCGCCAATACAGCCCCTACGACAATTTGCGAGAAGCTGCCTACCCCAACATCCTCGTCAACGTCTCCTACAACGACAGCCAGGTGCCGTATTGGGAGGGTGCCAAGTATCTCGCGAAACTGCGCACCCTCGACACCGGCCGCAACGCCACGCTCCTCCACGCCACCATGGGTGCGGGCCACGGCGGCGTGGCCGGACGTTACGACGCCCTCAACGACACGGCCCGTAACTACGCGTTCTTTCTGAGTGCGCTGGGTCTTGCGAAGCAGCCCTGATACCCATGCCTGCGCTTTGATTCTACACCCCCCGCCCCATGCGAAGCCCGCCATAGCCTTGGCGAAGGCGGGTTGCGGCGCTAACTCCTCCCACCCCATGAAACTCCCTTTCTTCCTCCTTGCCCTCACCACCATCGCCGCCTCTGCGGCCACCCGCCCCTACGGTCTCGTCATTCACGGCGGTGCCGGAGTCATCGAGCGCGCGGCACTGAGCCCGGAGCGCGAGGCCGAGTATCGCGCTCGCCTGGCCGACGCCCTGAACGCCGGCTACGCGGTCCTGGAATCGGGTGGCACGTCGCTGGATGCCGTCACTGCCGCCATCAACATCATGGAGGACTCCCCGCTGTTCAACGCCGGCAAGGGCGCCGTGTTCAACGCCGACGGCATCTGCGAGCTCGATGCTTCCATCATGGATGGACGCACCCAGGCGGCCGGCGCCGTGGCCGGCGTGCATCACATCAAGAACCCCATCAACCTCGCCCGTGACGTCATGCTCAAGTCGGCGCACGTCATGATGGTCGGCGACGGGGCGGAGAAATTCGCCCGGTCACTCGGCTACGAAATGATGCCCAACGAGTATTTCCAGACCGACTGGCGCCGGCAGCAGCTCAAGAAAGCGCAGGAAAAGGACGGCAAGGAGCGCACCGCGGCGCAGCCCGGGGACTATTTCACGCGCACGCTCCGCTGGGGCACGGTCGGCTGCGTGGCGCTGGACAAGACCGGCAACCTGGCCGCCGGCACTTCCACCGGGGGCATGACCAACAAGAAATTCGGCCGGGTGGGCGACGCCCCGATCATCGGCGCCGGCACCTACGCCAGCAACGCCACCTGCGCCGTCAGCGCCACCGGTTGGGGCGAGTTCTTCATCCGGGTCGGCGTGGCCCGCGACATTGCCGCCCAGATGGAATACCGCGGCACGCCGCTCCGCGCCGCGGTGGCTGCCTCCCTCGCGAAGGTCGCCCGGCTCGGCGGCGACGGCGGTGTCATCGCTCTTGATGCCCAGGGCAACGTCGCGATGGAATTCAACACCCCCGGCATGTATCGCGCCGCCAAGCTGTCCGGCCAGCCCGCCGTGATTGCCATCTACGGCGACGAGGCCAAACCCTGATCTTGCCATGCCCAAGCAAGCCCTCCGCGACGCCATCGTGCGGCAGCTCCAGTCCGAACTGGAATTGCTGACCAAGGCCGCGCTCTCCACTCACGCCGAGGCGACCAATGAGGAGAACAAGGCCGAGGACAAATACGACACCCGCGGCCTCGAGGCCTCCTACCTGGCCCACGGCCAGTCAATGGCCGCCGAAGAGGCCGCGCAGGCCGTCGCCCAGTTCTCGGCCCTTCCGCTGAGAGACTTTGCGCCCGGTGAACCCATCAGCCTCGGCGCCCTCGTGCAGCTTGAGGGCCGGGGCGGCAACCGTTACTTCATCGGTCCGCGGGCCGGCGGCACCGAGATCAACTCGGGCGACGACTCCGTCCTCGTCATCACCCCGCAATCCCCCCTCGGCCGCCAGCTCATGGGCCGGAAGCAAGGCGACACGCTGCAACTCGACCTCGGCGGCCAGCGCAGCGAGTTCACCATCGCCTCCGTGGCGTAACGGAATTGGTGGTTCACTTTCCGTCCCCTGTTCTCTGTCCTCTGTTACCCCCATGCCCACCACCTACGAGACCCTCCGCGCCGACATCGTCACCGCCCTGAAGGCCCGCGACACCGCCACGGCCACCGCCCTCCGCACCATGGATGCCGCCATCCAGCGCGCGGCCTTGGACGCCAACAAACCGATCGACGAGGCCCTCGTCATCGCCGCCTTCCGCAAGGCCGTGAAGAACCTCACCGACGCCCGCGCGGAGTTCGAGCGAGGCGGGCGCGCCGACCTCGTCACGGCCAACAGCACCGAAATCGCCATCTTGGAAAAATACCTGCCCAAGGGCCTCGATGCCGCCAAGCTCGAAGCCCTCATCGCCGAGGTCATCGCCGCCACCGGCGCCACCTCGAAGAAGGAAATGGGCAAGGTCATCGGCGCGCTCAAGCAGCGGCCCGAGACGGCGCTCATCGACTTCGGCGCCGCCAGCAAGCTCATCCAGGCCAAGCTGCCCTGAGCCGGGCCAAGCCCGGCTGTGAAAGTGAGAGTGAGGGTGAATGGGGCGCCGGACAATTCCTCGAAACCTGTCAATAACTGTTACTTTCACTCTCACCTTCACTGATCACTTCCCATGTCCCTCATCGACCCGCTCTTCTCTGTCGGTTTTCTGCGGAAAACCATCTGGAAGCTGTGGTATCCGTTCCTCACCCGCCGGCTCCACCGCGAGGAGGTGCTGTTTCTCAATTACGCCTTTGAGACCGAACCGCCGCTGGGCCTGCCGCTCGATCCGGCCGACGAGCCCAACCGCGCCTGCATCCAACTCTACCACCATGTCGCCACGCAGGTTGACCTGCGCGGGAAGCAAGTCCTAGAGGTCAGCTGCGGCCACGGCGGCGGCGCTTCCTTTCTCACGCGCACCCTGCACCCGGCGCGTTACACCGGCCTCGACCTGAATCCCACCGGCATCGCCTTCTGCCGGCAGCGCCACCAGGTCGCCGGGCTCGATTTCGTGCCGGGCGACGCCGAGAACCTGCCCTTCCCCGACGCCACATTCGACGCGGTCCTCAACGTCGAGGCCTCGCACTGCTACCCGCATTTTGAGCGTTTTCTCGCCGAGGTGGCCCGGGTGCTGAAGCCCGGCGGGCATTTCCTCTACGCCGACTTCCGATTTAACGAGGGCCTGGCCGATTGGGAGCAGGCGCTCGCTGCCGCGCCGCTCCAGTTGCGCCACACCCGCGTCATCAACGCCGAGGTCCTGCGCGGCATGGACCGGAATTCGTCGCGCTCCCAGGATCTGCTGGTGCGGCACCTGCCCAAGTTCATGCATTCCCTCGGCCGCGACTTCGCCGGTATCCAGGGTTCGCGCATCTACACCGCTTTGCAGCGCAACGATCTTTCCTACCGATCCTATTGCTTCGGGAAAACCTGACCGCCCCACTGTTCCGTCCGTGAAGAAATTCTGTCTACTCCTTGCCCTGCTCGCTGGCCCGCTCTGCGCCGCGGACAAGCCGGTGTCGCATACGATACCCGAATGGCTGGTTCTGGCCGAACAGGGCGATCCGGACGCCAAGACCACAGTGATCAACGCCTATTACAAAAGTCTTATAGACGAAAAATCTTATACGGCCGTGTTGAAATACTTTCTCAAGCTTGCCGAAGAGGGCGACGACCAGATGCCTTTCATCGTCGGCCGGATGTATGCGGCGGGCCAGGGCACCGCCGTCGATCTGCCCGCCGCCGCGAAATGGTTCCGGCAGGGCGCGGAAAAAGGTGACCCGGGTTCCCAATCCCAGTTGGGCCACCTCTACCTTCTCGGCGCCGGCGTGCCACAAGATGCAGCCGCAGGATTGGACTGGTTTCGAAAGTCTGCCGCGCAAGATTTCACGCCGGCCCAGCACCGGCTTGGTCAGATCTATGCCGCCGGCAAACTCGTGCCGCAAGATTATGCCGAGGCCGCCAAGTGGTTCCGCCAGGCTGCCGAGGGTGGCAACACCGAAGCCCAGATGCAACTGGGCTGGATGCATGCCAATGGGAAGGGTGTCCCGACCGACGCCGCGGCCGTGGTTGCGTGGTATAGCAAGGCGTTCGAAGGGGGTAATCTTGAGGCGGCGCTCTGGCTCGCCCAAAACTACGAAGACGGCCAAGTCGTGCCTCAGGACTACACGGCGGCCCGCGCCTGGTATGGCAAGGCGGTCGGCCAGGAGAACGGCTGGGCCAAGTTCAAACTCGGCCAGCTTGCCGCCGAGGGCAAGGGCGGCCCGCAGGATCTCAAGCAGGCCGTGGACTGGTATCGTCGCGCTATTCTCGCCGGCCAATACGACGCCATGTCCGCCCTCGCGGGACTTCTGATCGAAGGCAAGGGAGTGGAGAAGAACGAAGCCGAGGCCCATGCGCTGCTCTCTTTCGCCGTGCGAGCCAAGGATACAACCCGCCGGGCGGCCTATCAAAAGCAACTCGACCTGCTGACCGGGCGTCTGTCTCCCGCGCAAATCGCCGCCGCAAATGAGCTCCTGATTGAGCTCACTGATGCCATCATGGAAGAAAAATATGCCAAGTGACCGGGCGGTTGCCAACAATCGCGCTCGCTTGTCCTGCGTCACCCGCAAAAAGACTTTGCCTCGATTAGCGCTATTCTATTAATGCCCTTATGAACCTGTCCCACCGCCACCCCCGTCTTTTCACCTGTCTCCTCACTCTTGGCCTGGGCGCGCTGACTCTTTCCACTGCCGCCGGTTTGCCGGCGGTTGCCCAGCAGACCGCCGGACAAACACCGGGTGGCCAGCAGGCCACAACGGTGCAGGTCACCACCGTCAAGCGGTCCGCCATCCAGGTCGGTTCCAGCTCCTTCGCCCTCGTCAAGGGCACAAAGCTCGAGGTGCTGGGGCGCGATGGCAAGATGCTCCTCGTGAAACACCGCACTTCCCAGGGCAAAATCCCCTACGCCGACACCGACTATGTTCTGTCCGAGGAAGAGAAGTATGAGGAGGAGGTCGCGGAGGCGGCGACCGTTCCACCGGCCCCGGCCAAACCAGCACCGCCCGCCGTCAAGCCGGCCCCGGCACCCGCCCCCAAAGCCACGCCGCCCCCCGCCCTTTCCCTCGACCAAATCCGCCCGGCGACGGCCGGGACGGACCCCGTGCCCACAGCAGTGGGCAACAGGGCGCCCGCCACCAATTACGGCAAGGCCGTCCAGAAGGCCAAGCAGGTCGAGCAGACGCACAAGGAGAAGCTCGTCAATCCCACCGACGAGATCCTCGACGAGAAGCCGAAAAAGTGAGGTGGAGCGAGTTGACCCCAACGCGCTTACCTTGCCCGCCGCAGTCCGGCGCATTTCGGCCAGTGCGTTCCACCGCACTCCGTCAGATATGTCGCGCCTCCTCGCGGCCCGCGCGCGGGTTTCGCCACAGGAAACGCTCCGCCCCGGGATGGGGTTTCCGTTCGATGACATCGGCCAGCAGCGCTCCGAGGATCGGCGCGAACTTGAAGCCGTGTCCGCTGTCGCCCCCGGCCACCACCAACCCCCGCCGCCCCGGGTGGTGATCAATCAGAAAATCCCCGTCGGTGCTGTCACCATACCAGCATTGCCTGGTTCCGGCGAGCGGCGCATCCGCCAGCGCCGGCAGGCTTTCGTGGAGAAACTGCCGGCCGTCGGCGATGTCGGCTTCCGTCACCGACCGGGGTTGCGCCGGGTCGTGGATTTCCAACCCGGCGCCGTGCTTCGCGACCTTGACGATGTTGTCCGCGTTGGCCGGGAACCCGTAACGGCCGGTCCGGGCGATGTCGGCGGCCCAGACGGGAAAGTTTGAGGCGGAAAACGGTCGCGGATCCTCCGGCCTGAAATGCAGCACCGCATGGCCGGTAGTCCGCAACAGCGGTCGCAACTCGGGCAGGAGGAACGGCGTCCAAGCCCCCACCGCCAGTAGGACACAGTCAGCCCGGTGCTCGCCGCCCTGCTTGTCCCGGACACCGCAGACGGTCGATCCGCGCTCCAGGAATCCAGCGAAGGGCGCCTGTTCATGCAGGCTGACGCCTTGCCTGCAGCAACGCCGCGCCAGCATCGTCACCACCGCCCCGCTCTCGGCCCAGCCGGCGTTGGGATTGAAATACCCGTCGCCGTAGCGTGCCGCGTTCCAAGCAGGAAACCGTTGGGCCAGGTCCGCGCGCCGAATCCGCTGCAACGGCATTCCACGATTGGTCAGCAGGGCGAACGAGGCCTGCTCGAATCCGCCGGCCGGCATTTCCGCCTCCCGGGTCAGGATCAGGAAGCCGTCGCGGTGAAACAGTGGCCGCTCCCATTGCGCGTTCCAGGTTTCCCAGCCGGCGATGGCGCGCCGGGCCATCTCGGTGTAAAGCGCGTCGGAGCCATAATCCATCCGCACCACCTTGCTGATGTCGGTCGACGCCGCGTCGGGATGGGGCACGGCACCCTGCTCTAGCACTGTCACCCGCCAGCCGCGGTGAGCCAGTTCCAATGCCGCCGCCAACCCGAAGGCCCCCGCCCCGACAATGACAATGGATCGCGCCGCCATGTGTCGCCGAGCCTAGGCGTCTTGCCTCCCGCTGAAAGAATATTGCACCAGAGTCTTCCTGAACCGGCGTCGACCCAGTTACCCATCTGGCTTCAGCAGCAGATAAGGCCCGCTGAATCGTCCCGCCGTCACCCACATTGCTTTTGACCGGTGTCCTCCTGTCGGCTTTGGTCACCACTCTCACTTTCACACTCACTTACTTTTCCCATGAGCCAGATCCCCACCATCATCTACACGAAGACCGACGAGGCCCCGGCGCTCGCCACCTATTCTCTCCTGCCGATCGTGCAGGCCTTCACCAAGCACGCGGGGATCAATGTCGAGACGCGCGACATCTCCGTCGCCGCCCGCATCCTCGCCGCCTTCGCCGACAAGCTCCCGGCCCACCAGAAGGTCGCCGACCACCTCGCCGAGCTGGGCGCGCTGACCCTCAAGCCCGAGGCCAACATCATCAAGCTGCCCAACATCAGCGCGTCCGTGCCGCAGCTCAAGGAGGCCATCGCCGAGCTCCAGGCCCAAG
>LNEH01000161.1 GCA_001464505.1 Verrucomicrobia bacterium Ga0077533
TGAAAACGATCCGTCATCTGGGCTACAAATCGAAGGTGGCCTTCATCGAGGAAAAATCCCAATGGCTATTGAATACAGCTTGATTAACCACATGCCTGAAATCCGTGGTCAAAAAAGAATTGGCTCATTTCCACTCCACCTCGGCGCCGAGGCTGCGGAGGTTTTCCACGAAGTTCGGGTGGGCGCGCTTGATGGTGTCGGCGTGCTTGACGACGGACTTGCCCGGGATGCTGGCGGCGACCATGTAGAGCGCGACGGCGGCGCGGATGACGTAGGGCGCCTCGACCGTGGCCGGGCGCAGCGGCTTCGCGCCGAAGACGGTGATGCGGTGGGGATCGCTGACGACAATGTGCGCACCGAACTTGGCCAGCTCGGCCATCCAGGTGAAGCCGCCCTCGTAAACCTTGTTCCAGAACATCACGTTGCCCTTCGCGCGCACGGCCAGTGCGATCATGCACGGCAGCAGGTCCACGGGAAAATAGGGCCACGGTGCGGCCTCGATCTTCGGCAGCAGGTTCGAGGTGAAGGGCTCGGTGACGACGAGTTTCTGTTTCTTGCGGACGAAGGCGGTGTCGCCGTCGTATTCCACCTTCACGCCGAGCTTGGCAAAGGAGCGGTTGATGAGGTCGAAGTGGTGGGGCAGGGAGTTTTTCACCCGCACTTCGCCGCCGGTGATGGCGCCGAGGGCGAGGAAGGTGACGACCTCGTGGTGGTCGGTGTTGATGGTGAACACGCCGCCCTTGAGCGACTTCACGCCGGTGATGGTCAGCTGGCTCGTGCCGACCCCCGCGATTTTCGCGCCCATGGCGTTGAGCGCGGCGCAGAGATCCTGCACATGCGGCTCGCTCGCGGCGTTGAGCAGCACCGACTCGCCCTCGGCGAGCACGGCGGCCATGACGAAGTTCTCCGTGGCGGTGACCGACATGTAGTCCGGCCAGTGGCGCGCGCCCTTGAACCGGCCCTTGAGGGAGAGCCTGAGGTCGCCGTTGTGGGAGATTTTCGCGCCGAGTTTTTCGAGAATCTCGAGGTGCGGGTCGAGCTCGCGGATGCCGAGCGAGCAACCCTTGGCATTGGTCGGCAGCGTGAGCTTTTTCATGCGCTGCAGGAGCGGGGCGAAAAGCAGGACGGATGAGCGCATGCCGGCCGGCAGCTCGCCGTTGAGCCGGCCGGCGTCAAAGCCGGCATGGGCGAGGGCGATCGTGCCGACGGCGCGGTCCCACGCGACAAACGAGCCTTGTTCGGCGAAGAAGTGCACGAGCTTCTCGACGTCGGTGATGTTGGGGACGTGGCGGAGGACGACCTTGGCGTCGGTCAGCAGCGTCGCGCAGAGGAGGGGCAGGACCGAGTTCTTGTTGCCCGACGGCGTGATGGTGCCGCTCAGGGGTTTGCCGCCGTGGATGATGAGATCGGACATCGCGGAAGTGAGAGTGAGAGTGATAGGGAGGAGTGGCACCCCGCCTTTGCCCGGAAGCTACGGCGAGGTCGTCGCGTTGCGACGAAAAAAAAGCGCCTGCCCGAGGGCAGACGCTTGAAATGCGATTCGCGATTCGCGCGGGGCAAGGTTTAAGCGGCTCAGACGCCGCCCTGGCGGCTGCCCTCGGAGCGTTCGCCCCGGTAGCCGCCACCACTGCGACCACGACCACCCCGGTCGCGGCGCTGGCCGCCTTCGCCACCGCCGGAATATCCGCCGCCACCCTGGCCGCCGCGATTGCGGCCGCCACGATGACGACGCTGGCTGCCCTCATGGCGATGTTCGCCGTGGGAACTGGCCGCCGTGACCGGCCCGGCGGAGGAGCCGCCGAAGAGGGACTTCAGCCAGCCGAAGAAGCCGCCCGATTTCGCAGGGGCCTCGGCGGCGGGAGCCGCGTCGAACGAGCGGGCCGGAGCCGCGCCGTCGCCGTGGTTCCGCTCGCGCGGGGCGCCACCGAAGTTCGACGGAGTCGGGACGTAGGTGTGGCCGGGGCGGACGTAGAGGAATTTCTCCGGGATCTCGGTGAGCGCGGTGCGCTCCTCGCGGGCCGGACGCTCGCTCTGCTCTTCGCGGCGCGGACGTTCGCTCTGCTCATCACGGCGCGGACGTTCGTTACGGGACTCGCGGACGGGCTCGAAGCCTTCGCTCTCCCAGGTCTGGGCGGGCGCGATCTTCTGCTGGGCCGGCTCAAGAATGTTGAGTTCAGCGGGGTCGTCGTTTTGGACCGGCGCCGCAGCGACCGCGGCGACAGGAGCAGGCTTTTCGATGGCGGGGGCATCAGCCTTCGCCAAGCCTACGGCTGACGGGGCGGTTGATGCGGCAGCCGGCTCTTCAGCCGGTGCGAACGGGTTCTGGTATTCACGCGGAGCGTTGACGACTTCGATGGCGGTCGGCGTGTATTCAGTGGAAGCCGCGGTGGAGGCGGCGGGACCGGCGGCGGGGCGTTTACCACGGGCGAGGCCCGAGCCGCGGGTGGAGCCGAATGTGGGGAACGCGGCGGCAGGCGCCGGGGGGGTCGCGGTGGCTTCGGCAGGAGCACCGGACGATTCTGTGGAGGACATGTCTATCTATGTTGTTGGTTGAAAGCGCCTGCCAAAGATTGGCGGCGCAGTATGAGATGCCAGCCGGAGCTCGATTATCTTGCTCAACCCGTCGACTAGCTCGGGGCAAACAGCGGCAATAGCCGGTGAAAGTCGCTTATCCACCGGGTTAGGGCAACTTAATTTTCCCGGGCGACGGGCTTGCCAGCCGCCGGGCGGCCTCCCACGCTCACCGGTCATGGACAAACTTGAGGAGATTTTTCGTATGCAAGATGCGCTGAATAAGCGCATTGGAGTGAATCTGCCTCCGCCGACCGACGAGGAAAAGGCCAAGTGGATTCTTAACTATACCCGCGCCATGCAGCAGGAGACGGCCGAGCTGATCGACAGCGTGCCGTGGAAGTGGTGGGCGAAGTATCAGAAATTTGACGAGCAGAACGCCAAGGTCGAGGTCGTGGACCTTTTTCATTTTCTCGTGTCGCTGGCGCAGACGCTCGGCATGACGCCCGACGATGTCTACCAGGCGTATCTCAAGAAGAACGCGGTGAACCACCTGCGGCAGGAAAGCGGCTACGCGAAGAAGGACGAGGCGGATTCGAAGCATATCTGACGCGGCGCGTGGCGCCGCGAAAGCTCCAACCTCCAATCCCCAAGCTCCAGAGAAACTTCAAAGCAAGGAAACCTTCAGGGATCTGAGAGGCCCGCGTAATTCCCCTGTCAGGTAATTTGGATTGATTGCAAGGTTTGGCCATTCACTGGAGCTTGGATGCTGGGGCTTGGAATTTTTATACTACCGCCACAAAGCTGCCGGAAAATTCCACGGCCGGTTGGCCGCCGGCGCCTTCGACGATCGCGGTCAGTTCCATGCGCGCCTTCTTGTGGCGGCGGAGGTCGGCGATGAATTCCTTCACCAGCGCGGCCGGCGGGCGCGCGCAGACGGCGCGCAGCGTGTCGGTGACGGGCGCGCGGTATCGAGCCGCGCTGCGCTTCACGACCACATGGCCGTCGATCCCGGCCTCGCGCAGGAGCGTCCACAGGCCGGCGTAGCAGGCGAGGGTGGGCAGCGCGTGCAGCGAGCCGCCGAACGCGGTGCCGAGGTGGTTGACGTTTTTGTCGAGCGGCGCCTCGAGCACGAGTCGCTTGGCGTTGCTCTCGGTGACGTGCAGGCCCATGGCCTTGGTCAGCGGAATTTTCTCGTGCAGGAAGGCCTCGAGCCCCCGCGTCGTCATGCTGTCTGGCACCAATTCGCTCATGTGCCTATGATTTTCACCAGCACGCGCTTTTTCCGGCGGCCGTCAAACTCGCCGTAGAAAATCTGCTCCCACGGGCCGAAGTCGAGGGCGCCGCCGGTGACCGCGACCACGACCTCGCGGCCCATGATCGTGCGCTTGAGGTGGGCGTCGGCGTTGTCCTCGCCGGTGCGGTTGTGGTCATAGGCGCTGTGCGGTTTCTCGGGCGCGAGTTTTTCCAGCCAGCGTTCGTAGTCGGCATGCAGCCCGGACTCGTCGTCGTTGATGAAGACCGACGCCGAGATATGCATCGCGTTCACGAGGCAAAGCCCCTCGCGAATGCCGCTCGCACGCAGGGCGGACTCGACCTGCGGCGTGATGTTGAGAAAGGCGCGACGCGTGGGCGTCTCAAACCAGAGCTCCTGCCGGTGGGATTTCATGGAAAATTATTTCCACCACGGATTTCGCGGATAGGCACGGATAAAATACCGGGGCCGGGGGAAAGCATCCGTGGGCATCGGCGTCCTCCGCGGTAAATTCAACCGCTATGGATTGTCGGTCACGCAGCGGCGGCGGCGGCATCACGCCGAGCCGCCGGCGGTCTGCGCCAGCCAGCGGTCGAGGGAGAGCATGGGCGGCACAAACCGAAAGGCCGCACGGAACCACCTTGCCGGATTGGAGCAGGCGACGTGGCCGGCTCAGTCCGCGCCGTTGACGAACTTGTAGGTCAGCGCGGCGGCGATAGCGGCGGCGAAGCAGGCGACGAGGTAAAGCCAGAAACTGCCCCACGAGATCAGGCCCATCAGGCAGACACCGACGGCGACGGCGGGGTTGAAGACACCACCCGAAATGCCGCCGACGGCGTAGGCACCGGTCGTGACCGTGAGGCCGATGGCGGCGCCGTAGAAGGAATTGCCGCTGGTGCCTTTGGCCGTGGCGACGTTGAGCACGACCCAGACGAGCGCGAAGGTAAAGGCGAACTCCGCCAGCAGCGCCGGCAGGATTTCCGGCGTCGTCGCACCGGTCATCGCCGCAGCCTTGGCGACGAGGCCGGTCTTAAGCGCCTTGACGGCAAAGGAAGCGACTACGGCGGCCGCAACTTGCGCGCCGATGTAGGGCACGATGTCCGAGGCCGGACATTTGCCGCGCAACCAGACCGCTAGGGTGACGGCCGGATTGAAGTGGGCGCCGGAGACATGGCCGCCGGCATAAACCATGACCATGAGGGCGCACCCGATGGCAAGGGGAGCGAGGTTGCCGGCGCCGGGGGCGACGACGGTCATCCCGATGGTGAACACGAGGAAGAAAGTGCCGATGAACTCGACGAGGTATTTTTTCATGGAGTGGTGTGTGGACGGGATTTCAGCCATGCAGCCCCGGGCGGTCGAGCCGGAAACGGTCACGATCCAGTGCCAACGCCCCAGCAACCCGTTCTTGCCTGCCGGCGTTGCAACGTCTTTGCTCCGGCCGTTTCGTGAACACAACCACCGGACATACAGCCGTCGCGCCATGAACCGAGTCATCCAAGCGATAACGTCCAGCCGGGGAATTCCCCCCCGGTTTCCCGCCGGAGCGTGACCGTCCATGCCCGACTACAACGGCTTTAAGATCAAGCGGACGCACTCCCTGGCACCCTTCGCCAGCGTGTATGAGGCCGTCGCCACCGACGGCCGGCCGGGCCGCTTTGCGCTGAAGGTCTTTCATCCGCCGGCCTCCACCGAGGTGCGCCGGTTTTACGCCCTCGAAGGCTGGCTGCTCGCGGCCGAGCGCCAGCAGCAGGCCGTCAAAAAAGACGGGACGGTGGTGGAAGTGCTGGCCACCGGGCGTGGCGAGGAGGGCGCCTTTGCGGTCATGCCGTGGCAGGAGCGCACGCTGGAACCGTGGATCAAGACGCTGGGCCACAAGGGTGACACCTTGCGCGCGCTGGCCGAATGCCTGCTGAACACGCTGGAAAAATGGGAGGCCCAGACCGGCGGACCGCACGGGAACCTGAAACCGGCCAATGTCTTTTTGGACCGGAGCGGACCACTGGTGGGGATGACGGCGCAATTGTCCGACCCGTGGTTCATGCCGGGCGCAAAGCCGGAGCAGCTCAGGCTGGCCGATCTTGCCGCCGTCGGCACGATGCTGGCCACGATTGTCCGCCGGCGGCCGCCGGGCGCGTGGCCCATCGAGGAGGCCCCCGAATGGAAGGCACTTGGACACGGCGGCAAGGGCTGGCTGGATTTCTGCAATTACCTGCTGAACCCCAGCCCGAACGAGGGTGAAGTCACCATCGCGGAAGCCCGTCGCCGCCTGCGCAAGGTGCCCAAGGACTCCAACCCGGCCAAGACCGCGGTGCTGACCGGCGCGGGGGTGGTGGCGCTCGTGGCGCTGTCGGTGCTGGGCTTTGCGCGCTTCGGCAACCCGATCTACATGCCGGAGAAGGTTCAGGATCTGGCGAACCAAATAGGAAATCCCCGGGCGCAAATCACGGAAGTTCCCCGGCAGTGGGCCGACCTATGCGTGGCTTGGGACACCTGGCTGGTCGATCTGCAGAGCAACGGCAAGCGCCTGCTCCGAACAGAAGGATTGTGGGACGCGAATGATCCACTGCGCAGAGAGATTGAGAACTTTGTGGCGACGGCCAACGAGCTCCGGCTTGAAACCCTCGTGCCCTCATCCGCGACGGAGAAACGCCTCGGCGTGCTGGCCAATAATCCACCGCCGGCGGTTTTGAAAGAACTGCAGACACCCAGCGTGGACCAAAGGGTGAAGGATGCGGGCGGCCGGCTTATTACAATCCAATCCAGGTTGGTGAATTGGCAGAGATGGGAGCAGTTGCGCGCATTGCAGAAGTTGATCGAAGCGCGCGGCTTCGCCCGTGCGGCGGGCGCACTCGCCCCCAAATTGCCGCAGGCTCCGGGCACTCCGGGTTACAAGCTCGATGTTGTGCGCACGCTTAAATTGTTCAACGATGTGTCGCTCGACGATGTCGGCGCGATCCCGATGGCCGGTCGCTGGAGCGAGATCACGCGTCTCAGCGCCGACATGGAGGCCAGCGGCGACCGCGTGCAGAAGGCCATGCCCGCCATCATCACGGGGCGCCTGACGGACAAATCCTCGCTGGCCGATTTCGCGGACTCGCTCACGCCGCCGCTGGAGGAAATGCGGCTGCGACGGAAGCAGTTCCTCGATCCGCAGGTCGTGCGCGAGCGCTTCCTGAAGGATTCGGAGCTGCTCAACAAGGAGACGGCGGCCGTGACCGAGGCGGTTTTTCCGCGCTGGGAACAGGAGCTGTTTCAATTCTCCAAAGTGCCGGCGGCGGATGATCCACGACTGGCGGCCGGACTGGACGCCAGTGTCAGACGGCTGCCGACGAACGCCGTCGACCTGGAGGCTGACGCGCCGGCGGCGGAGCCCGGCGGCCTGCCCACGCTGAGCGCGGGTGATTTCAAGCGGGAGTTCGACGGGCTGACGGCGGGTCTGACGAGCTTGCGTGGCCGGGAAATCGTGCGCCACGACCTGCCGGCCATTGCCGAGGAGACGACGAAGCTGGCCGGAGTGTTTCAACTGCTGGAACAGCGCGTGGAGGCCACGCTCGCGTTGCTGAAACCCGAAATCTGGCTGGCCAAAGTCGCGCAGGCTTATGGCAAATTCAACGAGACGAAACAGCGCTGGGCGGCCTGGCAGGCGACCTTGACCGGGGTCACGCCCGCCGCGCTCACCGCCGATCGCCCCCGCTTCCGACAGTTGCGGGCCAATGAACGGCAGATCAAGGAGTGGATTGACGGACTCGAAGGACCGGCGGGCTTTGCGGCGTTGACCGTGCCGGAACTCAGCGGAGCGTCGACCGACACTTCCGGCGAGCTGCGGCGGTTGGAAGCGGTCCGGCGCGAGCAAGCGGCCACGGCCGTGGCGGCCGCCGCAGGGTGGCGCAATGCGCTGCCGACAATCCCGTGGGCCACCGCCGGCGCGGACGTGCGGGCGCCGCTGGAAGCGCACCGGTCTTGGTTGGGAGAATTGCCGGAATTTGCCGCCAGCCTCGACCGGTTGAGCAACCTGCTGCTGGCGGGCTTTGGCTGGCACGAAGGCGTGAGCGACGTGGTGGAACGGCTGGCGCGATTTGGCGGAGTGGACAATCTCACCGGCCGGCCGGCCGAATGGCACACGGAGGCGAAGCAGCTCGTGCGGCTGGTGGACAATACCGACCGGGCCGTGCTGACGGCGGCGGCGCAAAGCGGCGGACTTTCGAGAAAACTCATGGCGTGGCGCCGGCTGGGAGTGGTCGCGGGCTGGCCGTCCGGGGCCGAGGATTTTGACCTGGATGGCGGGGTGGTGGCAACCATGCGCGAGCTGATCAGCCGCGATGTGCCGGACGAAGCGCGCCGGGTCAGCCTGCTCGATGAGATGGTCAAAGAGACACGCTTGCGGTTCAACCGGGCGGCACGCAGCGCGGCCCGCGCCGAGGCGCAACTCACGGCCATGTTCGTGCGCATGCGGCCGGCGGGAATCACCGAAGAGCATCTGGAGGAACCGGTGGCCTACAACCTGGCGCTCTGGCGGCTGAAGCGGGAGGACTGGAATGAAACCAACCTCGACCGCCTGCGCATCCGGCGCGACAACTTTGTCGCGACGGTGCGCGCCATCAGCGGAATCCCGGCCCAGCCCGCCGTCAGCGGGTTGCTGGAAACACTCTCCGCCATCGAGCTGAAGGATGATCCGAAACGCCCGCCGACCACCTCGCCCCGCCTGGCCGGCTGGCGGGAGGAAATGACCAATGAGGGTTTGAGCCTGACCGCCACGTGGACCAGCGGCGGGAAGAAAGTGCAGCTGGAATACAGCATCGTCCAGCCCGCCGACGACACGCCACCCTTCTATCTCGCCCGGCGGCAAATTGCCGTGGGTGAATTTGTGGATCTCATGGGTGTCCGGACCAAGCCGGTGACGGCGGTGATGGAAGAGCTGCCCCAATGGGCGAAGACCGCCTCGCCCAGCAAACCCTATAACGCGCCGATATCCTGGCGCCCGCGAATCGACAACAGCGGCAACTACACTGGCGTCGAATTGAACCCGACCTGGATCACCTACACCACCGCACTGGTGCAGGGATTGCTGGATGACACCGAGTTGCGCGCCAGCCAGCCGGCCCTCGACAAAGTGGTGGCCGAAAAGCCCACCGCGCGCAGCCCGCTGCAGCAGATACCGCCCGAGGCGGCAAAAATCTTTGCCGAGCAGCTGCTGGGCGCGCGCCTCCCCACGCGCAAGGAGTGGCAGGCGGTCATGAAGCTCGCGGAATCAAACGCCAACGGAATTTTCCGCGGACCAAGTTTCCAGGAATTGTTCAATTATCTCCGGGATTACAAGGTGGCGGGTCAGGTGACTGACTGGAGACCAAACGAGGGTGCGTTCCTTCCCTTGGTTGCAACCACCCGGCAGAAGTTTGGGGATGATGGCCAGGCTGTCGCCAGTGCCAACCCGGGCAGACTCTGGTTCGCCCCGGTGGACGACGGCCCCGCGCCGGGCGGCTTTGTCAATTTGCTCGGCAATGTCTGGATCTATCTCAACGACGGGGGAAAAGATTTCTATGTGGCTGGCGGCTCGGCGCTATCCCCGCCCGGGGTGGACCGGGTGGAGCCGCACAAGGTCGAGGTCAAGGGCCGGATCGGCGCCACGAAAGTGACGGAAGGATTCTCCGACGTGGGCATCCGGCCGGCCTTTGATGCGCCGCCGGGATTCCGGGAACGCTACAAGCTGTTAGTGCTTGTGCGGGAACAAAAATATCTGACATTGTAACAGCCCATGCAGCCTGCCTCCGCCAACGATGTGGCCTTAGCTGAACCCGGGGCTTGGGCGTCTGCCCTCGGTGAAAGATGGAAATTCCTGCAGACCAGTCTGGCCGGGGAGACGGCGCAGAACCGCCAGGTGTTATTGGAAGAGGAATTGCGGCGCGCCCTCATGGCAATACCGGCGGCCAAACGGGGAGCCTATCTGGATGCCTTGGCGGCGCGTTATCCCGCCTGGGAGCTGGCCGCGGTGAGCGTAAATGCTCCGGCCGCCGTCGCGCGGCAAAAACCGGACGAAATCATCAACGCTTTCCTGCAATTGGCGCCGCAATTGTCCGGCGAACAGCGGGAGGACGTGAAAAAGAAACTGATGGCCCTCGGCCTGGTGCTGCCGGCGGCTACGCCGATCGACGGTGAGGCCCTCACCGAGGTGCGGGCCAAGCTCAAACTGGAACCCGAGGATCCGGTCGACGCCCAGCGGCTGGGCAAGCTTTTCGCCATTTATGCGGAGGCCATGCTGACGCTCGACCAGCTGGCTTGGAATGTCTGGCGCAACGCCGCGCCCAAGTCCGCCATCCGGCGCGACACCACGCAGGGCGATCTGCGCACGGTGACACGGCGGGCGCTGGCCGGTGATGCCACGCTGCCCCCGCCGCACGTGCAGAAGCAGATTGAATCATCGCGCCTCTTGATCGCCGGCCTGCTCGCCGGCCTGGGCCCGGCGGGGAAGAATTTCTCCCGGCGTTATCAGCAGCATTACACCCCCGATGCCATCCGCGAAGTCCTGCGGGCCGAAGGCGGCGGAAAGTCTGACGCCCATTGCTGGAAAAAATATGTCGAGCTCGCGGGCCAGCTGTCGGAAACCGTGATCGAGGACGACGTCCAGGAGGCGGTCGTGAAATACGCCGAGGATCTCATCCGCGGCTCGAGCAAATGATCCCGTGAGCGGGTTTCCTTTTCCAACCATGTCCTCATCCCATCAAAGGCCCGCGTTTTTCGCGGCCAGGGAAACGCTTCCGTCCAGCTGACCCTGGCGACCAACCGGCCCGCCGGGTTTCACCCCCTCATCGTCACTTTCACCCCTCCCTCCTCCCATGTCTGCCAGCCTTATCTCCCATTGCGACCCATTGTTCCAAGCCATCTGCCGCTACAACCGCATCGCGCGCAAAGGATCGGGGGCCTCCCTGGATTACACCCAGGTGCGCACGGAGGTCGAAGAGATGTTCGAGGTGCTCGCCCGCACGGCGCGGGGCGACATCGCCCTGGGCGAACAATACCGCCGGATCGAACTGCCGCTGATCATCTTTGTTGATTCCATGATGGCGGGCAGCGCGCTGCCCTTTGCCCAGAAATGGAGCAACAACCCGCTGGCTTTCTCCCGCAACGAGCGGTCGGGCGACGAAAAGTTTTTCATCCTGCTGGATGAGACGCTCGCGGAAAAGAAGGAGGGGACCGACGAACGGCTCGCCATCTACTACATCTGCCTGGGCCTGGGCTTCACCGGCGGCAACCAGCCGGAGTATTTGCGGAAAAAAATGGAGGAGTGCGCCCAGCGGGTGCGGGCCTATGTCGACATCGACGAGTCGGCGTTCATCACCCCGGCCTCCTACCAGCACACCAACCTGTCGAACCTGCCGTTGCCCATGGCCGCCAGCCTGGTGCCGCTCCTGATCATCCTCACCGGCCTGTTCATGGTCGTCGTGGCGGTCAACATCTACACCTTCTACAGCGCATCGGCGGAGTTGACCGAGTCGCTCAACACCATCACGGCGCATAATCCGGCCACCCCTCCCAAACCCTGAGCCTTCCGCCATGTTAAACAAATTTCAGCAGATTCCCAAATCCATGCAGTTGGTGGTGGCCGCGCTGTGCGGCATCGGCCTGTTGGGCGGCGCGGCGTTGATCGACCGCCGGGCCTTCTTCATCGCCGGCGGCGGCATCGCGCTCGTGGTCGGGGCGATGTTCGCCTGGCAGTTTTATGTCAGCTGGCGGGGACGCCAGCGCGCCAAGGCCATGAGCGGCCAGCTCTCGGCCCATTCCTCCGGCCGGCCCAGCTCGCTCAATGATCCGGCGCACATCGCCACCCTGGACCGGCTGCGCGAAAATTTCTCCCGCGGCATCGAGAAATTCCAAGCGGTCGGCAAGGACCTCTACTCGCTGCCCTGGTATGTGGTCTGCGGCGAACCGGGCTCGGGCAAGACCGAGGCGGTGCGGCGCTGCAAGGTCGGATTCCCCCCGGGCCTGCAGGACGAGATGCAGGGGGCCGGCGGCACCATCAACATGCACTGGTGGTTCACCAACCACGCCGTGCTGATCGACACCGCGGGCAAGCTGCTCTTCCAGGAAACCCCGCCCGGCACGACGACCGAATGGACGGAATTTCTCAACCTGCTCCGCACCTCGCGCCCGCATTGCCCGATCAACGGCCTGTTGCTGGTGATACCCTCCGAGAGCCTGATCAAGGATTCGTTCGAGGACATCGAAAGCAAGGCCGGCAAGATCGCCCGCCAGCTCAACACCATCCAGCGCACGCTCGAGGTGCGGTTTCCCGTCTTCGTGCTGATCACGAAGTGCGACAAGATCGTCGGCTTCCGCGAATTTTTCGCCGGCGTGAAGAATCCGCAGCTGCAGGACCAGATGACCGGCTGGTCGAATCCGGCGCCGCTGGACACCCCCTTCCAACTGGAAGCGGTGAGCCAGCATCTCGCCGAGGTCGTGAAGCGCATCGGCCGCCGCTCGCTCGGGCTGCTCAAGGACCCGGTGCCGACCGAGGCCGGCAAACGCCGCCTCGACGAGGTCGATTCGCTCTTCGCCCTCTCGTCCAGCATTGGCGCGCTCGCCCCCCGGCTGCGCAAATACCTCGAGACCATCTTCGTGATCGGCGGGCAGTCGGCCAAGCCGCTCTTCCTGCGCGGCATTTATTTCACCTCCGCGCTCACCGAGGGCAAGGAGCTGGACACCGAGCTGGCGGCGGCCCTCGGTCTCACCGAGGACCAGCTCCCCGCCAGCAAGGCGTGGGAGCGGGAGCGGTCTTATTTCCTCAAGGACCTGTTCCTCTACAAGGTGTTCAAGGAAAAAGGCCTCGTCACCCGCGCCACCAACACCGACCAGCTGATCAAGACGCGGCAGCGGATCATCGGCGGCGTGGTGGCGACCGGATTGGCCGCGGTGCTCGCGGTCAGCATCTTTGGTTACCTGGCGCTGAAATCCAGCGTGGGCAGCGAACTCGTCTTCTGGCGGGCGGGGGCGCAGGCGGAAAACTGGTCGGGCGCCAAGTGGAAACCCATCGTCAACAGCCGGCTCGAATACACCGGCAACGACATTGTGCAGCTGGATGACAAGCGGGAGTGGCCGATCCTGCAGTTTCACGAGAAACTGCAGCTGCGCGTCAGCTCCGACATGCAGATTCCCTGGGTCTACAAGCCGATTGAGTCACTGGCCCTCGGGGCCAATGCCAGCCGGCGGCAGGCGCAGCGGATACTCTACGAGGCCAGCGTGATCGCGCCGGTGATCGAGGCCAACCGCGACCGCCTGGTCAATTCGTCGGAGTGGAGCGCGGCGGATTCCGGGCGACTGGCGGCGCTGATCCAGCTGGAGGGCGCGATCCAGCTCAGGGACTTGCCGGGCTATGACCCCGAATATCCGGCCGAGGATTTTTTCAAACCGCTGCTCGGACCCACGCTGGCCGCCATCCCGACCGGCAAGGCGGACATGGAGACACTGGAAAAAATCTATGAGTGGACTTATTGGCGGGGCGGCGCCGGCAAGGGCCAATGGCCGGGGCTGTGGCTTTCGCGCGGCAAAAGCCTGCGCGACAACCAGCCGCTGAACCGTGGTTGGGACGCCTTGGAACGCTCGATCCAGGCGGAACTCACCACCCAGGCCGAGACGGTGAAGGCGATCCGGTCCAGCCGGCTGGTGGTCATCCGGTTTGCCGAGTCGGAAAAATCCTTCGTGCGCGCCGTGGGCCAGCCGCGCTCCAGCGCCGCCTGGAAGGACGGGGTGGTTGCGGCCTGGGATGATCTCATGTCCCGCCGGGCCGCCATGGACAAGATGGTGGCGGATCTGAAAACCAGAATCGGGGGCAAGGAGGACCTGACCTTGGAAGCGGCCTACCGGACCACCGTGGGGCGGATGCGCGGCGAAGCCGACCGGGCCTCCCAACTGGTTCGCACCACCTTGCTCAAGCAAAAACCGGCGGCGGACGCCGCCGCGCAAGCCACCTCGGGTGCGGCGAGCGAATATACCCTGCATCGCGATTTGGAGCGCCGGCTCACCACCCTGAACGCCCAGGTCTCAACGCAACTCGAGCAACTGATGCCGCCCTCCGAGGAGGCGCAACTGGCCGACCTGGATGTGGTGGCCTTGTTGACCGTGAACGACGGGGCGCCGGCCTATGCCGTGCGTTGCGACGCCTACGCCCTGGCCATGGAAATGATCGCCCCGTCGAATCCCGCCGCGGCCAAACCGAAACCGGAAGTGCTGAATTCCCTGCGGGAACGCGCGTCGAAGTATATCGGGCACCTGCGCAATGATTTCAGAAGCACGCTCAACCTGCTGATCGAGGCGGCCTCGGCCAAAGGCTGACGGTCCCGCCCCCGAGCATCGTCGTCCACCTCGCACTCCGGAAACGGTTGATACAACACCAGGCGCACGATTCATGAACGATTTTGCCAGACTTTTCCTGAATGAGGATTGGAAGGCGGTGCCCGATGCGCCCCGTTTTTTCCTGGGGGCCTTTGGCAAGCATCCCGGCTGGAACGACCACTTGGATGACATCGGGCTGGTCACGTCTTCGCTGGTCGAGGCGCGCAGCATCCTTTACGGCGGCATCGCCCACCAGATTGAGCAGGCCGCGTGGGAAAAGGCTGGCGCGGGCAAAGTGATGCCGGGTTTTGATCATTTGATCCACTGGCGTCGCATGAACGAGAACCTCACCGGGCTCATCTGGTCGTCCCAGGACGGCAAAGGGCGCGCTCTCTACCCGATGATCACCGTCGCCCATAGCGTGAGCCGGTCGTTCAGCTGGCTGGCGGGTGAACTCCTGCCGGCGCTGGAAGACGTGAAGGCCAAGTGTCGCGGCACGACTTCGGCCGGCGTGGTGATGGCGCACATCAAGGGAGTGGAAGCATCACTCCGGACCAGGTTCCCCGCCAGCGCGCGCCCCTCCAACGGACCCGGGTTCGGCATCCCGGGGTGGGCCGCATATTTTTCGAAGGAGCAGGATGCCCTGCGTCGCGTCCTGCACCATCTGCGGAGGAATTTCGCGCCCTTCACGCCCGGCGGCCTGGAATGGTGCCAGGGGGAAAAACAATCGCTTTCCCGCTGTCTGCGTCTGCCGCAAATACCCGGGGCCCAGCCGGCGGAGTCGCTCAACGCCTGGGTGTCGTTCCTGGCCACCCAACTCGATCCCGCCGTGCCCTTCTTCGGCCTGGTTCCCCTGGGCCGGACCTGGCTGGATGTCATTGTCGGGGAACCGACCGCGGCGGACTTCTTCCTCCTGCGTGCGCTGCCCGCCGCGCAGCCTGTGGTAACTGACATTCCCTATCAGCTCGGCCCGGAAAATCCGGCGGATGACGCGGGCTTGTTTGCCAGCCTGAAGCGCGGCGAGTTGCCGGAGGTTTCCTGCCTCAACGGCCAGTCGGTCAAAGCGAACCAGGAGGTGGCGATGAAATGGCTCCTGCGCTTCCGGCCGGGCTCCCGTCCGGGTTTTTTCAGCCGCTTCTTCGGATCCGGCGACTCCTAATAATAGCACGGCGCTTTTACCATAAAAGTGGTTCCTCGCTGTTTCCAGTGGGTAAAAGGCCTGCACCAGCGCCCGGCCCCGGAAGGGTTGGACCACTAAATGGATTCAGCAAGAGATGAATCCTTGAAGGTGTGCTCCGACTAATCGTCTCCGCCTGTGGGTTTCGGGGGCCGGCTAATCGCCGGCTATTTTCCTCA
>LNEH01000162.1 GCA_001464505.1 Verrucomicrobia bacterium Ga0077533
CATCGATAGTTTCGCCCATTGGCGAAACTGATTAGTGGTTCCAAAATATCCGGAGGTTGGGTTTCAGAGCAACCCACCGAAAGTAGCGAGGAACCATAAAAGTTTCTGCGCGGAAACGGTATGCGAACGTCTTGGAATCCGCGGGTGGCAGTCTGCAAATTGACGGCCGCCCGGGCAGTGGAAGCAGTATATTAACTGATTGACGATAGAAGGGATTACCGGATTACTTGCCCCCCCTCAAGCAGGGAGTCGCAGCATGATAAATGACCTAATCTGCCTCAGTGCTTTGAGCACAAGTAAGTGCCTGCTGCGCTACCGCGAGCATCTGGTTGGTTGGTGGCCGGTCAGCAAGACGAGGGGATTCGGTTTTGCGCGAAATTCGGCCGGCAGTCCGCACCGCATGTTGCGCCGGCTGGTCGTAAGTCTTTTGGTTCCATTATGTGCCTTGGTGGTTACGGCACATGGGCAGGACGCGGTCGCTCCGGCCAAAGATGCAGCGGCACCAACACAGGATACCGCAACTCCAGCCAAGGACGCCGCCACTCCGGCCAAAGATAAGCCAGTTCCAACCAAAGACGAAGCCGCGCCGGCCAATGATGAAGCTGCACCTACCAAAGAAGAAGTAGCTCCGGCCAATGACGAAACCGTTCCACCAGGAGAAGCGGTGGCTCCGGCCCCGATCGAATCTCCCTCCGCTCCCACCAAGGAAGAGGGGAAGCCCGCACCCGAAGTCGCGCCGACGGTTGAAGCAGCGCCGCCAGCTGAAGTTGCCGCGCCCGCCCAGGACGCAGTTGCGCCGGCACCCGAAGTGGCGGCCCCGGTTGAAGCGCCGGCCGCACCGGTTCCCGAGGTGGTCGCGCCCGCACCCGAAGTCGCGCCGACGGTTGAAGCAGCGCCGACACGCGATGCCGCGCCGATCACGGAAGTCGCCACTCCGGTCCAAGAGGCCGCTGCCCCGTCCCCGGTTGAAACTCCGCCAGCTCCGGCGAAGGAAGTTGCAGCGCCGACCGCTGAAGCAACCGCTCCCGTGCAAGAGGCGACAACTCCAACCCCGGAGGCTGTCCCACCGGCACCTGCTATAACAGAGGCAGCCGCGCCGACACCCGAAGTGCCGGCCCTGGTGGAAGCTCCCGCCGTTCCGGCGGAGGAAGAAGCAACGCCGACCGCTGAGGCGGCTGCGCCAACACCTGTAGTGGAGATCCCGGCTCCGGTTGAAGTTCCGGCGGTTCCAGCCCAGGAAGAAGAAAAGCCAGCAACGGAACTTGCGCCGACCGCTGAGGTAGCCGCGCCCGTCCAAGACAAGGTTACGCCGGCACCCGAAGTCGCCGCGCCCGTCCAGGAGGCGGTTGCTCCGGCCCCGGAGGCTGTCCCATCGGCATCTACGATAATGGAGGTAGTCGCTCCGACGCCCGAATCAACCCCAACGCCGGAAGTCGCCGAGCCAACACAAGACACGATCACTCCTGCACCGGAAGCGGTCGCACCCACGCCCGAAGCCGCCTCGACCCCGGATGCGCCCGCGCCCGCTCCGGTTGAAGCTCCGGCCATTCCCGCCCAGGAAGAAGAAAAGCCGGCACCGGAAGTCGCCACGCCTGCTCAAGACACGGCCGCGCCGACACCGGAAGTGACAGCCCCGGCTCAGACTGAAGCTCCGGCGGCTCCGGCCCCGGCAGCAGCTCCAGAAGCGCCTACTATAATAGAAGCAGCCGCGCCGACACCCGAAGTGCCGGCCCCGGAGTCCGTCCCGCCGGCACCTACCACTACAGAAGTGGTCGCGCCGACATCCGAGGCAGTCGCGTCGGTTCAGCCGGAAACGCCGGTCGCGCCGGCACCCGAGGTGGTAGCACCGGCACTGGCTGGTGCCCCCGGAATCGCGGTTGACCGATTTGAGTTTAGCTATGGCTTGGAACATCCGGCCCTGCCGCCTTTGGATGAACTCAAGGGCCTGACGGTTCAGGCGACCCGGGATGGCCAGGTCTTCCGCGCGCCGGCCGCGAGCGGGGCGGAAAATCTGACCCTCAATGCCATTCCCACCGGCAGCCGTTTTGATGCGGATATGTTGCGCGGCATCGCGCAGGATGTGGTGCGCTGGTATAACCAGCGGGGTCTGTTCGGAGTGTGGGTGGCGTATTCCGATTTCGAGACCGCAGACTCCGGGCTGGTCGATAACCGGCCGGCGGACAATCACGCGGCCCGTCTGACGATCTGGGCCAGCCAGATATCCGAGGTGCGCACCTTGGCTCGCGGCAAGCGCGTCAAGCAGCAGTTCTCCATCAACAATCGCAAGCACCGCGGAATTATCAGCAATTCTCCGCTGCATCCGGGAGAAACTCCGGAGCAGCCCGGGAGCCTCTTCAATCAGCATTTGCTCGATGATTATTTGTATGGCTTGAGTCTGCACCCTGGGAGGAGGGTGGAGGCGTCCATCGCCTCGGCCGGCCAGCCGGGCAAGGTCGTGCTCGACTACCTGGTCAACGAGTCGAAGTCCTGGCAGATTTTCAGCCAGGCGAACAACTATGGCACGGAAGCGACCGGGGAGTATCGCTTCCGTCTCGGTTTCCAGCACAACCAGCTCACCAACCGCGACGACATCTTCAATATCGACGTGATCAGCACGCCCGATGCGAAGACCTACGGCACGTTCCTGTCCTACCGCATCCCGATCCTCCGGCCGGCCCGCTTGCTCGCGCGCGTCTTCGGCTCCTATGGCGACTTCGTCGCCAGCGATGCCTCGATCGAGAACCTGCGCTTTGCCGGCAATAATTGGCTCGGTGGTTTCGAACTGACCAACCAACTCACGCTCTGGCGCAACTGGCAGCTCGTGTCGGTCCTCGGCGCCCAATACAATCACTACGGCATCAACAGCCGCATCAGCAACATCCCGCTCGTCTCCGGCCAGTCCGATTTCCTCGTGCCC
The DNA here is from genome assembly GCA_001464505.1 of Verrucomicrobia bacterium Ga0077533. Taxonomy (GTDB): domain Bacteria; phylum Verrucomicrobiota; class Verrucomicrobiia; order Opitutales; family Opitutaceae; genus Lacunisphaera. Next base: position 2,918 of record LNEH01000162.1, read on the forward strand.
TACCTCGGCGCCACCCTGACGCGCAACGCCGGCTGGTGGGCGGTGGCGGCCAGCCTGCGGTTTGACCACACCCTGAGCGGTTTTGCCAACGAGGACGCGACCACCGGCCTCCCCGCGCTCGGCCGCCTTGATGCCGACGCCGACTGGACCTCCGCGCGGTGGAACCTCAGCGGCACGGTCTATCTCGATTCGCTTTTCCGGCGAGACGCCAAGTTCCACGCTCTCGTCCACGAAGCCTCGCTGCGGGTGAAAGGCCGGGTGCTGCTCCGCGGCGAGCGTCTGATCCCCCACGAACAGGAGCCGATGGGCGGTGCCCTCTCCATCCGCGGCTACCCCGAGTCGGTTATTTCCGCCGACGAGTTTTACGCCACCACCTTCGAATACGCCTGGCATCTTCCGCGCATGCTCAAGCCGGGCGAACCCGGGAAGTTATTCCGCTGGCCGTTCAAATGGCGGCCGGTCCAGGCCGGCCAGAACTCCGATTGGGATTTGGCCGTGCGCGCGTTCTTCGATTTCGGGCACCGGGCCGTCACGCCCATCAAGCCGGATCCGCGGATCCCGGTCGACCCCGACAACCCGGTCATCACGGCGCTCGTCGATCGCAACCTCAACATGGCTGGCTACGGCGGCGGCATCACCCTGCTGGTGAAGCAGAACTTCACCCTCCGCGCCGACTATGCCGTGGCGCTCAACGAGCTCCGCGACGACACCCGCCCCGAAGGCCTGGAGGTTGTTCTGCCCAAGGGCAACAGCCAGGTCTATTTGGTCTCCAGCTTCTCATGGTAGTCCGCCGCCACAGTCTCCCCGGCCTCACCGCGCGTCTCAGCGCGGCCGGGCTGGCTTTGCTGGGCTTCACCGCGGTCGGGCTGCGCGCCCAACAGCCCACCGACGGCACCGTGGTCGCCGGCTCGGCGACCATTGCAACCGCGCCCAGCCTGACCACGATCACGGCCGACCACAACAGCGTGCTGCGCTGGGGCTCCTTCAACGTCGGGCCGAGTGAGACGGTGCAATTCATCCAGCCCGGGGCCGACGCCCGCGTGCTTAACTGGATCGGCGGCCTCACGCCCTCGCAGATCAACGGCTCGCTGCTGGCCAACGGCCAGGTCTACCTGATGAATCCGGCGGGCGTGTATTTCGGCTCGACGGCCGTGGTCGATGTCGGCCGCCTGTATGCGGTGGGTGGCTCACTTTCGAAGGAGGATTTTCTCAATGGCCTCAACCGCTTCACCGGACTCACCGGCGACGTGAACAACGCGGGCTCGATCCGCGGTGAGATGGTGGCCCTCATCGGCCGGTCGGTCGCCAACTCGGGCTCCATCATCTCTTCCGGCGGCTTCATCGGCCTGGCTTCGGGTGATCAGGTGCTCCTCGGCCAGGACGGCAGCAGCATCTTCGTCGACGCCGGCCGGTCGGATCCGGCCGCCGCCGCCGCGACCGGTGCGGGTGTCTCCAACTCCGGCACGATCGACGCCGGCCGCGGCACCGCGGTGCTGGCGGCGGGTGACTTTTATTCCATCGCCATCACGCATGACGGCCGGCTGGCCGGCCGCGACATCAAGATTCAAGGGCAGGGGAGGGGCGACGTTCTGGTCAGTGGCACGATTGATGCCTCCGTTTATACCGCGGGCCTGACCGGAGGCCGCATCGAGATCACCGGCGAGCACGTCGGCCTCCTCAACGGCGCCAGCCTCAACGCCTCCGGATCAGCGGGCGGCGGCACCATTCTCATCGGCGGCGACTTCCAGGGAAAAAATCCGGATGTCCGCAACGCCTACCGCACCTACGTGGGCAGCGACGCCACCATCAAGGCCGATGCCACGGACCAGGGCAATGGCGGCAAGATCATCATCTGGGCGGACGACATCACCCGCTACTACGGTAGTATTTCGGCTCGCGGCGGCGCACTGGGCGGTGATGGCGGCTTCGCCGAGGTATCCGGCAAGGGCACCCTCGTATTCAATGGAACAGCCGACCTGCGCGCACCTAACGGCACAAGGGGTGTCTTGTTGCTTGACCCGACAAACATCGACATCGCGGCCGCCAGCGAAACTGGGGTGACGCTGGCGGAGGTCAATCAATTCGCGGATGCGAACGTGGATGGTGGCGGCGGCGGTGCAGATGCCACCACCAACACCATAGGGGCTGGCGTCATCGTGACCGCGCTTGATGGCGCCAATGTCACTTTGCAGGCCACGAACAACATCACGGTCAGCTCCATTGTCGATTCGAGTGGGAATGCGGGCACCGGCAATCTGACCATGCAGGCGGGAAACAACATCGTGGTCAACGCGGCCATATCGACGAACAACGGCACTGTTACGTTGTCGGCGAATGACGCGGGCGGGCCGGCCAGCGGCACTGGCTCAGTCACCCTGGCTGCCGCCATCACGACGAACGGCGGTGCTTTCAACAGCTCGGGGGTGGCATTCTCCAACACCGGCGGCGCGATCACGACCGGTGGCGGAAACCTCACCCTCACTCACACCGGTGCCGTGACCCTCGGCGCGGCGATCACCACCGGCGCGGGCAGTGCCACCATCATCGGCAGCTCGATCGGCACCACTGGGGTTGGTGCCGCGAATATCACTGCCACCACGCTGAACCTCGCGGCAACCACCACGATCGGTGCAGTCACTCCTCTTGACACGACAGTAAGCACTATCAACGCCGTGGCCGGCGGCAACATCTCCATACTGGAAGCCAACGCCGTGACGCTTGGCACGGTCACTTCGGGCGGTTCGATCACCATCTCGAACACCGCGGCGAGTGATATCACGCTTGGCACTGTCGCGGGCGGAATCGTTTCCGCCGCTACGGGAGTGACGCTATCCGCCGCGGGGGCAGGCAACATTGTCGATGGCACTGGTGCCGCATTTACGAACATCAGCGTGCCGGCCGGTCAGACGGTAACCCTCAATGGCACGACCACCAACGTTTCCGTCGGCACCGACCAACCAGTGGGCGGTAGTGCGGCTGGGGAGACCACGACAACCAACATCACCGTGGGCGCGCTCACTTCTGTCGGCGATACGATCAGGGTTTTTTCACCGGGCGATCTCACGACGGCCGTAACTGGAACGATCACCGCGGGCGGTGGCGTCAGCTTAAGTGCCGCTGGGGCCGTGGACCTCAATGCGTCCATCACGGCCAATGGCGGGCCAGTGGTGTTGAACGCCTCGACGCTGGTGGACCTGGCGGCGGGGCAGACGATCACGACCACGGCAGCGGCCAACAGCGGTCTGATCTCGGGGTTGATCGACATCAACGTCTCGGGCACGGGCACGGTGAATCTGGGGGGCAACTTGGTGACTACGGGGGCGGCGAACAACGCCGGCACCGGCAGCACCGGTGGCGCGGTGACGATCGACACGGCCAATGGCACGATTGCGGTGGCGAACATCACCACCAGCGGCGGGGCGGCCACGGCGGGGGTGGACAACGGCGGTGCCGCGGGTTCGATTACGATCACCACGGGAACCGACAACGTGATTACGCTCAACGCGAGCACGCTGAGTGCGGTGGGCGGGGCCACGGTGGGCGGCACGCAGGGAGCCGGGGCGACGATCAACTTTGACGATCCGGTGAGCTTGGCGACCGGCGGGGTGACGATCACGACCGGGGCGACGGCGGGTGACAT
>LNEH01000163.1 GCA_001464505.1 Verrucomicrobia bacterium Ga0077533
GCGGCGCGCGCGTGGCCCAGCTCATCGGCGAAGGCTGGCTGCTGCATCAAACAAACTCTGGCGCGCCAACCTAAAGTCTAATTGTTCAACGTAAATGGTATAAAAGGTAACGGCGATTGTTATCAGACCGAAGCTCCGAGCGCCGCCGCCAGCCGCTCGCGGAGCATTTTCAGGCCAAACGGCTTGGCCATGACGCCGGCCGGGTGGATCGCCTCGGGCGGCAGGTTAACCAGCTTTTGCGAGTATCCGCTCATCAGGATCACCGGGACCGTCGGGTCGAGCCGGTGCATTTCAGCGTGCGCCTCAAACCCGTCCATGCGCGGCATTGTCAGATCCATGAGCACGCAGCGCAGCCGCCCGGCATGTTCGCGGAACGCCGCCACCCCCTCCACCCCGTCCTTGGCCAGCACGGCCGTGAAGCCGATCTTCTTCAACAGCAGGGCGGCGACCTGGCCGATCAGGTGGTCGTCGTCCACCACAAGCACGAGACCCGACCCGCTCCAGGCTCCTTCCGGTGCCGGTGGCGCGACCACCGGCCGCGGCTGGGTCGCGAGCGCGGGCAGAGCCACGCGAAACAACGCGCCCGCGCCCGGCGCACTGCGCACCGTGATCGCCCCGCGGTGGGAGCGAACCACGCCGAGCACTGCGGCCAGCCCGAGCCCCTGCCCGGACGGTTTCGTGGTGAAAAACGGCTCGAAGATCCGCGCCTGGGTTTCCGGCGTCATGCCGCAACCGGTGTCCTCCACTTCAAGCAGCGCGTAGTTGCCGGCCGGGAGCGCCTGGCCGGGAAACAGTCCGCCAAGCTCCGTCGGCGTGAAATAACCGCCGCGCGTGCGCACCGTCAGCCGGCCCGCCTGGTCGCCGATGGCCTCGGCGGCGTTGAGCGCCAGGTTCATCACGATCTGCTGCACCTGCGCGGTCGCCCCCAGCACCGGGAGGAGGGTCGGTCCGGCCGCGACTTGGATCACGACATTCTTCCCCACACTGGGAGCGAGCAGCTGGAGGGTGTCCGCAACGAGCCGGTCGAAATCGATCTCAGCGATGGCCACTGACGCGCGCCCGGCGTAAGCGAGCATCTGCTGGCAAAGCGCGGCGGCGCGCGCCGTCGCCTGTTCGATGCTGTCGAGCTGCGCGTGCGCGGCGGCGACCGTCGGCAGTGAAAACCGCACGAGGTTCGCGTTGCCCATCACCGCCGTCAGCAGGTTGTTGAAATCGTGGGCCACGCCGCCCGCCAGCACGACCAGACTCTCGAGTTTCTGCGCCTCGAGCATCTTGCGCTCCAGCGCCGCCCGCTCAAGGTCGGCGCGGTGCCGTTCCGTCACGTCCTGCAACGAGCCGAAAATCTTGATCGGCCGGCCCGCCTCCAGTGTGGCTCTGCCGGTGGTGGCGACGCGGATCGTGCGGCCGCGCGCCGTCACCAGGTCGAGCTCCAGATCGAAGGGCGTATTGTCGGCGCGGACGCGGTCGAGGGCCGCCGTGAGGAGCGGGCGGGAAGCGGGGGCATAGAAGTTGAGGGCGGCGGCCACCTCGGGCGTGAACGCCGACGCATCCGTCTCGTGGATGCGATGGGTCTCCTCGGTCCAGTGGAGCCGGTTGGTGCGCAGATCGATTTCCCAGCCGCCGATGCGGGCGGCTCTTTGCGTCTGCGCGAGGAACTGGGCGGAGCGCTGCAGGAGCGCCTCGCTCTCCCGCAGGCGTTCCTCGCTGCGGCTGAGCGCCTCGGCCTGCGCTTTTGAGCGGGCCAGTTGGCGGCGCTGCCAGGCGAAGGCGCCCAGCACCGCGAGGAGCGCGAGCGCGGCCCGCAGGGCATACGGGCGCAGATCACTCCAGCCCAAGCGGCGGGGTTCGAGCGGGCCGATCCACTTTCCGTAAAGACGCGCGTAGGTGCCGTTCTGGTGCGTCGTGAGCTGCGCCTCGTTGAGCTGGGCGAGCAGATCGCGATTACCGCGCCGGACACCCATGTGGTATTTGTAGCTGAGCCCGGGGAGGACGAAATCTGTCGGGACAGCCCGCTGGAGTCCGTGCTCGCGAATCAGGTGCAGGGCGATCAGCCGCACGGTGACCATGGCGTCACAGCGTCCCCCGTCGAGGTCGCGCAGCCCGCTCTCGACCGAGTCCACGGGCACGATGATCGCGCCCCAGCCGCCATGGGCCTGCACGTATTCGTGCGTGAAGCTGCCGCGCGGCACGGCGAGGCGGCGGCCCGCAAGATCCGCCGTGTCCTGCACGGGGGCGGCACCGGCACCGGTAAACACCGCCGCATTCATGGAGACATGCGGCAGCGTAAAATCGATGAACTCCCGCCGCTCGGCGGAAGACACCAGGTTGCCGATCACATCGATCCGCCCCGCCTTGAACTCATCGAAGATCTGGTTCCATGGGCCGATGACGAACTCGACCTCGACCCCCGCCTCACGGGCGACAGCCCGGACGTATTCGGGGGCGAAGCCCACCGGCTGCCCGGCGGCGTCAACCGACGAGAAGGGCGGCAACGCGGTCTCAAACCCCACGCGCAGTGGCACGGCCGGAAGCGGACTGGCGGCACCCAGCAAGGCACCGCACAATATCGGACGGATGAGCCGGCGAATCATACCTTGCCCAAGCACAGCGGACGGCGCGTATTTGTAAAGAAAAACGGTCGCCCGCTCCGGCCGGCCGTGGTGCCACCAAACGGCACCGCCGTGCGATGGGCCGGCTCTTCGGTTTCGAGCAGGCTACTGCCGCGCCAGCTCGTCTTTGACGACCACGCCGCCTTTCATCACCCAGCGCACCCGCGTGAGTTCAGCGATGTCCTGCAGCGGATCGCCGGCGACCGCGATGAGATCGGCGAACTTGCCCGGCTCCACGGTGCCGATGCGATCCGACCAGCCCATGATCTCGGCGTTGAGGCTCGTGGCGGCAAGAATGGCGTCCATCGGCTTCTCCCCGAGACGGGCGCGCTCAAGGAACTCCATGGCGTTTTCGCCATGCGGAATGACGGCTGAGTCGGTGGCAAAGCCGATGGGCAGGCCCGAGGCCACGGCGCGGTTGAAGCCAAGGTCTTTGATCCCGCTGATCATCTTTGAGCGCTGGATCTCCGACTCGGGGATGCCGGCCTCGCGCCCCTGCCGGGCGATGACCGTGCTCGTGTAAAGCGTGGGCACATAGAAAGTCTTCCGGTTCGAGGCCTTGAGCATGGCGATCGCCTCGTCGTCAAGGTAGGAGCCGTGGTCGATGGTGCGCACACCGGCGCGGATGGAGGTCTTGATGCCGCCGATGCCATGCGCGTGGACGGCGACCTGCCGGCCCCAGCGGTTGGCCTCGGTGACGGCGGCCTGGATCTCCTCGTCGGAGAACTGCTGGGCTCCCGGGCTCTGGCCTTTTGACAGCACGGCCCCGGTGGCGAGCAGCTTGATGAAGTCGGCGCCGTGCTTGAAGTTTTTCCGCACCTGCTTGACGACCTCCTCCGGCGAGTCGGCGAGGTTGTCCACGCTCGGCACCTGCACGTATTCCGAAAACTGGCTGGCGTCGCCCGCCCCGCCGGTGGACGACACATAGGCGCCGGCCACGAACATGCGCGGGCCGGGGATGGCACCGGCATTGATGGCGTTGCGCAGCTCGACATCGACATAGGGCCAGGCGGTGCCCATGTCGCGCACGGTGGTGAAACCGGCCCCGAGCGTCACCCGGGCGTTGTGCGCGCCCCAGAGGGCGGAGAAGGCCGGCGTGGTCCTGATCAGCTCGTCCTCCCAATGCACGCCGTATTTGCCGCAGAGGTGCGTGTGCAGGTCGATGAGCCCGGGCAGCAGCGTGGCGCCGCCGAGGTCGATGACGCGCGCGCCGTCGGGCACCTTGAGGTTAGCGCCCACGTCGGCGATGCGGTCGCCGTCGAGCAGCACCATGGCCGGCGCGAGTGGCGCCCCGCCCCGGCCGTCGAGCAGGCGCGCGGCCTTGAGGAGCAGCTTGTCGCCGGCTAACGCCAGCGCGGGCAAGGCGACCCAGAGAGCAACGAGGAGCAGGTTTCGCGGTTTCATGGTGTGCCACATTGAAGTGCGGGGGCGGTCCCGGCACAAGCCCGCAGCCTCACCGCGTCAATTTGCGGTATTTGATCCGGTGGGGTTGCTCGGCGTCCTTCCCCTTCCGTTTCTTGAAATCCTCGAGATAGGCCGAATAGTTGCCGGCGAACCAGTGGACGTAGCTGTCGCCCTCGAAGGCCATGATGTGCGTCGCGGTGCGGTCGAGGAACCAGCGGTCGTGCGAGATGATCACGGCGCAACCGGCGAAACTCTCGAGCGCCTCCTCCAGCGCGCGGATGGAGTTCACGTCGAGGTCGTTGGTCGGCTCGTCGAGCAGCAGCAGGTTCGCGCCGCTCTTGAGCACGCGGGCGAGGAGCACGCGGTTGCGCTCGCCACCGGAGAGCACGCCGACCTTCTTCTGCTGGTCGGCGCCGGTGAAGCCGAACTGCGCGCAATAAGCCCGGCTGTTCACTGAGCGCGGGCCGAGCGTCATGACCTCCTGGCCGTCGCTGATGACCTCCCAGATGGTCTTGTTGCCCTCCAGCGAGTCGCGCGACTGCTCGACATAGGCCGACTTCACGGTGTCGCCGACCTTGAACGCGCCCGCGTCGGGTTTTTCCAGGTTCGTGATGAGCTTGAAGAGGGTGGTCTTGCCCGCGCCGTTGGGTCCGATGATGCCCACAATGCCGCCGGGCGGCAGGGAGAACTGACCTCCGACGCCTGCACGACGAGGGTGCCAAGGCGCGGTCCGGGCGGGATGATGATCTCGAATTTCTTTTCCTGCTCCGCGACATCGGCCTTGAGCATCTGCTCGTAGGCGTTGAGACGCGCCTGGCCCTTGGACTGCCGGGCCTTGGCCGAGGAGCGGATCCATTCCAGTTCGCGCGCCATGGCCTTCTGGCGCTTGCTCTCCGTGCGCTCGGCGACGGTGGCCATCGCCTGCTTCTGCTCCAGCCAGGAGGAATAGTTGCCCTTGAACGGCAGGCCGTGCCCGTGGTCGAGCTCGAGGATCCAGCCGGCCACATTGTCCAAAAAATAGCGGTCGTGCGTGACGGCGATGACGGTGCCCTCGTAACGCGAGAGGTGCTGCTCGAGCCAGTTGACCGAGTCGGCGTCGAGATGGTTGGTCGGCTCGTCGAGGAGGAGGATGGAGGGCTTCTGCAACAGCAGCCGCGCCAAGGCGACGCGGCGGCGCTCACCACCGGAAAGTGTCTCCACGATGGCTTCGCCCGGCGGGCAGCGCAAAGCATCCATCGCTTGCTCGACCATCGGGGCGACATCCCACGCGCCGAGATGGTCGAGCTGCTCCTGGAGCTTGGCCTGCTTTTCGGAGATGGCGTCGCGCGCCTGGTCGTTCTCGGCCGCGGCGATCTCGTCCCAGCTCGCGTCGTAGGCGGCGGTGAGGTCGGTGAGGTGCTTCACGCCCTCCTCGACACAGGCGCGCACGGTGGCGCCGGCCGTTAGCGCCGGCTCCTGCGGCAGGAAGCCGACAGTGTAGCCCGGCTCGAAGTGCACGCGGCCGTCAATCTCGGGGTCTATCCCGGCGAGGATGCGCATGAGCGAGGACTTGCCGGAGCCGTTGAGGCCGAGCACGCCGATCTTCGCGCCGTAGTAGAACGACAGGGAGATGTCGCGAAGGATTTCCTTGCGCTCGATTTTCTTCGAGACGCCGAGCATCGAGAAGATGATCTTGGGGGCTTCGGACTGGGCCATGGGTGCGAAAGCAAAGACAGCCCGAGGCCCGAGGCAACGCAATCGTTACGCCCCTCCGAATATCACCTCGCAATCGTTCGTATGGCAGCGGCGGTCTATGACCGCCGGGCGGTCATAGACCGCCGCTACCGGGCCAGCAGATCAGCGGCGGAGCAGCAGGTGGATGAGCCAGGCTCCCAGCAGAAACAGCACGACGCCGACGGCCACCCGGATGGCCAGTTTGCGGTGCCGGCTCGAGGTCTCGGCGGCGGACTCGATCTTGACCGGATGGACCAGGAAGATGCGGATTTTTTCCGGGATGTTCTTGAGCTTCTGGGGCGGAAGATAGGTGCCTTTCAGGTTCAGCTGGTTCTTGATCTGGGAGTAGAGGAAGCTGGACATCGCGATGCCGCCGGGATCCGCCAGGGGCTGGATGCGCGCGGCCACGTTCACCGTGTCGCTGAAGATGTCATCCTGCACGTCGACCAGTTCCCCGAGGTGCAGGCCGATGCGGACGGCATAGCGGTTCGCAGGTGCGACCCAGGCGTTGTTGGCCTCGATGGCGGAAAGGACGCTCTGGCTGCAAGTGACGGACGAGAGTGCCGTGGGGAACTCGGCCATCGAGCCATCGCCCAGAAACTTGACCAGCCGGCCGCCGTAACGGGGAATCTCGGCGCGCAGCAGCTTTTCCAGTTCGCCGACACAGGCGAGCGCGCGGGCCTCATCCTTGGCCATCATCGCGCTGTAGCCGACCATATCGAGGAACATGATGGCCGCCAGACGGCGGTTTTGCTGGGGAATGCCGGGGGTGGTGTCCATAGTGGGCGGCCCTCATCGATAGGGATTCCCGCCCGTGGCACAAGAGAGGAATCTAATTGGAGGGGGCCGCGGGGGCCCGGTCCGGGCTGACCTTGCCGCTGTCGGTCGCACCGACCGGCACAGGCCTCAGTTGATAGTGGGGCCCCCCGCCGTGACTTCGGCGGAGAGGGAGGCCTGCACTTTCGGCTGATTCACTTCCGGTTTATCGATAACCCACAGGGTATCGACCGGCATGCCCTCGACCAACGCCCGGAGGAACTCCGGTTCCACATTGAGCCGGGCGCGGAGCACGCTGCCGTAAATCTGCGCCTTGGAACCTTCGAGTTCCTGCCGCGTCAAGCCCAGCAGCTCGATTTTGTGCAGCGCGGTGCGCAGGGATTTCAGATACGATAGCACCTTGACGGCATCAGCATTTTGACTGGCCAGGAGCCAGTCGCGGAAGTCGGTCACCAGGGCATCGGGGGTTTTTTCCTCCGAGGTTGAGGTCTTGAGGTAGTCATCATAACTCGCGGCAAACGCCCGGGCGACCTCATCGAGGCTGCTCTGGCTTTCACCAATCAGGCCGATCTCGCTGGCGAGGCGGATGACCTCGCGCACGGCCTGGTCCTCGACCCGGGCGTCGGCCACCTGGTAGTCGGACTCGGCGGGGCGGACTTTGGCGGGAATGGCGACAAACTTGGCGATCCAGAGATCGCGGGCCTTGCGCTCCTCGGGCGTGAGCGCCCGGGCGTAGATGCCCAGCGCCTGCAACTGCTCGCGCACGGCGGCGGCGAGGTTGGTGTCCGGCGGTGTGACGGTGTTTTCGGTGCGCGGCACGGTGGGGGTGAACGCCTGCTCGAGCACGCTGCGGGGTGCGGCGCCCTGCGCCACGACGCCGCGCAAGGCCAAATCTCCGGAGGGCACGATGCCGAAAAGCTCGGGCGTGATGAACTGGTCGCGCAGCGTGGTGAACCCGGGGGCGGTGCTCAGATCCAGATAGGACAAAAAGGGCACAACCGACCGGTTGGAATTGCTCGTGACGAGGTCGGCGATGAAAACAATGTTCACCACGCCGCTGTTATCGGGTAGAATGGCAATCACGCGCGGACCCTGACCGGTCAGAATGTTGCCCTTGATCACGGTATAATTGAACCCCCCCGCGGCGGGTGAGAAGTTGGTCCGGGTGGGGGCCGGAAGCGCCGAGAGGGAGGTGCCGACGAATGCGGTGCTGTAAAGTTGCACCGCCCCGGCCACCAGCTCGGTGCCGCGGTCTTGCACATTGCTGGTATCGCTCTGATCTCTGGCGTTGGCCGGGGCCCGGGAACGGAGGTTGATGCCGCTGGTGGCGGCCCCCGCGGCCGAGAGCGGCGCGCTGGTGGCCAAGATAAGGTGGTGGGCGGCGGCGGCACTGCTGAGCGTGATACCGTCGGTCGCGGCGGTGCCGTCGGCGATCATGATGAGCGAACCGTTGCGCACCGCCATGCGCTCGAACGGTTGGACGGTGATCTTCTTGGCCAGGAGGTAGAGGTCGCCGGGGTTGCTCTTGAAGAGGGAAGCCCGCAATGGTGGCGCGGTCTTGGCGGTGGAACCGGAAACGGCGCCACTGCCCAGGATGATGGCCCCGTTGGCGGAATCGATCGTGGTGTGGCGCGTGGTGTTGGAACCCGGCAGGTTGAATTGCAGAAAATCATTGCTCGTGCCGGAGTCAGCCGTGCCGATGGCGAGGGCGATGTCGTTTTCGGCCCAGACATCGCCGTTCAAGATCATATTGCGACCGAGCGCCGAAATGGAGGTGAAGCGTCCGGTTGCCGAGCCCAGGTTGCCCACCGAGGCGATGGTGGCATTCGGTGCCCTGAGGGTGAGGGTGCGGCCCGCGCCGGAAATGCCCTGACCGAAGCTGATGCCGTCGGTGGTCGAGCTGTGCGTGGAGGTGAAGGTGAGATTGGTGCCAAGCGTGACGGAATTATTGTAGCTCTGCGTCGTGGTGGTATCGACCACGAGGGCGGGAGCGGTGGCGAAGGTCGCGGCGTCGTTGAACGTGATGCGGGTGGCGCGGAAATTGGCGTTGACGGTGGTGGTGCCGCCGACGTCGGTCGTGACATCGCCCAGGCGCTGGGCCTCGGTGCCCTGCCCGACGGGCGCATTGAAGACGGTGGCCCCGGAGACATTGGCCGTGAGGTCGCTCTGGCCGGTGCTGGCCGCGCTGAATTCGATATCACCGGTGAGGGGCGAAGTGGATGTGAGGGCGGTCTCGGTGTTGAGGACGTTGTTGAAGGTGAGGTTGGCGGCGGTGAAGACGGTGTTCACGCCCAGGAGCACGGGATCGTTGTAAACCTGGTTGCCGGTGGTGGCGACGACCCCGCCGTGGAAACGCATGGGGCCGGTGGAATTGGTCGTGAGGGAGGAGAGGGGCTGCGTGTTGCCGACGGGGCCGATGAAGATCGCGTCGCCGGTCAGGTTGACCGTGAGGGCCTGCGCGCCGTTCAGGCTGCTGTTGAAGCGGCCGGTGGGGCCGGTGATGACCGTGGGGGCGGCCAGGGTCACGGGGTCGTTGAATCGGAAGGAACTCATGACGCCCAAGGCCCCGCCGCCGAGGATGGTCGAGCCGCCGGCATTGGTGAGCAGGCTGTTCAGACCGCTGATGGCGCCGGAGAAGTTGGTGACACCGCTGGTGTTGACCGTCAAATTGGCGGCGCCCGAGTTGCCGGTGATCGCCTGGGTGAAGGCGACGCCGCTGCTGCCGGCGGTGACGCTGAACGGCCCGCTGATCAAGAGCGGACTGATGAAGTTGGCGGATCCGGCCGCGGTGACCGACACATTGCCGCCATTGGTAGTGATGGCCGCCAGCTGGGCGTTGCTCCCGGCCGTGACGTTGACCTGACCGCCGGCCGTGTTGAGCGTGCCGGCTGAACTGGCCACCACGCTCTGGGCCGCGGTGATGTTCAGGTTACCGCTGGAGCTGACCGGCGCATTGATCACCACATCGCCCGAGAGCGAGGTGAGGCCGACCGTCGTGATCGCCGAACTGATGGTCAGGGTGCCCAAGGACTGCAGGCCCAACGATCCGGATGACAGCACACCGGCAAGGTTGATCGAACTGACGTTGAACAAGGTTATGCCCGCCCCCGTCAGCTGAACAGTCCCGAAATTATTGCCCAGATCGTTCAGGATAATGTCGAAGCCATTCGAATTAAACGTGGACAAGCCCGGGACAACCGACGGAGCGCTGTCGGTGATGGGCCCGAAGGCGTTGATGATCATGGTGCCCGAGGCGGTGAGCCCGGGCAGATTGATCGGGGCGTTGTCGAAGATCAGGGTCAGGTCGCGCAGGTTGGTCAGGCCGGTCAGATTGGTCGTGGCCGGGAAGATTACCGGCACTTGGGCGCCGACATTCACGTTGCGGAAGCCCACGTCCCGGATGTTGGCCACGGTGCCGGCGAACACCGGGGCCAGTGTGCCCAGGTCGTTGGCTTGCGTGTGCAACAGGATGTCGGACAGGGGGGACGTGACGGAGAACGTCGACTGGCCGCTCACGTTGACCACCCCACTCTGGGTGATCGATCCACCCGTCGTCACATTCAGCACCTGCGCCGTCGTGGCCGGCAGGTTCACCCCTGCTGGAGACGTATTGCTGATCGTCAACACCCCCAAGGGATTCGTGGCGCCCGCTGGGCCCGCTGGGCCCGTAAAGGTAACCGCGCCGCTGCCGGTGTTCACCGTCAGGTTCCGCGCCGTGGCGTTGAAGGAATCGAGGCTCGCCCCGAAGCTGACCGCGCTGTTCGTCGTCGCCAAAGTCGTGTTCGCATTGAAGGTCACGGCGTCGTTGTAGGTCTGGCTGCCGGTGGTCGTCACCGCCCCGCCGTTGATCGCCGTCGTGCCGCCTGCGTTCGTCGTCAGGCTGGCCAGAGCCGTTCCGCTACCCACCGCCGAAGTGAAGGTGGTCGTGCCGGTAGAGTTAGCAGTCAGGGCCTGTGCGCCGTTTACGGTCCCGGTGAACGTGATCGCGCCGCTACCGGCGTTTACCACTACCGGCCCGGTCAAGGTCGTCGCCGAGACATAGGTCACGTTGTCGTTGGTCGTGGTCACATCCCCCGCCGTCGAAATTCCACCGGCCGCGGTCAGGCTCACGGTGCCGTCCGCAGTGATGTCCCCGGCCGCCGCGAATGTCGCCGTGCCGCTCTGGGCCACCGTCACCGGGCCGCTGCTGGTCGTCGTAACCCCGGCGTTTACTGCCAGGTTTGTCCCCGTCAGGCTGACGCCCCCGGCCGCATTCGTGTCCACCGCGCCGTTGAAGGTCGTGGTCCCCGTGCCGGCCGATTGCGTCAACGTCGCCGCACTCAGCGTCGAGGAAGCCGTCACATCATTCGCGCTGGTGATAATGACATTGCCCAGACGCGTCGTGCCGGCCGCACCCGTAAAGGTAACATTCCCCGTGCCGGCGGCGATCGTCAGGTCCTGGCTCCCGCCCGCCAG
>LNEH01000164.1 GCA_001464505.1 Verrucomicrobia bacterium Ga0077533
TCGCTCCGCGCACTTCACTGCCCTCGTAAACGGCCGCCGACAAAAAACCGCTCTCCTCTGAAACTATTTTCGCCCTCCTCCTCAACTGACGAACTTGTGATAGGCGAAGGCTGCTAACACTCATTCAGCCCAGCAAGGCGTTAATCGAATTGACTAGAACAGCGTATAACGGAGGGGATTCTATCCCGACCTTAGCGCCAGCCCCTTGATCTCGGCGCAACCGGGGAGTTTCCGGAGCTTGGCCAGGATGGAGTCGCGGTGCAGGAAGAGCTCGTTGCGGACGACACTGTGGGAGACAAGCACCACGAGCAGCTTCTTCTCCACCGTGAGCGGATGGGAGTAGGTGGCGTTGGCGACGCCGACGAGTTCCCCCCACTTGTCCCGGATGCTGTGTTCCACCGAGTCGTGACTGATGCGGTATTTGACCAGCAGTTCGTCGATGACGGTGGTCAGTTCGGTCGGCCGGCGTTTCTTGGAGCGGCTTTTGTCCTCCGGCAGCTCGCGCAGATCGGCGATGAGGTTCTCCACCGCGCGGCTGAATTCTTTCGGAGTGTCAGACATTGGACAGAATTAACAGAAGCGACAAAATCGGTTTAACTGAAGCAGAGAAAGACCCCACCATTCTGTTGATTTTGTTAATTCTGTCAGAACGGCCTTATCAAACAGCGCCCTGTTGCCGGTCGTAAAGCGACTTGTAGAGGGCGTTGCCGGCGTAGAGCGAGGCGTGGTCGCCCTGCGCGACAATTTTCCCGTGGTCCAGCACGAGGATCATCGAGGCGTCGCGGATGGTGCTGAAGCGATGGGCGATGATCAGCACGGTCCGGCCGGTGACGAGCCGGCGCAGGGCGTCCTGCACGGCGGCCTCGCTGTCGGAGTCGAGCGCGCTGGTGGCCTCGTCGAGGATGAGGATGGGCGCATGGCGCAGGAAGGCGCGGGCGATGGCGATGCGCTGCTTCTGTCCGCCCGAGAGCAGGGCGCCGCGCTCGCCGACCACCGTGTCGTAACCCTGCGGGAGCTTGAGGATGAACTCGTGGGCGTGGGCCAGCCGGGCGGCGGCCAGGATCTCCTCGCGCGAGGCGGTGGCGGCGCCGAGGGCGAGGTTGTTATAGATGGTGTCGTTGAAGAGCACGGGTTCTTGCGAGACGAGCGCGATGTTGCGCCGCAGATCGGCGAGTTTCATCGCACGCACGTCGATGCCGTCGATGGTGACGGCGCCGGCGCCGGCCTCGAAGAAGCGCGGCACGAGGTTGGCGAAGGTGCTCTTGCCCGCGCCGCTGGGACCGACGAGCGCGCAGACCGTGCCGGCGGGGATGGAAGCACTGACCTTCTGCAGCGCCGGACTGTCGCCGTAAGCAAAGGTCACGTCTTCGAATGCGATGTGGCCGCGCAGCTTGGTGACGGGCACGGGTTGCGCGGGATCGGTGATGGCCAAGGGCTCGTTGAGCACGGTCTCCAGGCGGTCCACCGAGGCGGCCCCGCGGTTCAACTCGCTGTTGAGGTAGCCGATCTTCTTGATCGGCTCGTAGCAGAGGTAGAGGGCGGTGATGACGGCGAGGAAAGTGTCCCACTTGACGCCGGCCCGGTAGGCAAAGAGCAGGGTGACGGCGATGCCCAGGGCCGACAGGATCTCGATGGCGGGCGTGAGGGCCTGCGCATACTTGACGATTTTCATCTGCGCGGTGACAAGCCTGCCGGCCGCCTCGCCGAAGCGGTCGATCTCACGCGACTCCAGCCCAAAGGCGCGGACCTCGCGCGCGGCCGAAAGGTTTTCGAGGAAATGCGAGGACACGTCGCCCAACTGGCTTTGCATCTGGGCGGCGCGCTTGACGATCTTCTTGCCCACGTAATGCACCGGCAGGACGGTCAGCGGCACGACCGCGAGACAGACCAGCACGAGCAGGGCGCCGTCGGTGGTGAAAGCCTGCCAGAGGAGGAAGCCCAGGGCCCCGAGCAATTGCATGGGCTGTTTGATGCCGTCGTTGGCGAGGAGCGAGAGGGTGAATTGCAGCTGGGCGGTGTCGGCCATGCCGCGCGAAATCAGGTCGCCGCTGGCCTTGCGCTGCAAAAAGGAGAGCGGCAGCCATTGCAGCTTGCGGAAGTAGTCGAGCCGGACGCCCTCCAGGATGCGCACGCCGGTCAGTTGCACATAATAGCTGTTCAAGTAACCGCTGACGGCGCGGAGCAGGAAGATCACCGGCACACTGGCGACAATCAGCCAGACGGTGGCGGCGGCCAGCGGCGGATCCTGCCGGTCGAAGATGGGCGGGAAGACATACTTGATGAGCACGGGCAGGCCCAGACCGCTGGTCACGCCGAAGAGCAGACCATAGAAGATCGCCGCGAAGAGGGTGCTCCGGTTGGACTTCAGGTGGCGGAAATAGGGATGGAAACGGCGGAGCATCAGCGGGCGGGGATCAAAGAGGAGTGATTGACTGGATACTTCATCCAATCCACCAATGGATGCTTGGTAACCCGGCGCATACTGCGGCCAGCGGAGAAAAACATCCGCGAAACACGCGAGATCCGGCAGAAGAAAAAGAGATTCTTAACCACGGATTTCACGGATGAGCACGGATGGATTTAGCTCTGATCCGGGGTTGATTCGTGCGCGCAGGGGTTGTCTTGGGTTTGTGCAGATACAGCCAGAGGTGCCGACGCATGATTTCCGACATGCTGGTGTCACGGGAGGTGGCTTCCGCCCTTAAGCGACGATACTCGGAGTCGGATAGTCTAACTGATACTGCAATCATGGGTGTGAGCTAGCGGTTTGAGGGTCTGCCGTCAACGTTCACGGTCAGTCCTTGGCGGCTCTCACATCCAGGGCATCCCTTAACCCGTCGCCGAGGAAGTTGAGCGATAAAAGCGTCAGGGAAAAAATGCCGCCAGGGAAGACGAGCAGCCACCAGAACTCCTCCATCTTCTCGGCGCCGTCCTTGATGAGCGTGCCCCACGAGCTCATCGGCGGCTGGACGCCGAGGCCGAGGAAGCTGAGGAAGGCCTCGAGCAGCATGACGGCGGGAATAGTGAGCGTGGCGTAAACAATGATCGGGCCGAAGGCATTGGGCAGCAGGTGGCGGAAGATGATCCGGCGGTGGCCGAAGCCCAGCGCGCGGGCGGCCTCGATGAACTCCATTTTCTTCAACGCCATGATCTGGCTGCGGACGATGCGGGCCATCGTCAGCCACTCCACGGCGCCGATGGCGACAAAGAGCAGGATGATGTTCCGGCCGAAAAACACCATGAGCAGGATGACGAAGATCGTGAAAGGCAGCGCGTAGATGATGTCCACCAGGCGCATCATGACGGCATCGGCCTTGCCGCCGACATAGCCGGCGATGGCGCCGTAAACCACGCCGATGGTCAGGGCGACAAAGGTGGCGCAGAGCCCGACGCCGAGCGAGATGCGGCCGCCGTAGAGCAGGCGCACGAGCAGATCGCGGCCCAGCGTGTCGGTGCCAAGCCAGTGCGCGGCCGAGGGCGGCGTGGCGCCGAGGTCGAGGTTCTGCTCCTGGTAGGTGGCGCGGAGCACCCAGGGCCCGGCAATGCACAGCACCGCGAGCAAAATCAGCGTCAGGCCGCCGGCCACGGCCAAGCGGTTCTGCCGCAGCCGGTGCAGGGCGTCGCGACCCGGCGAATGGCCGGGCTCGACGAGCACGGGTGGCAATGGGGCAGATGAATTCATCAAGACAGTGTCACCACGAAATACACCAAACACACGAAAGGTGGAAAAAACAGCGGGATTTCATTTTCGTGTATTTCGTGTGTTTCGTGGTGCCTGGTTTTATTCGAACTTCAGCTTCGGGTTGAGCCACACCTGCACGACATCCGCCACCAGGTTGCAGACCACGATCAGGCTGGCGTAGAGGATGACCGTGCCGAGCACGAGGGTGTAGTCGCGGTTGAAGGCGCTGTTGACGAATTCGCGGCCGAGACCGGGGATCTGGAAGATCGTCTCGATGACGAACGAGCCCGTGAGGATGCCCGCGATGGCCGGCCCGAGGAAGGACACGACCGGGAGCAGGCCGCCGCGCAAGGCGTGCCGCAGCACGATGCGGGTTTCCGATGCGCCCTTGGCCCGCGCCGTGCGGATGTAGTCCTGGTTGAGCACCTCGAGCATGCCGCCGCGGGTCAGCCGCATCACGTAGGCGGCGTAAACCAGCCCCAGCGTGAGGGAGGGCAACACGCGGTCGGTCCAGTCATACCAGCCGGAGGCGTTGGCCCAGCCGAGGTGGATGGCGAAGAAGAGGACGAGCAGCGGACCGAGCACGAAAGTGGGCACGCAGATGCCGAGCATGCCGACGGAACTGGCGAGGTAGTCGAGCCAGCTGTTGCGCCGGACGGCGGCCAGCACGCCGAGGGGGAGGCCGATCAGGAGGGCGACGCCCAGCGCGAGCCCGCCGAGCTCGAGCGACGCGGGCAGCTTGGCCCCGATGATCTCGTTCACGCTGCGGTTGGCATACTTGAACGACGGGCCGAGGTCGCCTTGCGCGATGCGGCCGAGATAGCCGAGGTATTGGCGCCAGAGCGGCTGATCGAGGCCGTAGTGGGCCTCGAGGTTTTTCATGATCTCGGGCGGCAGGGCCTTTTCCGACGTGAACGGCCCGCCCGGCACGAAACGCACCATGAAGAACGTCGCCGTGATGATGACGAAGAGGACCGGGATGGTCTGCAGCAGGCGGCGGAGGACGAAGCGGAGCATGGCGGTGCCGAAGAATCCAGAATTCAGAATCCAGAAGCCAGAAGGAAAAGCATGCGGGTGGGCGTCGATTTCCCTATCGACGCCGGTCGCCGGTGCGGCACCGGCGACCACCCAGGGCCGGCACTACTTCTTCAGCATCGCGTCGCGCTTCGCCTTGAACTCGTTGCCGGGTTTCCACTCAGGCCAGGTGTCCCCGTTGGCGATGCGCCAGCCGACCTGCAGGAGGAACACCGCGTCCTGGGCCGCGCCCTCGAAGGTCCAGTCGGGTTGCACCTCGTCGGTGACCTTGTGGTAGCGGTTGGCGATGTAATCGGCCACGTGCTTGTCGGCGAAGTCCGCCGGTTGGCCGATGTAAGTGCGGCCGTTTTTCGGGTAGTAGGAGGGCACGCCGACCTTCGCGAATTCGAAGTGGTCGCTGCGGTAGTAAAAGCCGCGCTCCGGATTCGGCTCGGGCAGCATCTTCCGGCCCTGCCCGGCGGCGACGGCGATGCCGATGTCGTCGATGGTCGAGGCGCCGAAGCCGATGGCGGCCATGTCGCTCGTCGGGCCGAACTGATTGGCGCCGTCGATGTTGAGGTTCGCGAGGGTCCGGTTGAGCGGGTAGAGGGGATTCTCGGCGTAATAGCGCGAGCCGAGCAGGCCCTTCTCCTCGGCGGTGACGGACAGGAAGAGGATGCTGCGCTTCGGTTTCTGGCCGGCGGGCAGTTCCGTGAAGGCCCGCGCGAGCTCGAGGAGCAGGGCGACGCCCGAGGCGTTGTCGGCGGCGCCGTTGAAAATCTGGTCGCCCGGCAATCGCGGGTCGCGCCCGAGGTGATCCCAATGGGCGGTGTAGATCACATATTCGTCGCGGAGGTGCGGGTCGGAGCCGGGCAGCAGGGCGATGACGTTGCGCGAGGCGACATTGCGGAGCTCGTTCTCGACGACGAAGGAGCCCCTGGCCCCGAGCGACAGCGGCTGAAAATCGCGGCGCGCGGCGGCGGTCTTGGCGGCGGCGAAATCCTGGCCGCAGGAACTGAAGAGGCGTTGCGTGGCCTCGAGGGTGAGCCAAGCCTGCAGGCCGACGTTGCCGGCATTGAGATCCAGCGCACTGATCTCAAAGTTTTCCCGGCCCCACGAGCCCACCACGACGCCGAAGGGGTAGGCGGCCGGACCGGTCTCGTGGACGATGAGGCAGGCGGCGGCCCCCTTGGCGGCGGCGATTTCGTATTTGTAGGTCCAGCGGCCGTAGTAGGTCATGGCTCTCCCGCCAAAAACCTTCGGGTCGAGCTGGCCGGTCGCGGGATCGAGCACCGGTGGATCGTTGATGAGCATGACGACGGTCTTGCCGCGCACGTCCACGCCCTTGTAATCGTCCCACCCGAATTCCGGCGCGACGATGCCGTAACCGACGAAAACAACCTCGGTGTCCCTGGCCTCCACCCGGGGGACGAGCCGGCTCGAGGGGCCGACAAAGTCGTTGATGACGGTCATCGGGATGGTCACGCCGTCGCGCACGAAGGACAGAGTGGGCGTGGAAGTGATGCCCACCAGGGTGGCGTTCTGCAGGTAGGTGCCATCGGGGTTGCCGGGCTGCAGGCCGAGCTTTTGGAATTCGGCCACCAGGTAGGCGACGGTCTTGTCCTCGCCCGACGTGCCGGGCGCGCGGCCCTCGAACTCGTCGGAGGAAAGGTGCCTGGTCCGCGCGAGGATGTTCGCGGCGGAAATGACGGGCACCGGATCCGCCTTCGCCCCATTCGGCAGGCTCAGGGCTTGGGCGGGCAGGTCCGCGGCAGCAACCAAGGACAAGGCGCCGACCAGGGTAACGAGCGGAGGGAATTTCATAGGGGAAGCGCCGATGCTGCGAACCGCATGGCCGGTGGCGAGCGCGGAGTTGCGCGCCTGGCCGGGCAGGGCGGAGCGGGTCGCTCCGTCCTACCTCTCGACCGTGACCCCTTGATAGAACCGCGTCCAGAGCCGGTCGGCGCGCCAGTTCTTCACGCGGGGTGAGACGAGGAAATTCTGCGCGTTGAAATAAAGCGGGATGAGCGGCATCTCCCCGAGCAGGATTTTTTCCGCCGCCGGCCAGTTGGCGGCGGCCACGAGGCGGTCGTAGTCGGCGTTGCGCCAGTGCGGGTAGTTGGCGAAATGCCCGCTGGTCAGCTGGGTGAACAGATCCGACGCGCCGTTGTAATCGGGGATGGCGGTCATGAACGCGAGGGCGTAGTCGCCGGCTGCAAGCGAGGCGAGGTGGGTGCGCGCCTCGCGCTGCACGAGCGCGACCTCGATGCCGAGTTCGCGCCGCCACATCTGCAGGATGGCCTCGAGCTGGCCAACGCTCACCGGCCAGGCGGTCAGCTCGAGTCGGGGAAAGCCTTCCCCTCCGGGGAAACCGGCCGCGGCCAGCAGACCCCGCGCCTTGGCGGCGTCCTCAGTGATGCGCTCGTTCGGCGCATAGCCGCCGAGGCCGGCCGGCACGAAATTGAAGGCCGGTTGCTGGCCGCCTTGCAGCACTTTCTCCACGAGCGCGGTGCGGTCGAGCGCGAGAGCTAGAGCTTGGCGCACGCGCGAATCGTTGAGCGGCGGGCGCAGGGTGTTGAGCGCGAGGTAGCGGGTCTCGGCCAGCGGCACGCTGTGTAGAACGGGTGGCTGCGCCGCTTTGTAACCGGGGATTTTGGTCACGGGCACGGCCATCGTCACGTCGAGCTGGCCGACGCGAAAGGCGCGCTCCTCGCTGTCGCCGTTGTCCATCGCAACAAACCGGATGCCGTCGAGTTTCACGGCGGCGGCGTTCCAGTAGTGCGGGTTTTTGCGGACGGAGATGTGCTGGTTTGGTTTCCATTCCGTCAGCACAAAGGGACCGTTGCCGATGTTGGGCTTTTCGTGAACGGGAATCCACGGCCCGCTGGCGACAATGGCGGGGAAATCAAGCGTGGGCTGATTGAGGACGATCAACAGGGTTTCCGGATTCGGTGTCTTCACTTCCTGCACCATGGCAAAAAGGTGGGCCTTGGGCGCGAGGCTGTCGGGGGCCGTGACCCGACGGATCATGTCGGCGAAATTATGCGCGATGACCGGATCACCGTTCGACCAATGGGCATTGACCCGAAGGTGAAAGGTGTAGGTCAGGCCGTCGGGGGAGACGGTCCAGCTTTCGGCCGCGCCGGGCAGGGGCGCGCCGCCGTCGGGGTTGGGCGTGAGCAGGCCTTCGCCGAGGGCGCGGATGATGAAGAACTCATCGGGCAGCGTGGCGAGCTGCGGGTCGAGGGTGGCGGGCTCGTTGCGCTGGCTGATGCGCAGCACGTGGTCCGCCGGCGCGGCGGCGCGTTTGGCGCAGCCCGTTGACAGCAGACATCCGCCTACGCACAAGGCTACGGCGGACTGAAGGAGGACAGGGGACAGCAGACAGAGAAGATATTGTAGCGGCGGTCTGCGACCGCCGGACCGGCGCTGGCTCCAGCCAGACATAGCGGTAATCGGTGTGGTCCATCGGGGTGGGCTGCCAGCCTTTGACCGCGGGGTGGAGCAGGTAAACGTGCGTGTTGAAATAAACCGGGATGATGGGCGCGGCGTCGAGGACGAGGGCCTCGGCCTGCGCGAGGACGGCGGCGCGGGCGGCGGGATCGGCGATGGTGTTGGCGCGGTTGGAGAGGGCGTCGTAGGCGGGATCGGACCAGCCGGTGTGGTTGTTGCCCGAATCGCTGCGCCACATGTCGAGGAAAGTGGTGGCGTCGAGGTAGTCGGCGGTCCAGCTGCCCAGGAGGATCTGGTAGTCGCCGGCGCGGCGATTGGCGAAGACGACCTTGAACTCCTGGTTCACGAGACGGATGTCCAGACCGAGGTCGCGCCGCCACATCTGCTGGATGGCCTCGGCGACGAGGCGGAGAATCTCGGAGTTGTTGTAGAGAATCTCGATGGCCGGGAGCCCGGCACCGCCCGGATGACCGGCGTCGGCGAGGAGCTGGCGCGCGGCGGCGAGATCGTAGGCGCGGCGGGCGGGGGGCGTGTAGCCTTTGAGCAGCGGCGAAACAAAGGTGGGCGCGGGTTGGCGGCCGCCGGGGAGGATCTTGCCGGCGATGGCGTCGCGGTCGAGGGCGAGCGAGAGGGCCTGGCGAATGCGAACGTCGTCCAGCGGGGCGCGGCGGACGTTGAGACGGAAGAAATAGGTCTCAAGAATGGGGTCGATGCGGAGATCGGGGGATTTTTCCAACTGGAGCGGGCGGACTTTGGAGAGCGGCAAAGCCCAGGTGCCGTGCAACTGGCCGGCGCGGAAGGCGCGCTCCTCGGAGTCCATGCTGTCGGTGGGATAGAAGCGAACGGCGTTGAGGCGGACCGTGGCGCGATCCCAGTAGGTGGGGGACTTTTCGACCAGGATGTGCTGGTGGGGCTTCCATTCCTTCAGCACAAACGGGCCGCTCGAAACCAGCGTGCCGGGGCGCGTCCACGGGGTGCCGCGCCGAGAGGGATCACCGACGGCGGCGATGGCGGCGACATTGACCGGGCGCCAGGGCGAGTTGAGCAGAATCTGGAGGAAGTAAGGCGCCGGATGCGTGAGGGTGACGACGAGGGTGCGCGGAGCGGGGGCGGCGAGGCCGACGGTGGAAAAGTCGGTGGTCCGGCCTTTGTGATAAGCCTCGGCTCCGCGGATAAGATAGAACCAATACGCGTAATCGGCCGCGAGGGAGGGCGTGAGAACCCGCCGCCAGGAATCCACGCAATCCTGAGCGGTGACGGACGCGCCGTTGCTCCACTTGGCGTCGGCCCGCAGGTGAAAGGTGTAGGTCAGGCCATCGGGCGAAATCTCCCAGCGCTCCGCGAGGGCGGGCTTCGGTTCGAGCGTGACGGGTTCAAAGGTGACAAGGGGCTCGAAAAGCGCGGCGATGATCTTGGCATCGCCGAGGCCCGTGACGAGGTGCGGATCGAGGTCGCTGGACTCGGAGCCCACGCTGTAATGGAACACGCCGGTGCGGTTCCCCTGGGCGACAGCCGACTCGCGCTTCGCGCAGCCGATGTTGAAAACGAGGGTCGAGGTCAGCAGACAGAGAACAGGGGAGATCAGACGATAGTATTTCATGGGCGGTGGATCAGCGCAACGGCGTGGGCGGCGATGGCAAGGCCGCGACCGATGTCATCGGCGCCCTCATTCGTCGTGGCCTTCAGCCCGATCTCGTCGGGGAGGAGGCCGGTGGACTGGGCGAGGGCCGTCTTCATCGCGGCGAGGTGCGGGGCGATCTTCGGTTGCTCGGCGATGACCGTCGCATCGAGGTTGGAGATGTGGTAGCCGAGTTTGGTGATTTCCGCGACGACGCGCCGGAGGAGCACCTGCGAGTCGGCGTCCTTGTAGGCCGGATCGGTGGTGGGGAAAAAATGGCCGATGTCGGGCAGGCCGGCGGCGCCGAGGAGCGCGTCGCAGATGGCGTGAGTGAGGCAGTCGGCGTCGCTGTGGCCGTCGAGTCCGAAGTCGGTGTCAAACTTCACGCCGCCGAGCACGAGCGGCCGGCCCGCGACGACGCGATGGATATCGTAGCCGTGACCGATGCGGAGGTTCATGAGGGGAGAGTCACCACGAAAAACACGAAAGACACGAAAAAGAATGAAGGCAATGGTTGCTTGTTATTCTGAAGGGCGGACGCGCTCGTCCGCCATGCCTCGCGGGGTGAGGGCACCCCCGCCAACAATAAATGACGGCAGCTCAGAATGACGGGAAAGGGGGCTTCGAGCCGGTTTGCGTGAGCAGGAATTCGAGGTAGGCCAGGTCCGTCGGCGTCGTGAGCTTCGGGTTGGGGTGCGGATTCTCCAGCAGCGCGATCGGGTGGTGGATCAATTCGACCGCGGCGGCGTCGTCGGTGATGGTGAATCTGCGTTGGGCGACAGCGGCATAGGCGCGGCAGATGAGTTTGCGCGAAAAAACCTGCGGGGTCTCCATCGCCCAGAGGTGCTCGCGGTCGACCGTGCGGAGCCGGCCTTCGCCGCGGTGCCGCTTGATGGTATCGGTCACCCGATGGGCGAGCACCACGGCATCCTCCCGGCGGACGATTTTGTGCAGCGCGACCAGCTGCTCGGCGCGCACCAGCGGCCGGGCGCAGTCGTGGATGAAAACATACCCGACGTCGTCGGGCAGCTCGGCCAGCGCGGCGGCGACGGAGTCCTGCCGCTCGTCGCCACCGGGCACGAAGAGCGTCGGGGTCGGCACGTAGGCGGAGAGTTCCACCATCTGCTGCTGGTTGCGGTAGGTGACGATGAAAGTGTCGATGACGCCGCTGCGGTAGAAGGTGGCGGCGGAATGGGCGAAGACCGGTTTGCCGGCAAGGGGCGCGAGAATCTTGTCGGGGGCGGAGCCTTCCATGCGGCGGCTGCGGCCGGCGGCGAGAAGGATGGCGGCGGTGCGGCTCATGGGGAGAAAGGGCTGAAAGACTGAAGAGCTGAAGGGCTGAAGGAAAGAACGGGCAGTGTCGCGACTGGGGCTCGCATGGGTGCTTGATGGTGGGTTGGTTTCAGCCTTTCAGTCCTTCCGGTCCGAGTTCGGCGAGGATGGCGCGGGCGGCGGCGGCGGGATCGGTCGCCTGCAAAATGGGCCGGCCGACCACGATGTAAGTGGAGCCGGCACGGGCTGCGTCGGCGGGCGTCATGACGCGTTTCTGATCATCGCCGCCCGTCTCGCCGGCCGGGCGGATGCCGGGCGTGATGAGCTGCATCGTGGCGGGCAGCTTGGAGCGCAGCAATTCCACTTCGAGCGGCGAGCACACCAGCCCGCGCAAGCCGGAGTCGGCGGCGAGCTGGCCGAGGCGGGCGACCTGCCCGGTGGCCGGCGCAGCGACGCCGATTTCGTTGAGTCCGGCGGAATCCATCGAAGTGAGCACGGTGACGCCGAGGAGGAGCAGCTGCGGATTGTGCTGCTGCTGGGCGGCGAGGGCGGCGCGCAGCATCTCGCCCCCGCCGGCGGTGTGGAGCGTGAGCATCCGGATCGGCAGGGGCGCGAGTGACTCGACGGCCCGGGCGACGGTGTGGGGGATGTCGTGCAGCTTCAAGTCGAGGAAGATGTTGAAACCCATGCCGGCGACCTCCCGGACGTAGTTGGGGCCGTAAGCGGTGAACAGCTGCAGCCCGATCTTCACCCAACGGAGCTGGCCACGCAACTGGCGGAGAATCGGCGCGGCGGCTTCGCGCGTGGGGACATCCAGGGCCAAAATTAGGTCGCAAGCCATGTGAGGGGAGGGATAACGTGAGGGGAAACCGAGACCTCCGCCATGCTTTTTTTGCGCGCTGTGAACAGCGTCACCGAATTTTCTCCGGCCAAGCTGAACCTCTTTCTCGCCGTCACCGGACGGCGGGCCGACGGCTATCACGATCTGGTCTCGGTGGCGGCGCCGTTGGACTTCGGCGATGAACTGTCAGCGACTCGCACCGGCACCGGCTTCACGCTCACCTGCAACGATCCGACCGTGCCAACAGATGAGAGCAATCTCGTGCTGAAGGCGGCGCGGGCCTTTGCCGTGGCCACCGGTTGGAAGAACGGGGCGAACTTCAAACTGACCAAGCGCATTCCAATCGGAGCCGGGCTCGGGGGCGGCAGCAGCAACGCCGTCGCGGCGCTGCGGGCGCTGAACCGGTTGTCCGGCGGCGCATTGAGCGAGGCGCAACTGGCGGAGATTGCGGGTGCCCTGGGATCAGACTGTCCGTTGTTTTTGCAACGCGCGCCCGCCATCATGCGCGGCCGCGGTGAACGCATCGCGCCGTTGCCGGCGACGGCCGCCGCGCGCGTGCGCGGCCGGCGGGTGCTGTTGTTCAAGCCGGGTTTCGGCATCAGCACGGCTTGGGCTTATGGGCGGATGGCGTCCTCCTCCGCCAAGGCTCCGGCGGACCAGCAGGAGACCTACTGGCCGGTCGCGCAGGCGGAGGCGCGGCTCGCCGCCTGGTTGCAGGGCAATGCACCAGTGGAAGAATTGCTGGCGAACAACATGGAGGCCGTAGCCTTTGGGAAATACCTCGCGCTGCCGGTGCTGCGGGCGAAATTGCAGCGCGAATTCGGCATCGCGGCCCGGATGAGCGGCAGCGGCAGCGCGTGCTTCGCGGTGCTGCCCGATGATTTTTCGGCGGCCCCGCTCAGCGCGGCCATTCGCGCGGCGTGGGGACCGCCGGTTTTTGCGCAGGAAGCGCGGCTGCTGTAGCGGCGCTCTGTGAGCGCCGAGCGAAAAGGACGGCGGTCATCATCGTTCGCCAAGGCTACGGACGACAGGTAGACCGCCGCTACAGTTCGGAGGAATGGCCAGCAGCCTAGTTCCGCATTGACCGCAGGGCACGGGGGTCGATAAATCTGCCAGCCCTTCCGCCCATGGAGCCGACCGCCAAAAGCGAAATCACCCTCCAGGGCATCGCCGCATCCCGCGGCATCGCCCACGGGCAGGTGTTTCTCTACCTGCAGAGCGAGCTGGAGATACCCCAATACACGGTGGATCCCGACAAGCGGAGCGCGGAGATCGCGCGCTTTGAGCAGGCGCTGTTGGTCACGCGGCAGCAGATATCCCAAATTCAGGACTTGGTAACCAAAAACCTCGGGCCGGAGGAAGCGCTCATCTTCGACGCGCACCAGCTGGTGCTGGAGGACCAGGCCCTCATCGGCGAGACCATCCGGGATTTCGAGAAATCCGGGTTGAACATCGAGACGTGCTTCAACGCCGTCGCGCAGCGCTATATCCAGGCGTTTGCGGAGATTGACGACGAGTATCTGCGCGAGCGCGCGGCCGACATCAAGGATGTGGCCAAACGCGTGCTCCACGTGTTGCTCGGCCAGTCGGCCCTGAGCCTGAGCGACTTGGTGGAGAAGCGCATCATCGTGGCCCGCGACATCTCGCCCTCCGAGGCGGCGAGCATCGACCGCAGCGCGGCGCTCGGCATCGTGACCGACGCCGGCAGCCGCACCAGCCACGCCGTCATCGTCGCCCGCTCGATGAAGATCCCGGCGGTGGTCGGCACCACCGACCTCACCACCCAGGTCCAAAACGGCGACTGGGTGCTGGTCGATGGCTACGAGGGTTGCGTCATCATCAACCCGACCGAGCAGACGCTGCTCCGCTACGGCAAAATCCAGAAGGCCCAGGAGTCCTTTGAATCACGCCTGCTGGCGCTCAATGAACTCGCGGCCGAGACGCTCGACGGCGTCACCGTGCCACTCCGCGCCAACATCGAGAAACCCGACGAGGTCGGGCTGGTGCGGCAATACCGCGCGAGCGGGGTCGGCCTTTACCGCACCGAATTCCTCTTTCTCAGCGCCGAGAAAATGCCGACGGAGGACCAGCAGTATGCGGCCTACAAGGAGATTGTCGCGGGCCTCGCCCCGGCGCCGGTGACCATCCGCACGCTCGATGTCGGGGGCGACAAGCCGCTGCCCGGGGATCCCCACCTCGTCGGGCCGGAGACCAACCCCTTCCTCGGCTTCCGCGCCATCCGACTCTGCCTCGAGCATCCGGAAATGTTCAAGAACCAGCTCCGGGCCATTTTGCGCGCCAGTGCGCACGGCACGGTCGAGCTGCTCTATCCGATGATCAGCGGTCCGGAGGAACTCGACCGCGCCAATGCCCTGCTCGCCGAGGCCCGCGCCGAGCTGGCCCAGCGCGGCCAGGCCTTCGATCCCGCGATGCGCGTCGGCGCGATGATCGAGATTCCCAGCGCGGCGCTCGCGGGTGACCTGCTCGCGGGGAAGTGCGACTTCTTCAGCATCGGCACCAACGACCTGATCCAATATCTTTTCGCCATCGACCGCGGCAACAGCCGCATCTCCCACCTCTACGATCCCACCCACCCGGTGGTGTTGCGCGTGCTCAAGCAGATCCTCAGCGCCGGTCACGAGCACAAACTCAAGGTCTCGGTCTGTGGCGAGATGGCGGGCGACGCCCTCTATGCGCCGTTGCTCCTCGGCCTCGGGGTGGACGAGCTGAGCATGACGCCCACCCTGCTGCCTGCCGTGAAATACATCATCCGCGCCATGAAGATGAGTGACGCACGCGCCCTCGCCGCCGAGGCGCTCCGGCAGACCGACCCGAAGAAGACCGCGACGCTCGTCGAAGCGTTCTACCGCGAGCGGGTGAAGGTGGACTGAGGCCAAGCTATTAACCGCCGAAGGGATTGGCGGGCAAACCAGTTGGCCACCTGCGCCAGCGGCGGGAGAGATAGGCGTCGTGTTTGGCGCGGGGCGGTTTACACTGCCTGACCCATGAGAGACGAATATCTGCACGCCGCCGCCAAGGTCATCTCCGATCCCTACATTCTGGTGAATGTGGTCTCGCGCCGCGTGAAGCAGCTCCGCCGGGGCAGCCGGCCGCTGGTGGAATCGCTCGAGAAACTCGCCCCCGAGGATGTCGCCCTGCGCGAGATCATCGAGGGCCGCATCAGCTACGAGCTCGGGCCCGTCGGCTCGAAGTAAGCGCGGCGGTTGGGCGGTGAGCCCGCGCCAAGGATTCACCGCAGCAATGCGACGAACTGCTCCACACTCAGGCCGGACTGGCGGATGATGGCTCGGAGGGTTCCGCGATCCAGTTCGGGGTGATCGGGCACGACCGTCTGGGCAAAAGGCTGGATGATATGGCTGCCTTTCTGGCGGCGGACCCGAAACCCCGCCTTGATCAGCGCCGCCACGGCTTCACGGCCCGAAACCCGGGGCAGACCGCTCATACTGCCACGATGTAGGTCTCGAATTTCTCCGGCGGAACCGGGAGCTTGTCCTCTTCCAAAGTCTCGATGAAGACGGCCACGGCCTCGCGGATGTTCGCCACGGCCTCCTCCTTGGTGCGGCCTTGGGAAATGCAGCCGGGCAGGCTGGGGCACTCGGCCACCCATTGGCCGTCTTCGCCCGGATAAATCACGACCTGTCGCATGAGTGGAAGAATGCTCGCGAAGAGGTTTCTGTCAACGCGGGGGTGGGCTGCGGGATTGCCGCGGAAAAGGCCGGCAGCGTTGCGCGTTGACCAGCGGGGCCGGCTAGCTTCCGGGCGTGCCGCGCCAGAGCGAACCCACCCCGAAAAAGAAGGCCCGGGCCGTCCATGAGGAACCGGCGCCCTACGCCGCACCGGCGGGCAAATCTTCGGCGCTGCTCGACACCCGCGTCGTCTACTGCGGCGACAACCTGGAGCAGCTCCGGAAGCTCCCGCCCGCGTGCGTGGATCTCATCTACATCGACCCGCCGTTCAACTCGAACCGCAACTACGAGGTGTTCTGGGGCGAGACGAAGGAGAAGCGCGCCTTCGAGGACCGGCACGAGAGCACCAAGGCCTACATCGACTACATGCGCCCCCGCTGCGTCGAGCTGGCCCGCGTGCTCAAGAAGACCGGCCCCATTTACTACCACGGCTTGTAGTGTGACGTGACAGAAGAGAGCCCATATGAATTGGAGTGACCCAATATTTCTCAGAAGCGTCAGCGCCAACATCCAATGGGTTGTAATCGCCTTTGCGTCGGTAGCTGTCTTTCTCCAAACGGCCAAGCATTTCGTCGATATTAGAGAGAAACGTATCAGCAGTGCAATTGCCGCTGTGAATCAGGAAGCTCAGTTAGAACGAGAACGAGCACTTCAAGAAAAACTGGAAACAAGCGAGAATCGCATCAGGACATTGAGCCTCGATCTTGAGATCGACATTGAAGCAAAATGGAAGCCAGATCGGGATCCTGTTGGTAAAGGTTTCATGTGGACTGGTTCAAAGG
>LNEH01000165.1 GCA_001464505.1 Verrucomicrobia bacterium Ga0077533
CGGAGATCATCGACGTTGGCCTGGAGCCCAGAACCGGATTCGAACCGGCGACCTCGTCCTTACCAAGAACGTGCTCTGCCAACTGAGCTATCTGGGCAGACCAAGGCACAGACCAAAATAGAAAAGAATGGCCAGAGAATAGCCCGTAAAATTGCCCGTCAACTAGATTCTTGCGAATTCCCCAAAAAACCTACGGCCCCACCAAAATCCGGTAGCGACCGGGGTTCAGACGTTCGCCCAAACGGTATGTTTTTACAAGATAGGAGCGAAAGAAAGTGTCCACCTCCTCCCACCCTGAGCCGCTCGTCAGAACCGGCTCGCCGACCACTCCTGCACTACTGATTATGACCAGAAATTCCAAAGGTGCGTAGTCTAGGCGCGGCAACGCAAGATTCCTAAGTGCCTGCGATACAATGGATTCATCATCTGCGAATCCACGCACCTCAAGAAACCCGGCCCGCTCCGGCAAGGCTGCCCGTGGCGCATCAATCTGCCCCATCCCCGCAAACGGCGCCTCATTACCCTGCGCGAGGACGTCAGCCAGCTTTTCAGACGGCGGCGTGGATTCTACTCCGTAGGGCTTCATGTTTTGTTCGGCCATGGTATAGACAGGCCCGAAGCTCCCAAAGACCTGATCCGGCGGCCGGCGCAAACTTTCCCGCAACGGTCGCTGGCCGTAATTCCACTCCGTGGGGAAAAACAACGGCGTGGGATCAAACAAGTCCGCCCGTTCGCGCAAAACCTGGTCGGCCACGCCGGTGCCCACGCCCGCGAGCCGCACAAACGGCGGCTTGGTCTGGGCCGCCAACGCTTGGGTTGCGGGCCGGCCCTGCGTCCAACCCCACCACGCCATGATCACACCCATCGCACAGGCGAGGCCGACCCACACGCGGCGCTTCACTTCGATGTTCCCGATGCGCATATCCGTATCAGTTAACGCAACACCGCCGGCTTGTCCGCCGTAGCCTCGGCGGAGGCGGACGGTTCCGCCGCCACCAGCACGTTGGCAAATCCGACCGACCGGGCCATCTCGCACAAATCCAAAAAGGCCTGCATCGACACCTGACGGTCAGCCCGCACCAGCATCACGGCGCCAGGATGGACCTTCACGTAACCCTCCATGTGCTTGCGCAACTCGGTCAGCGTATACATGCCGCCTTCGAACAAGATCACGTTGTCCCGCCGGTAGCTCACCACCACCGACGCCGCACTGATGCTGGCTGACGTCGTGCCCGCCGCCGGCAACACGATCGTCCCGGGCTCACCCACCCCGATGGGCATGCCTGGCGCCAGCACGAAGCGGGAACCCAGCAGCCCGAAGAAAAGCGTGATTACCCCGACATTCACCCACGCGACCGCATTCAGGTCGCGTGGCGGCGGACTCAGCCGGGACACCAGATCGAGCGGACGCGTGATCATTTCTTCTCCCCGGCGCCGTTGCGGTAGTCGCGCAGCAAAAAGCGCATCAGCTCGCTGCCCGCCCACTCCATGTCCTGAATCAGCGCGCGCACCCGCCCCGTCAGAAAATGCCGCGCGAGATGCGCCGGAATCGCCACGACCAGGCCCGCCGCCGCCGTCAGCAACGCCTCCCACATGCCGCCGGCCAGCACGACGGGCGTCGCGTAATTGCCGCCTTGGTTGAACAGCCAGAAGGTCTTGATCATGCCGAGCAGGGTGCCGAGCAGCCCGAACAGCGGCGCGATCTGGGCAATGGCGGCGAGCGCGCTGATGCGCCGCTCCAACACCGGAATCTCCACGATCGCGGCTTCCTGGATGGCGAACCGCATCCCCTGTTCGTCATCCGCGGCGTGCCGCAGCCCGGCCTTCACGATCTTGGCCACCGGCCCGGGCGTCTCCTCGGCCAGCGTCAGCGCCTCCATCAGCCGCTGCTTGAGCAGCAGGTTCTTGATGCCGCCGAGGAACTCGGTCGAGCGGATCTGCCCGCGGTGCAGGAACAGCGCGCGCTCGACGAAGATGATGAGCGCCGCCAGCCCGAGCAGGACGAGCAGCCACATCACCGGGCCGCCCTGGGCGAAAACACTGTAGCTGAAAACCGTCATGGGGTCGCGCGCATCATGCGGTGGAAAATTCCCGCGTAAATGCCAAAGCTCATCACGGCTTGGTTCCTCCGCCGACGCCAAACCGCGCGAGCTTGGCCTGCGCCTGGGTGGCGCCGCCGAGCTTGTAGTCCACGATCAACTGGTAGGCCCGCTGCGCCTCGTCGAGCCGGGCGGCGTCCTCGTGGATCTGGCCGAGCTCCAGCAGCGCGCGGGAAATCCAGTAGCGGCCCTTCGCGCCGAGTTTCGCCGCCTGCGCCGCGTCGAGCAGGAACGCGTCCACCACCGACCAGAACACGGTCTGGGCCTTGGCCGGCTGCGCGCGCTTGGCCAGGGCGTAGCCCCACTTGAAGCCCGCCTCGGCGCGCAGGTCCACCGGGGCCGACGGCAGATCGCGCAAGCGCTCGAAGATGGCCGCCGCGCTCTCGTAGTTCACGACACTGTTGGCGCCCTGGGCAAAGAGGCTGTCGGCCAGCGCCAGCTGCGCGAGCAGCACATCGGGGTGCAGGCCGGAATTGTTGATGAGATCCTCATACACCTGCCGCGCTTGCGGGAAAAAATTCAGCTTCCGCAACAGGTCGCCCTGTTTCAACCGGGCATAGAACACCAGTTCGTCCCGCGGGTAGGTGTTGACCAGCCGTTCGAGCAGCTTGTTCGCCTCCTCCAGCTGCCGGTCGAGGCCTTGCCGTTCCAGGTTGAGCGCCGCCTCATACAGCGCCAACGGCGCGTATTCGCTCTGCCGGTATTCCGCCGTGTCCACGAAGCTGATGAGCACGCGCTGCGCCCCCGCCATGTCCCCGCGTTGCGTCAGGTGGCCGGCC
Source organism: Verrucomicrobia bacterium Ga0077533 (assembly GCA_001464505.1). Taxonomy (GTDB): domain Bacteria; phylum Verrucomicrobiota; class Verrucomicrobiia; order Opitutales; family Opitutaceae; genus Lacunisphaera. The sequence continues at coordinate 2,879 of LNEH01000165.1, forward strand.
TGCACCAGATAGGAAAACTGCGCCGCCGCCGTGGTGCGGTAATCGGCCCGCAGTTTGTCGAACAGCGCCCCTCCCTCCGTGTCGCGGTTGAGCGCGAACAACGCCTGGGCCTTCAGCAACTGCGCCGTGCTGGTGACGTCTGTCCGTAGCGCCGTGTTCGCGGGCCCACCCTGTTGCAGCAGCGCCAGCAATTCGTCCGTCTGCTGCAGCGTCGTGTCGGGCTTGCTGTTGTCAAACGACAGCTTCGCGCGCAGCCACATCAGTCGGATGCGCAATTCCGCGGGCACCCCCTGCGCGCCAGCGGTCAGCAGCCGCTCCACCCGCGCGTAGGCGGCGGCGGACTGGTTCCGCACCTGCATCTCCTTGACCAGATTCCATTCCGCCTGCCAGCGGCTCACGGCGTCGAAGCCCGCCGATGCCGCCGCCTCGTCCAGTTGTTGGGCGGCGGCCTCGAGCTGGTCCGCGCGAATGTCGGCCAGCACGCGTTGGAAAATCAATGTGCCCGCGGGCACGACGGCCGGAAGTTCGTGCAGGGCGGCGGCGTAGGCGGCGGCCGCGTTCTTGTAGTCCTCCGAGCGGAAGAACGCCTCGGCCAGCAGCACCCCGAGCTCGGCCCGCTCGCGGCCCTCGGCGATGACGGTGCGCAGTTGCGCAATCAGGTCCGCCGCCGTGCGGTAGCGCTTCAAATCCCAGGCCACCGCCAGTCGCACGCCCAGCGCCGCGGCTTTCAGCGCCGAACCTGGGTAGCGCTCAAGCAGCGCGCGGGCATCCTCCTCCGCCGGGGCGTAGGCTTTGTCGAGGAGCGCGGTCTGCGCGCGGGCCAGCATCAGGTCTTCGATGATCGCGTTCTGGGTGGGTGCGCCGATGAGCTCGCTCAGGTCGCGGCGCAGTTGCTCGCGCTCGGCCGTCGTCTTCGCCCCGCGCGCGAGCAATTGGAGAGCAAGCCGCTGGGTGTCCGGCCGCTGGCCGTCGCGCAGCAATTGCCTGAAGGCCGTGCGGCCGGCCACGCTGCCTTCGCCCGCGATCAGTCCGAGCATCAGACCGAGCTGGTCGGCCGCATCGCGTTCCGTGGGTGGCAGCACGGCGAGCTGGCGCTGCAAGACCGCTTGCGCCTCGGCGGCGCGACCGAGACCGGCCAGCGCGGCGGCATAGGTGCGCACATAGGTGTAGCCCGTGCGCTGACCCTGAAAACGCTCCATGTTGCCGCGCAGCGTCGCCAGCTGCGCCTCGTTCACCTGACCCGAGCGCAATCGCGACTGTTCCTGACCGAGCACGAAACGCGCCCGCTGCAAGTCCGACACGGCGGCCCGCACCGCCTGATCGTAGAAATTGTTCGCCTGCCCGATATCACCCTCGGCGTCGGCTACGATGGCTTGCAGGAAAAACCACCAGCCGCGGTCCGCCGCCGGCAGGTCGTCGATCTTGCCGGCCGCGAGCGCCGCCTTGGCTGGCGCGAGCCGCCGGCCCGTGGCCGCCATGAGTCCCGCGCGCAATTGATAACTCGCGTGGCGCGGACCATTGTAGCCCAGCAGGGTGCTTTCCGCCGCCGCCAACTCACCGGCATCAAGCAAGGCCGTCACCAAGGCGAGTGTCACCCGGTGCTTCGTCTCGGCCGGCAAGGCCGGATCACGCAGCAATTCCCGGTAGCCCGTTGCTGCGGTGGCGGGAAACCCCGCCTGCAGCGCCGCGTTCGCCCGTCCTTCCGCGACGATCCAACCGCCCGGCACCAGTTGCGCGGTGGCCTGTTCGCTGACCAGCGGGCTCGGGCCGGCCACCTGGGCCGGCAGCCGACCGGCCGCCAGCCAGAAGCACAGGAGGAAAAGAAGACACCGGGGCCGCTTCATGAAATGGAGGCAGCGTGCAGTTCGTCCCGCGGCGTGGCAAGCGCGCCTTGCTGGGGTTTGGCACTCCAAAGGCCACCGGGCCGTGTAACGGGAAAATTCTCGCCCCACCCACCCGGACGCGGCAACCTGCCCGTCGTTAGTCCAAACCCAATCACCCTATGAGTGCTGTCCTGCTCGTCCTCGGAGTCCTGCTCCTTGCCGCCATCGTCCTCGGCCTGTGGGTCGCCGGCGTCTACAACTCGCTGGTCACCCTGCGCAACCGTTTCAAGAACGCCTTCGCCCAGATCGACGTCCAGTTGAAGCGCCGCTACGACCTCATCCCCAACCTCGTCGAGGTCGCCAAAGGCTACATGAAGCACGAGAGCACCACGCTCGAAAACGTCATCAAGGCCCGCAACATCGCCCAGGCCGCCTCCCAGGCCGCCGCCGCCAACCCCGCCGACGCCGGCACCATGAAAAACCTCCTCGGCGCCGAAGCCGGACTCGCCGGCGCGTTGTCGCGCCTCATGGTCGTCGCCGAGGCCTACCCCGACCTCAAGGCCAACCAGAACATGATGCAGCTCACCGAGGAGATGACCTCCACGGAAAACAAGATCTCGTTCGCCCGACAGGCCTACAACGACTCCGTCATGGGCTACAACACCAGCCGCGAGTCCTTCCCGACCAACCTCCTCGCTGGCCTGTTCAACTTCGCCGAGGCCCTGCTCTTCCAGGTCGAAAACGCCGCCGAGCGCGCCGCCCCGCAGGTGAAATTCACCTGAGCTGGCTGGCCCACCACCAACCCCGCTCTTGCGCCCCCCGGTTCTACCGCCTAATCTGGTTCCATGAAATCGACCTACACCGCCATTGTCAAAAAAGACGCCAGTTGGTGGATCGGCTGGATCGAGGAAGTCCCCGGCGTCAATGCCCAGGAAAAGACCAAAGCCGCATTGCTGGCCTCGCTGAAAGTCATACTAAAGGAAGCCCTGGAGTTTAACCGCGAGGAAGCCCGCAAAGCTGCGAAGGAGAATTTCTCCGAGGAACTGGTCACCGTCTGAGCGATGAAGCGGCGCGCGCTGATTCAGCATCTGACTCAGCACGGCTGCCATCTGATCCGCGAAGGCGGCAACCACTCCTGGTGGGGCAACCCCACCAAGAATCGTCGCTCCGCTGTTCCTCGACACACCGAGGTGCATGACTTGCTCGCCCGGAAAATCTGCAAAGACCTAGACGTGCCGCGTCCGTGAAATCACGCCCCTCCACCCACTCTTGCCCCGCGCACGATGCGGTGGCATCCACATGATCGATCTTTGCGAACTGCTCTACGCTCGCGGCCTTCCCACGGGAGAGCGGCTGACAAAGCTGGTGCGCCATCAGTCAAGCAAGTGGGATATCGAAAGCCTGGTGTCACACGGCCAGTTTGAACTCTACCAATCGAATCAGGGGCGACCGGTGTTCAACTGCAAGTATCTGGTCTCTTTTCTCGGAGAAAAACATTCTCTCGCCCGCCTGTTCGGCGTGTATCGGGTAAAAAGCGTTTCAGAGGATACAGGCACTTCACTTCCGTGGCCTGCTGGGTATCTCTATCCTCACATGCCCCCCGGTCGCCTTTGGTATGACCTCGAAAAACTGCCGACCTTCGTTGATCTGGAAAAACGTGTGGTCATTGACTGGGGTCTGTCGACTCGCTCGTGGGTCCAGTGGCTAAGTCCGCGCGAGGTGGTTGAAATCCTTCCGACGGGCTACGTGCGCGAATTCCCCGGTTTCGACGAAGTGCTGCTGACTTATCAGGAGCTCTGCGAAGTGGTGGCGAATCCAACGTCGAACCGTGAATGGCACCGCGCCTTGGGCAGCGTTGCAGGTGTTTACTTGATCACTGACCTGCGCGATGGGCTCCAGTATGTCGGCTCGGCACACGGAGCCGATGGTATTCTTGGCCGCTGGAAATCGTATGCCCAGACTGGCCATGGCGGCAACCGCCTGCTCCGGGGTTTGCTCGCCAAAAACACGCCGGCTGCAAACTCCTTTCAGTTTTCGATCCTGCGCGCTTTGCCAACATCACTGACGAGGGATGAAGTGCTCGGCAATGAGACGCTCTATAAAAAAAAGCTGGGTTCACGCGCCCATGGCTTGAACGCCAACTGACCCATGGACTTCTTCGAGGCCCAGGAAAGCGCCCGCAAACGGACCAAGCGGCTCGTTTTCCTCTTCGCGTTCGCCGTGTTGGGCACCGTGCTGGCGGGGTATGCGGCGAGCTGGTTGCTCCTCGGCCAAATGGAGTCCCGCCAAGGTTATACCCGGGACAGTTATGGGCGGCGCGTTTACCGTGAGGCGCTCCCTTCCCGGCCGCTGTTTGACCCGAAACTATTCCTGTTGGTCACAGGTGGCACGGTGGCCGTCGTCGGCCTGGCCTCGCTCTATAAATGGTCGCAGATGCGCGCCGGCGGCAGCGCCATCGCCGAGCTGGTCGGCGGCCGGCACGTTGATCTCAAGACCACCGACCTCCGCGAGCGCAAACTGCTCAACGTCGTCGAGGAGATGTCCATCGCCTCCGGCATCCCCATGCCGGCCGTCTATGTGCTCGATGATGAGCCCGGTCTGAACGCCTTCGCCGCCGGCCTCACCACCGCCGACGCCGCCGTCGCTGTCACCCGCGGCACGCTCGACAAGCTCACGCGCGACGAGCTCCAGGGCGTCGTCGCCCACGAGTTCAGCCACATTCTCAACGGCGACATGCGGCTCAACGTCCGCATCACCGCCATCGTTTTCGGCATTCTCGTCATCGGCCTCCTTGGCCGCGGCATCCTCCGGTCTGTCGGGCGTGGCCGCGTGCGCACGGGCGGAGGCAAGAAGGACGGCGGCGTCGTCATCTTCCTGGCCCTCGGTCTGGCGCTGCTGATCATCGGCTACATCGGCTATTTCTTCGGCCGGCTCATCCAGGCTGCCGTGTCCCGCCAGCGCGAGTTCCTCGCCGACGCCTCCGCCGTGCAGTTCACCCGCAACCCCGGCGGCATCACCGGCGCGCTGAAGAAGATCGGCGGCTACGCCCTTGGCGGCACCATGAGCAACAACCACGCCGGCGAGATCGGCCACTTCTTCATCGCGCAGGCCTTCAAGTCCAGCTTCGGCGGCCTTTGGGCCACGCACCCGCCGCTCGATGAACGCATCCGGGCTGTCGATCCGTCGTGGGATGGCCAGCTCTTTGAGCCAGAGACGGTGGTGGACATCAAAAACGAGAGCTTCGCCGCCGCCGGCTTCGGCGGCAGCCAGCGTTTCTCTGCCGATGAAACCTTGCCGCGGGTGCATGAGGCCCAGCCCGACCTGCCGCCGCCGCGCCGCATCGCCCCGGTCGCCTTCAAACCGGCCAGGATTGTCGCCGACATCGGCGCGCTCACCGAATCGCACTTCCGCCACGCCCAGCAGTTGCTCGACACCATCCCCGCCTCGCTGCGCGAGGCCACCCGCGATGCCCAGGCCGTGCCGGTGCTCGTCTACGGTCTGCTGCTCGCCGGCGACCGCGCCGCCCGCGACGCGCAACAGGCCGTGGTGGCTAAGCACGCCGGTCCCGAAGCCGCCGCCGCGCTCCAAGCCCAGCGCCCCGCCCTCAGTGTGCTTGATCCGGCCGCCCGCCTGCCGCTGCTGCAACTTTCCATGCCAACCCTGCGCCAGCTTGAGCACGCGGCGCTCGACCGTTTCGTCACCACCCTCGACGAACTCGTCCACGCTGATCAAAAGGTGACGCCGTTTGAATACGCCTTGCAGAAAATGCTGCAGCAGCAGCTCCAGCTGGCTCGAAAGCCCGCCCAGCGCGTGCAGTTCGACTCGTTTGGCGCCGTGCGCGGCGAGTTCGCCGTCGTGCTCTCCGCCCTCGCGCACCTCAGCGCCAAGGAGTCTGCCGCCGCCTTTGCCGAGGGCGCCGCCCAAGCGCCGGTCATCCGCGACCAGATCACGCTGCTCGCGCCCGAGGCGTGCGGCTTGGTGCAGTTGGACGCCGCGCTCGACCGGCTCGCCGTCAGTTCGCTGCCCGTCAAACAGCGCCTCCTCGTCGCCGCCGGCCACGTCATCGCCAGCGACGGCACGGTGACCGTCGAGGAAGGCGAACTCTACCGCGCCCTCACCGCCACGCTCGGCTGCCCGATGCCAAATTTGGGCATCGCGACTTGAACTCCTAAGCCCGTGTCACCTTGGGTTGATGTCAACTAATAGTTGACATCAGCCGCTGCGCTTCAGCGGTGCGGCGCCGGGAATATCTGTCGTGCAATCTCGCGCCGACCCGTCAGTCTCGTCCGGTGATGAACCCCGATCCTGCCTTGGCCTCTGTCCCCGCCCGCGCACCCCGGTGGCTGCGCTTGCTCCGTTCCCTGATCTTCATCGGCCTCTGCCTCGCGCTCACCGTCATCACCGCCCTCGCGGTCATCGGCTGCCTGCCGTTCGTGAATGAATCCTTCCAGCAACTGTTCTCGTGGGGCAGCAAAGTCCCCAAAGGTGCGATCAGTCTGACGGTCCTGTTCGTCATCCTGGTGCCGTTGATCGTCCTGGCCGTGGCCGAGCGCAAACGCTGGTTGTCCTGGCCCGTGCTCGCCGCGAGCTGGCTCGTGGTTCTGCCGGTGCTGGGTTGGCTGGCGTGGGATGAGCCGGCTATCCGGCAGCCTATTACCATCGAGGAATTCTCCCCGGCCTTTCCGGGCGCCGAGCAGAGCTACGCCGTGCTGATGCAATACTCGAAGCAAACCCCCAGTGAAGAGGCGAAGGCCTTTGCCGCCACCAAACTGAACGCTCCTATCCTGGCCAATCCCGACAATCCCGCGAAGTGGTTGGAGTCCGTCACCAAGAACCGCGCCGCCATCGAGACGGACTGGACCACCCTCGCCCCGCAGCGCCGCTGGTTGGGCGAACTCGCCGCCTTTGATCGCCTCGGCGACCTGACTCCCGCCGACTACAGCGCCAATATCATTTCTTTTCTGCCATGGCGCACTTTGTCCAAGCACACCTGTGCCGTCGCCATGCTGCTCGCGCTCGACGGCCGCGGCGACGAAGCCATCGCTCTGCTCGTGCCCCAGTTGGAGGTCAGCCGCAAGCTCCAGCTCTCTTCCCGCACGCTGGTCCGCACGATGATCGCCGTGGTCGTGGAGCGCGTGACCCTGCAGACCGCCGCCCTTGTGCTCGACCAGAAACCAGTGTCTGCCGCCAGCCGCGCCCGGCTCGCCGCCGCCCTCGCCCATGAAAACGCCCCGGCCCTCGCGCGCCGGTTGCTGCTGGTGGAATATGTTCTCTTCACCCCGATCTCCCACCGCCTGAAACTCGGCGACCACCTCGCTGCCACCTGGGGCAATGAAAAAAACCTGCTGCGCCGGCCGCTCAATTTTCTCAGCGCGTTGTTCTTCAATCCCATCGCCACCACCAACATTTACGGCGACCACATGCGCGAGCTGGCGGAGCTGGCCGAGGCCCGCGACCTCGGCAAGTTCAACGTGCGGAGCGCGGACTTCGGCAACCTGATCCTGAACCAGCCGGGGATGAAGAACGCCGGCGGGCGCCTCATGCTCAGCGCAGCCGTGCCCGCTTACAGCAAGGTGCTTGAGAGCCACTGGAAGACCGCCGACCTGCGGGTCGCACTGCGAGCCCGGCTCGACACCTCAAACTGACGACAACGCCCGGCCCCCACTCGGTCAATTTCTCAACCAAGCGATAATGATCGCGAGAATGATCGCCCCGGCGATCAGGCTGCGGGCGTAGAGCGTGCGCTTGGCCTCGTCGGGAAAGAGCCGGTCCTCCCGCTTCGCCAGCCACATGAAGAAAAAGGCCGGGAGCATGAGCGCATAGAGCCAGTGCACGCCCAGCCGCGTCAGCAGCACGTTGACCGCGTGCGACAGCGACCAGCCAAGCATGAACGAGGCGAAGAGCAGCGCGAAGGTCACGCTCCGGCCCTTGAAGCCGCGCCAGAGCCAGGAGATCGCGAAGGGATTGACCATGCCGCGATTCAAGCCGGCGCCCGACGGCTTGCAAGCCGGCTCCTTCCGGCCACGCTTTCCACCGTGACTCTGGTCGAAAAACAGCAGCTGCTCGTCGCCGACTACGCTATCATCGACGACCCGCAGGAACGTCTCGCCGCCATCGTCGACCGCGCCCGAAATATCCCGCCCCTGTCCGACAATGAGCGCTCCGAGGCCAACCGCGTGAAGGGCTGTGTGTCGCTCGCGTGGGTGGTCGGCGAGGTGCGCACCGGCCGCTGCTTCTTCCGCAGTGATGCCGACTCGCCGCTCGTGCGCGGCCTGCTGGTGCTGCTCTGCGATTTCTACAGCGGCGCCACCCCCGCCGAGGTCGCGGCAACCGAGCCCGCGCTGCTGGAGGCGCTCGGCCTCGCGCAAAACCTTTCCCCCACCCGGCTCAACGGCCTGAAGTCGGCGGCCGCATACATCCGCGCTTATGCAAATTCTGTTGATCACACTGAACGCAGCGCCTGCCCGCCGTAGCTCCTACGGGAGCGAAGGCTGGGTCCGCGCGCGGATCCGCGACTTCGCCGCTACCCCGCCCGCATGAACCTCTACGACGCCCACCAGCATTTTCATTTCGCCGCGTTGACGCCGCACCGCGCCACGATTGACGCCGACCTGCGGCGCACCGGAGTCAAAGGTGCCGTCGTCAACGGCACCAACGAGGACGAGTGGCCGGTCGTCGCCCGGCTCGCCCGCGATCACGACTGGATCGTGCCCAGCTTCGGCCTCCACCCGTGGGACTGCGGCAACCGTTCCGCCGGTTGGGAAAAAACATTGCGCGCAGCGCTTTTCGCGAGTCCGAGGGCCCATGTCGGGGAGATCGGCCTCGACCGCTGGGTCATCGACCTCAAGTCCGACGATCCGCGTGTCGCCGGCCTGCGGGTCGCGCCGCTCGAGGAGCAACGCGAGGTTTTCGCCGCGCAACTGGCCCTCGCGGCCGAACTCAACCGCGCCGCTTCCATCCATTGCGTGCAGGCCTGGGGCGCGCTGCTTGAAGCGCTGAAGAAAAACCCGCGGCCCGCGCGGGGCTTTCTCCTCCACGGCTACGCCGGCCCGGCCGAGATGATCAAAAATTTCACCGACCTTGGCGCGTATTACTCGTTCAACATCCAGTTGCTCGAACCGAAGCACGCCACGCGCCTCAACAATTTCCGCCACATCCCGGCGAAGCGGCTCCTCGTGGAAACCGACGCCCCGACCAAACCGCCGCCCGCCGAGCGCAACCGCTTCCCGCTCCCACCCGCCGCCGACGGCTCGCCCGTCAACCACCCCGCCAACATTGCCGTCGCCTACGACGCCCTAGCCGAACTCCGCGGCGTGCCGCTTGAAACCCTCGCCGTTCAAGTGGGGCAGAACTTCTCCCGGCTTTTTCTCTGAGTGATCGATAGGACAGAATCGCGGCTTCCCAAAGCGCGGACTTTCTGGTCACATCTTGTCACGTTTGCCCTTCCCCACGCAGTAGGCCCGGCGTGAGATCTCTATGGCAAATCCTATTATCATCCAAGGCGGCATGGGCGTGGCTGTTTCCGGCTGGCGTCTGGCCCGGGCGGTCGCCCAGACCGGTCAACTCGGCGTCGTATCCGGCACGGCGCTGGCCAGCGTCTTCGCGCGGCAGTTGCAGCTCGGCGATCCCGGCGGTCATTTGACCCGCGCAGCTGCCCGCTTCCCGCTCCCGGCGGTGGTGGAACGTGTGATGCGCCAGTATTGCATTCCCGGCGGCAAGGCCGCCGACGCACCCTTCCGGCCCACGCCCATGCCCGCGTTTAACCCCGGCCCGGCTTTCACCGAACTCACCGTTCTCGCCAATTTTGTGGAAGTCTTTCTGGCAAAGGAGGGTCATGCCGGCCAAGTCGGCATCAACTTCTTGGAAAAAATCCAATTGACCACCCTGCCGTCGCTCTTCGGTGCCATGCTGGCCAACGTGGACTATGTTCTGATGGGCGCGGGCATTCCCCGCTCCATTCCCGGCGCCATGGATCATCTGGCCCGCGGCGAACCGGCCGAATTGAAAATCGACGTCACTGGCGCCGCGCCCGGGGACGATTGTCTCTCCACCTTTGATCCGCGCGCATTCTTTGGCGGCCCCGCCCCGGAACTCCCGCGTCCGCAGTTCCTCGCGATCATCTCCTCCGCGACGCTCGCGCTGACCCTCGCCCGCAAGTCCAACGGCCGCGTCGATGGCTTCATTGTCGAGGGCGCAGTCGCCGGCGGCCACAACGCGCCCCCGCGGGGTGTCCTGCAACTGAGCGCCACGGGCGAACCCGTCTACGGCCCGCGCGACGTGCCTGAACTGGCCAAGATCCGCGAGATCGGCCTGCCCTTCTGGCTGGCCGGCGCCTACGCCGTGCCGGAAAAACTCGCCACGGCCCGGCAACTCGGCGCCGCCGGCGTCCAGATCGGCACCGCCTTCGCCTTCTGCAAGGAATCAGGCATCATGCCGGAATTGAAGCGCCGGATCCTCCAACTCAGCCGCAGCGAATCCCTGCGCGTGTTCACCGACCCGCTCGCCTCGCCCACCGGCTTCCCGTTCAAGGTGCTCCAGCTCCTCGGCACCCTCTCCGACGAAGTGCGGTATTTCGCCCGGGAGCGCATCTGCGACCTCGGCTATCTCCGCGAGGCCTACCGCAAGACCGATGGCTCCACCGGCTACCGCTGCGCCGGCGAGCCGGTCGAGGACTACGTCAAGAAGGGCGGTGCCCTGGCGGACACCATCGGGCGCAAATGTCTGTGCAACGGCCTGATGGCAACCGTCGGACTCGGGCAGCAACGCGCTGGCGGAGCAGAGGATCCGATCCTCACCGCCGGTGATGAGGTCGCCCACCTCGCCCGTTACCTGCCGCCGGACCGCGACTCTTACGCCGCCGCCGACGTCATCCGCTGGCTGTTGGGCGAACCGGTGCGCGCCTGAGCGGGGGCCGCGCTCGTGGCACCCAGATGCGGCAAGCTTGCTCCGGGCGGGGCGCGACCCTAGCCTCTATTCAACCAAGGAGCCCTATGCGCCGCACCCTGCTAACGTTGCTCACCCCGCTGGCCTTGTTGGCGCCAGTGGACCCGCTTTCCGCCCAGCCGGTCACCGCCAAGGAGAAGGAGGAAATGCAATCCATGGCCGACTCTGTCACGTCGCACTACAAGACCGGCGTGGGCCTGGTCCAACTCGGCAAATATGACGAGGCCCTGGTCAAGCTGAACCAGGAAATCGCCGCCGGCCAGAATCTCGCCCGCGCCTACTTCTGGCGGGCCTCCTGCTGGCGCAAGGCCGATAAATCAAGTGATGACGACAAGGCCATCGCCGACTACACCAAATCAATCGAGCTCGACCCGGCTGGTGCCTCCGCCGCCTACCGCAACCGCGGCCAATGCTGGGGCCGGAAAGGCGACCTCAAGCGCGCCATCGCCGACTACACCAAGTCCATCCAGCTCGATCCCGATATGCCCTGGGTGCAGGAATGGCTCGGCGACGCCCAGCTCAAGCTCGGCAACCACGATGCCGCCATTGCCGCCTATTCCCGCGCGCTCACCCAAACGCAGGCCAAGGATGCAAAAAGCATCATGATTTCAATTTTGTTCAACAAGCGGGCCCATGCCAAATGGCAGAAGAGCGACCTCGACGGGGCCGTCGCCGACTACACCCAGGGTATCGCAACCGAAGATTTCGACAGCCGCAAGGCCTTCGGTTACCTCAACCGGGGGCGGGTGCGGCTCCAGCAAAAGGATTACGACAGCGCCATCGGCGATTTCACCCAAGCCATCGCCCGCGAGGCCAAGGAATATAACAGCTGGTTTTTCCGCGGTCAGGCCCGCCTACAGAAACAGGAATACGCCGAGGCGATCGCCGATTTCACCAAGTGCATCGATTTGGATCCCAAATTTGCCAACGGCTACTACCAGCGCGCTGTAGCCCATCACTCCAAAGGGGACCATGCTGCCGCCGAGGCTGACTACACCATATGCCTGGCTTTGAATCCCCAGAGCGCTGACTCCCACCTGAACCGCGGACTCGTGCGCGCCGAACTGAAAAATCTGGCCGGGGCCCGCACCGACTACGACAAACTGATCGAACTCGCACCCAAGTTCGTCCGCGGCTATCTGCTGCGCGGTGCGCTGAAGCGCGACGCCAACGACTTGTCCGGCGCCTTCGCCGACGCGGCCAAGGCCGTGGAACTCGCCCCCGACAACCTTGACGCGTGGTGGGAACGCGGCCTGACCTACGCCGCCGCGGAAAATTACGATGGAGCCATTGCCGATTTCTCCAAGTGCCTTGAGCTCGCGCCCAAGGCCTACGGCGCCTCTTTCCAGCGCGGCCAAGCCTATCAGAGCAAGGAAAACTATGCCGCCGCCGAGGCCGACTTTGCCAAATACATCGAAGCCCAGCCGGCCGAGGCCGACGGCTACTGGCGGCGCGGCTTGGCGCGCAAGGACCTGAGGAAATTTTCCGAAGCCGTGGCGGATTTCACGAAGGTCATCGAACTCGCGCCCAAGTGGGCCCCGGCGTTCTACCAACGCGGCCTAACCCACTGGAGTGCGAACAACCACCCGGCGGCCATCGCCGACTACACCAAAGCCATCGAACTCAAGCCCGACTATGCCGCCGCGTATTACGACCGAGGGTGGGTTCACCAAAACGCCAAGGACTTCGCCACCGCGCTGCAGGATTTCGCCAAGGCGCGCGAAATGGGATATAATGCCGCCACCGTGCTCTGGGCCAGCGGCACCACCAAGATGGCCACCTCCGACCTGGCCGGTGCCATCGCCGACCTGAGCGAAGCCATCAAGCTGTCTCCCAAAAACAGTGCCGCCTACCGGAATCGTGCGGAAGCCCGGGAGAAATCCGGGGACCTGGTCGGTGCACTGCAGGATGCAGATGAATGCGTGCGGTTGTCTCCGGAATGGGTTTTTTCTCATTCAGCCCGCGCCGACCTGCGCCGCAAGGCCGGCGACGAAGCCGGTGCCATGGCCGACCTAAACAAGATCATCGAACTCGATCCGAAATATGCCCGTGGCTACTCCGAACGCGCCCTGCTGAAGCGGAAGCTGAAGGATTTCACCGGTGCCCTCGCCGACTATGACAAGGCCATCGAACTGAAGCCGGACGCCGAGACCTACCGGGCTCGGGCCACGGTGCGCAAGGGCACCGGCAATGAGGCCGGGGCCAAGGCGGACTTCGCCAAGGCCGTCGAGCTCGAGGCGGCCGCGAAGAAATCCTAACTGCCCAGCGCGATTCGCCGCACGACCTCGCCGGCGGCGGCGAACCCGAACGCCCCGGTGATGAACACCGCCGTGCCGAAACCCGTGGCACAATCGAGCCGCAGATTTGAACCGGCCTCCGGCTCCGTCGAGCAGGTGCCGTCGGCCCACGGATAGACCGGCTGTTCCTGCGAGGAGACACACGGGATGCCGTAGTGGTTGCCCTCGCCCTTCGCGAAGCCGTAATCGCGCCGCAGCTTTTTCCGCACCTGCCGCAACAGCTCGTCGCCGTGTCCGTCGCCAAAATCCGTCACGACGATCCGCGTGGCGTCGCGCCGGCCGCCGGCCGAACCGACCGTGAGCACGGGCTGGCCGCGTTTCACGCACTCGGCGATGAGCAAAGCCTTGTTCGACATCAGGTCGATGCAATCCACGACCCAGTCGAAGCGCTGCGCGAGCAAATTGTCGGCCGTCTTGGCCGTGAAATACTCGCTGACGGTCGTGACCACGCACGCCGGGTTGATCAGCTTCACGCGCTCCGCGAGGGCCGCGACCTTCGGCCGGCCGATGTTGCCGTCGAGCGCGGGGAGCTGACGGTTGACGTTGGTCAGGCACACGTCGTCGAGATCGATCATCGTGATCGCCCCGATGCCCGATCGCGCCAGCCCCTCCACCACCCACGAGCCCACCCCGCCCACGCCCACGACGCAGACGTGCGCCGCCTGCAACCGCGGCAACGCCGCCGCCCCGTAGAGCCGGCCCAGTCCCCCAAACCGCTGGAGATAGCCATCGTTCATCTGTAGCGGCGGTCTATGACCGCCGACCACCCGGTTCGTCAATACCCGGCGGTTATAGACCGCCGCGACAGCCTCCACTCAACCGCCCTGCCTTGGCCTGTCTAAGGAAAGACTTGACGCCTGCCTTAGATTATCTAGGTATGCACGCATGGCCGACAAATCCGAACTCTTCCCGGGCACCCTCGACATGTTGATTCTCCGCGTCCTCAGCCGCGGCGAACTCCACGGCTGGGGTATCACGAACAAACTCGAGCAGCTCTCCAAGAGCGCGCTCCAAGTCGACGAAGGTTCCCTTTACCCCTCGCTCTACCGGATGGAGGGAAAAGGCTGGATCGAGGCGGAGTGGCGGATGACCGAAAACAACCGCCGCGCCAAATATTATTCTCTCACCCGCGCCGGCCGGAAGCAGCTCGAACACGAGCAGGCCCTGTGGGACCGCATGAGCGCCATCATCACGACCGTGATGCAGACTGCCTGAGCGCGCCTTCCCAACCCCGCCCGCCCGTGTCCGCTCCCGCCATCCTCCTCGCCGCCCAGGGTTCTATCAGCGTTCCCGCGCCGTGCCGGCCGATATCGCGTCGCCGTTCGCTGCATGCGGCCGCGTTCACCCTCGCCTTCATCGCCCTCCTGCCGGCCGGTGTTCTCGCCCAGAGCCTCACCCGCCTTCCGGACCTTCGGTCTGGCCGCGCGGTGCATGCCGTCACCGCTCTGCCTGATGGAAGATTTTTGGTCACGGGAGGTTTTTCCTCCGAGCCGCGCCCCGTGCCCGAAGCCGAGATCTACGACCCCGACGCCCGCGCCTTCAGGTCCGCCGGCAGCATGATCGCACCGCGGTTCGGCCACACGTCCTCGCTGCTGCCTGATGGAACCGTGCTGATCGCAGGAGGCTGGGACGCCAACGGTTCGATCCTCGCCTCCGTCGAGGTTTTCGATCCATCCACCGGGGTCTTCCGTCCGTTGTCTCCGATGCGGGAAGCGCGCGCCGGCCATGTGATGGTCGTGCTGGCCGATGGCCGGGTGCTCTTCCTCGGGGGCGTAGGCGAGCGGGCGCAGTTTTTGGCCAGTGCTGAAACCTACGATCCGCGCACGGGCCGGTTCGCAACCGTCGGACCGATGGCTGTAGCCCGGGAAAATCACGCGGCAGTCCGCCTCGCCGATGGCCGCGTGCTCGTCTGCGGCGGTCATGTCGGCCGGCGCGCCAGCCAGCGGATTCTGGATTCTGCGGAGCTGTTCGATCCCGCGAGCGACCGCTTCATCCCCACCGGCAGCCTCGGGTCCAATCGCCACAAGCACGACGCCGTGTTGATGCGGGATGGCCGCGTCCTCATCACCGGCGGCGCGAGCGTGGCCGACGAACGCAACGCCACCTCCGAATTCTACGACCCCACGTCCGGTACAAGCATTTCGGCACGTCGGTGCTTCTCGCCGACGGCACCGCGCTCATCCTCGGCGGTGCCACCGTGGCCGAGCGCTATATCCCGGCCTCAAATCGCTTCGAGTTGTGGCCCGCACTCGAGCTGGCAGACTCCGAGAGTTACGCCGCTGCCGCGCGCGCTCCGGACGGGAGCATCCTCCTCGCCGGAGGCTACGGAGAGAGCATCCGCGGCAACGCCGCCGCGTGGCTCATCACGCCGGTGCCCGCAGCGAAATGACATTCAACCCTTTCACCCCGATTCCATGAAATTCCTCCGCCGCCTCCGCTTTCTGTTCCGCCGTCGCCTCTCCGAGGCCGAAATGGCCGAGGAAATGCGCTATCACCTCGAGCAACGCACGGCGGAGAAACTCGCCGACGGTCTGTCGCCCGAGGAGGCCCACTACGCCGCGCAACGCAAGTTCGGTAACACCGCCGTCATCCAGGAACGCGCCCGCGAAGCCCGCGGTTGGGGCTCGCTCGAGCGATTCGGGAAGGACCTGCAATTCGCCACCCGCCAGCTCATCCGCTCGCCGGGCTTCACCATCCTCGCCGTCGTCACCCTCGGGCTCGGCATCGGCGCCAACACCTCGATGTTCAGCCTCATCAACGGCATCGTGCTGAAGCCACTGCCCTACGCCAATCTCGACCGACTCGAGCGCATCTGGCGCGCCACGCCGCAGTTCCGCGAGGGCAATTTCTCCTCCGCCGATTTTCTCGCGCTGCGCGAGGCCGAGGCGGCCTACGGCGAATTCGCAGGATATCGCATGCGCGCGGCGAGTATCGCCGATCCCGGCGCGCCGGCCGAGTTTGCCTCCTCGGCGCAGGCTTCCGTCAACCTCTTCTCCGTCCTCGGCGTCCACCCCGAGCTCGGCCGCGCCTTCCGCGCCGACGAAAGCATCCCGGGCCGCGACAAGGTCGTCCTCCTCAGCCAGCGCGTCTGGCGCAACCGCTACGGCGCCCGCGCCGACATCCTCGGCCGCAGCGTCCGCATCGACGGCGAGCCGCACGAAGTCGTCGGCGTGCTCTCCGCCGCCTTCAACGACTGGCGCTACCTCGGCAATGTGGACTTCTTCCGCCCGCTCGCCCTCACGCCGGAACTCGCCGAGAACCGCCGCGAGCAAAACGTCCGCGTCATCGGCCTCCGCTCCCCGGCCGCCGACTCCGCCCGCGCCGCCCGCCGCGCCCGCGAACATCCCGCCGAAAATGCCGGGACTTCCTGGTGGAGCCAGAGCCTCATCGTCGCCGCCTACGGCTCGCCCGCCACACTGTCGCTCCTCATCGCGCTGTCCGGGTTCGTCCTCGTCCTGGCCTGCGCCAACCTCGCCAATCTCTACCTCGTCCGCACGATCGCCCGCACCCGCGAGTTCGCCGTGCGCGCCGCCCTCGGCGCCTCGCGGCTCCAACTCACGCGCCCGCTCGTCGCCGAATCACTCCTGCTTTCCGCCGCCGGCGGCGCGCTCGCGCTGCTCGTCGTCGAGGGCTTCCACGAGTGGACGCGACTGCGCTCGACCGGGGACAACGGCGAACAGGTCGTCTTTCTGCTCGATCCCACGGTCGTTGCCTGGTCCGTCGCGGTGTCGTTGCTCACGGCGCTCGCGTTCGGCCTGATGCCCGCGCTCTACGCCCGGCGCGTCGATCTCAACGACGCGCTCAAGAGCGGCGCCCGCGGCTCCACCGGTGGACGCGGCGCCCAGCGTTTCCGCCGTGTCCTCGTCGTCGGCCAGTTCGCCCTCGCCCTCGTCCTGCTGTCCGGCGCGGCCATCTTCATCCGCGGCCTGGACGACCTGCACACCCGCCGCGGCGGCTGGGACGCCTCGCGCCTTGTCACCGGCGCCATCGCCCTGCCCGCCGCCACCTACAAGGACGACGACAGCGTCCTGACCTTCCAACGGCTCGCCCTCGAACGACTCCACAGTGTGCCCGGCGTCGAGGCGGCGGCCCTCGCCAAGTTCGAGCCGTATTTCTACTGGTCCGAAATCCTCAAGCTCCAGATCGACGGCCAGCAGCGCCCCGCGCCGGGCAGCGAACCCGCCGCGCGCCTCAACACCGTCGGAGCCGGCTATTTTTCCACCGTCGGCACGAAGCTCATCGCCGGGCGCGTCTTCGGTCCGGGCGATACCGCCGCCGCCAGTCACGCCTACATCGTCAGCCAGTCCACCGCGCGAGCTCTCTTCGGCGGAGAACACGCCCTCGGCCGCCGCATCGCCCCCGCCACCGACGGCGCCCCGGCCTGGGGCGAGATCGTCGGCATCGTCGCCGATGTCGAGAATGTCGAGCCCGACGCCAACACCGTCGCGCACCAGGTCTACCGCCCCCTCGCCCAGCACCCGCAGCGCGGCTTCGAGTTGCTCGTGCGCGTGCAAGGGGTTGCTCCCTCCGCCGTCGTGCCCGACCTGCGCGCCGCGATCACCGGGCTCGACCCCGACCTGCCGGTGCGCTCGTTGCGTCCGGCGCAAACCTCGATCGAGCGCTCGCTCTACCAGCTCGGCGTCTTGCGCGACATGCTTGCCGCCTTCGGCATCCTCGGGCTCGCGCTCGCCGCGCTCGGCATCTACGGCGTCATCGCCCGCACGATGGCGCAGCGCACGGGCGAGTTCGCCATCCGGCTGGCACTCGGGGCCAGCGCGCGTCAGATCGCGCGCCTCGTTTTCGCGTCGGGCGCGCGCCTCGCTGTGATTGGGTCGGTGCTCGGCCTCGTGGGCGCGGTGGGTGTCGCGCGCGTGCTCACCTCGAACTACCCGGGCATCCGCGCCAACAGCCCGCTCATCCTCGCATTCACAACCGTGTTTCTTCTCGCCGTCGCCCTGGTCGCCTGCTGGCTGCCCGCCCGCCGCGCGGGCAAGATCGACGCCATGCGAGCCCTGCGCGCCGAGTGAAACAGCAACCGGGCCGCCCCGCTCACCCCACCCCACGATGAAGGCTTTCTCCGCCGAGGACTTTCAACTGCCGGACCACGTCCGGCAACAACTTGGCGACTGCGTGGCGCGCGACGAAATCCCGGCCGCGTTTCAACTCCTGCGGCAGCAGCGCCTGCCCTTCGCACCTTGCCTGACGCGGCGGCCTGAGTTCCTCGCGACGGAAATGTTCGCCGCCATGCGTCAGGTCGCCGGCACTTCCCTTTCGCTGTCGATCGGGCTGACGATGCACCTTTACGCGCTGTGCGCGCTGCGCACGTTCCCGCTCGGCCACGCCTGGGTGAAGCGCTGGCGGCGCGCGGTATTCCTGCGGCACATCGGGCGCGAGCGCCTGCTGATCGCCAATGTCGGCGGCAACCGCGATACCTCCGGCGCCTGCCTGCGCCAGGCCGTCGAACGCGCCGACGGCTACACGCTGTCGGGCGTGGCGCCGTTCATGTCGCTCGCCACCGTCGCCGACTACGCGGTCGTGTCGGCGCGATTGAGCGAGACCCAGGACGGCCTCTTCGCGGTGCGCCTGCAACCGCGGCCCCGCGGGATCACGTTCTGCCCGCCTAGCTTCGGCAACCTCATGCCAGCGTCCTGCACCCGGCGGGTCGAGTTCGCGGACATGCCGGTGCCGCGCGCGGCGCTGCTCCACCGGACGGACAATTCGCCGCTGTGCCACCGCCTGTTCACGCTCCAGCGCGCGTGGCTGCATTTTCTCACCGCAGCCGCGTATCTCGGTGCCGCGCAGGAGGCCATCCGCCGCCATTGTCCCGCCGCCGCCCGCGCATTGAAGCCGCACCTGGCCACCGCATACCAGGCAAGCCACCTGCTCGCCCACGCGCTCGCGGAGACCCAGCGCTCCTGGTGCCCGCTCGCGCAACTCGAGGAGTTGAGCAACTTCGCCAAATACACCGCGACGGACACCGCCGCGTTTTGCCTCGGCCGGCTGCAGGACCTCGTGATCCCCGCGCGCCGCGCCGACCTCGCCCGCGCCCGCTCCGAAATCCTGCTGGGCGCCCATCATCCGCCGAACAATCGCGAAATCGAATCGCATATGCTCGCCCTCGCCTCCGCGTAATCCCATTTCCCCATGCGCTCCCTCATCCTCCTGCTGCTCACGGCCGCCCTCGCCCACGCGGCTGTTCCCACCGAGAAGATCGAAAATGTTCGCGGCCTCCTCCGCGATCGCAACCTCGATGCGGCCGAGTCTGCGGCGGACGCTTTGATCGCCGCGCACCCCACCGAAGCGGAGGCCCATGCCCTGCTCGGCAACGTGCGCGTGGCCAAGGGCGATGCCGACGGTGCCGTCAAAGCCTGCGAGAAGGCGGCGGAATTGGCGCCGAGGAACGGCGAATATCAACGCCAGCTTGGCGAAGCCTACAGCCTCGCCGCCCAGAAGGCCGGCATGTTTTCCAAGATGAGCTGGGGGAAAAAAGTCATCGCCGCCTACGAAAAGGCCGTCGCGCTCGACCCGTCCAATCTCGCCGCCCGCCAAAGCCTGATGTCGTTTTACCAAATGGCACCCGGCATGATGGGTGGCGGGGCCGACAAGGCCCACGCCCAGGCCGCGGAGATCAAGAAGCTCGACGCCGCGCGCGGCCACGTCGCTTACGCCATCCTCTACGTCGGTGAAAAGAAATACGCGGAAGCGCTCGCCGAGATCGAGGCGGTCCTGCAAGCCACGCCCGATCATTATGCCGCGCTCTTCCAATATGGTCGCATCTCCGCGCTGACCGGTGAGCGCATTGACCGCGGCATGGACGCGTTGAAAAAGTGTCTCACGTTCCCACCCACCCCGGGCGCACCGGGCCACGACGCCGCCCACTGGCGCCTCGGCAATCTCTGGGAAAAGAAAGGCGACAAGCCGGCCGCCAGCGCCGCCTATCAAGCCGCCCTCGCCCTCAACCCGGGCTTTCAACAAGCGATCGATGCGCTCAAGAAACTCGATTAAGCGGGCCGTGAGGTTGGACCCCCGCGATCGCCTGCCAGTAACTTCTGCACTGCCGCTATCGCCGCGAACTCGCGCGCGGCCCAATTGCCGCGGATGTCGATGAAAGGCAGTTGCCGACGCGCCAGCGCGCCGCGCCAGATGCGCCGGCATTTCTCCCGGTCGGCCGGATCGGAGAAGCAGCGCTGCGGGTCGGGCGCGAACGGCATGTCGATGTCGAGCAACAAGTAGAGCGCGTAATGCCTGCAGCGCTTCTCCGCCCCGCGCCGGATGTCAGCCGGACACGTGCCGTAGAGCAGGTCGCTCCAGAGCATCGTGGTCAGCGCCTCCGTGTCGCAGATGAGGACTTTCGGCCCAGGCCGCTTGTCAACTAATAGTTGACAAGCGGCCTGGGCCGCCTCGTCCTCGCGCCGCCATTGTTCGCGGGCGATGCCGGGGATGTCCTCGAGCGTGATGACGCCGTGCGCGTCCCAGAATTCGCGGGCATATTCGGCGACCAACGGCGCGCCGAAGCGCGCGGCGAGTTTTTGCGCGAGCTGCGTCTTGCCCGTGGATTCGGGTCCGAAGAGGGCGATGCGCAGTGGGTGTTCCATTACTGATCAGCAACCACGAATGGACACCAATTGACACGAATATTCCTCGCCGATCCACCAACAACTGACCGGGCAACGGCACGCTCATCGGCTTTTGATTCGTGTGACTTCGTGTGCATTCGTGGTTAAGCTGCCTTGGACATCGTCCGCCGCCATTCGCGCCAGCCCCACAGCGCCATCAGCCAGAAAATCCCATACAGCCCGGCGAACAGATACAGCTCCTTCACCGCAAAAACCCCGATGGCCGCGGTGTTGGCCGCAAGCCAGCCCGGCCAGTTCTCGATGTGCTTGCGCGCCTGCAGCAACTGCGAGGCCGCGCTCACCGCGAAGACGAACGCATCGCCATAGGCGAGCGCCGCGCCGAACCGGTGCATGACGGCGCCCCAGCCCAGCCACAGCACGAGCACACCCGCGCCCCAAGCCAGGCGCACCCGTCCACCGAGGCGTGTCACGGGCAGCTCCGGCCGGCCCCGCCCCGGATGCGTCCAGTGCCACCAACCGTGCGCCAGGGCCGCGAAAAACATGACCTGCAACGCCGTCTCCGAATACAGTTTCTGCTGAAAACAAACCCAGCCGAAGATCGAAACCTGCACCAAGCCCACGGGGAACGCCCAGAGGTTGCGCCGGATCATCAGCCACACGCCGATTACGCCCAACACCGCGCCGATGATTTCCCAAATGCTCATGTTGTAGCGGCGGTCTATGACCGCCGGACTCGCACAAGGCAACGGCGGTCATAACCAAACATACCTCCATCGACTCGCGCGTCAGGGTGTGATCTGCGGCGTGAACCCGGGCGTTCAAAATTCGCCGAAAATAAACCGATTTCGGCATTTGCCTTGGGCGGCCGAGAACCGGATACTGCTGGCCATGTCCGCCACCCCAGCCAGCCGCCCGCAAGTCGAGGAGGAGCTTTCCCTCCCGTTGTTCCTGACCAACGTCATTGTCTCGCTCGCCGGTTTCTACGGCCTGTTCTGGCTGTGCGCCCCCGACAGCGTCTGGTTGGCGCAGGTGGGCGCTGCCGTCTGGCAATTCGCCGCCGCCTTCCTCCTCGTGAAGCTGTTCGTCTGCTTCCTGGAATATTTCTTCCACCGCTACGTGCTGCACAAACCGGTGGTGCCGATCCTCAGCCACTTCTACAAGCAGCACACGCTGCACCACAACCTGACGCGGATCGGCCGCCGGCGCACCCCGGGCGGCCATGAGGTCCCCTTCGTCGAGAACATCTATCCCATCACCCAGCCGAATCAGACCGAGGCCTCGTTTTTCCCGTGGTTCACCTTCGCCATCTTTGGCCTCATCCTCGCCCCCGTGTTCGCGCTGGTCCAGTGGCTGGTCCCGTCCTTCCCGTGGTTTATTTCCGGCTACGCCGCGCTCGCGACCTCGCTGGTCTTCTACGAGGTCTTCCACGCCATCGAGCACTGGTCGTTCGAGAAATGGGCCGTGCTCATCGAGCACCCCCGCACCGGCTGGTTCTGGCGCAAGGCCTACAGTTTCCACCTGCGGCACCATGCCGTCATCGACTGCAACGAGGCCATCTCCGGCTTCTTCACGCTGCCTGTCGCCGACTGGGTGTTCCGCACCTGGGTGTTCCCCAAATCGCTCTACACGAACGGCGGCGAGTGGGAGGCTTCGGAATTCACCAGCCCGCGGCCGTGCCGCCTGATCCGGTGGTGCGACACCGCCTCCGACAACCTCGTCCGCAACCGCCGCCTCGCCGCGCAGGGGGCGCCGCCAAATCCCGTGGTGCCGCCGGCCGCGCCGCGCGACTATTCGCACCTTGAGCGTTTCACCCACGGTTTGACCCACGGCTTCGGCCTCGCCGCCAGCGCGGCCAGTCTCGCCCTGCTGATGGTTTTTGCCGCCGTGCGGGGCAACGCGTGGCACCTCGCCAGCTTCTCCGTTTTCGGCGTCACCCTCGTGCTGCTCCACACGGCCTTCGCCGTTTACCACCGCCGGGAGGAGGTGGAGTGGAAGTTGATGGTGCGCAAATACACGCACGCCGCCGCCTTCCTCGTCATCGCCGGCACCGCCACGCCTTTCCTGCTCGTCTCGATGCGGGGGCCTTGGGGTTGGTCGCTCTTCGGCGTCGTCTGGGGCCTTTGCACCGCGGGCGTCGCACTGCAATTGCTGTTCTCCGGCCGCTACCGGACCGTTACCGTGGTCGCTTATCTGCTGGTCGGGGCGCTGGCGGTGATCGCCATCAAGCCCGTCGTCACCACGCTCGCCCCGGGCGCGCTCTGGCTCGGTCTGGCCGGCGTGCTGTGCTATTCGGCGGGTGTCGCGTTTTACCTGTGGCGCCTGCCCCGCTTCGACCAACTGCCGCGGCAGTTGTGCTTCGTCGGCGGCAGCGCCTGCCATCTGCTGGCCGTGCTGCTCTTCGTGCTGCCGGTGCAGGGTTGAGCGGGCCGCAACTGCTACCCCGGAGCGGCACTCCCTGCGCGCTGTTTCGCTGGGATGAACGACGGTCCGGCCATAGACAACCCGGCCCGGCCGCTCCGGTCCGCTCCGCCTTGTTTTTTTGCGGAATTGAGCGTATCTGTAGCGCATGCAACCTGTCCGGCACCTGGGTGTGTTCGCGGCACTCAGCTTATCCCTGCTGGCCGCTCCCGGCAGCATTGACCCTTGGCAGACCCAACGAAACCGCATGGTGGAAAAACAAATCGAACTCCGCGATGTCACCCACCCCGCCACCCTCGCGGCGATGCGCAAGGTGCCGCGCCACCTGTTTGTCCCCGCGGAATTTCGCCGGGAAGCCTATAACGACCATCCCCTGCCCATCGGTCACGACCAGACGATCTCGCAACCCTACATTGTGGCGTGCATGACCGAACAAATCGCCCCGACCAGGGAGACCCGCGTGCTGGAAATCGGCACCGGCTCGGGGTATCAGGCGGCCGTGCTCGCCGAAATCTGCGCCGAGGTGTTCACGATCGAGATCATCCCGGAACTCGCCGACCAGGCCACGGCTCTGCTGCACCGACTCGGCTACAAAAACATCCAGACCCGCACCGGCGATGGTTGGAAAGGCTGGCCCGAGGCCGCGCCGTTTGACGCCATCATCGTCACCGCCGCCGCCGAATCCATCCCCCCGCCCTTGCTGGAGCAGCTCAAGGAGGGCGGAAGGATGATCATCCCGCTCGGCCCGAGAGCCGGGGCCCAGGACCTGGTGCTGGTCACCAAGCACGGCGGCAAGGTCCACACCCGCCCCCTCATCCCCGTGCGGTTTGTGCCGTTCGTCCGCGAACGGAAATAACCGGCGCCGTCAGTCCTTCGGGAGCACGCCCTTCTGCTCGAGTTTCTTGACCTTGGGTTTGATGACGAAGGTGCAGTAACCCTGGTCCGGGTTGTTCTTGAAATAGTCCTGATGGTGTTTCTCCGCCGGGTAGAACTTCGGCAACGGCGCGATCTCCGTGACAACCGGATCGGGCCAGAACGACTGCGCGGCCAGCTTCGCCCGGCCGGCCGCCTTGTGCTGTTCCTCGTTGTGATAAAAGATCACCGAGCGGTATTGCGTGCCCTCGTCGGCTCCCTGGCGGTTCAGCGTCGTGGGGTCGTGGGCCTCGAAGAACACCTCCAGTATCTTGTCGTAGCTGACCATTGCGGGATCGAACTCCACCTGGATGACCTCGGCGTGGCCCGTCCGCCCGGTGCAGATTTGCTCATAGGTCGGGTTGGCCACGTGACCGCCCGCGTAGCCGCTGACAACCTGCTTCACGCCGGGCAGGCGCTCCAGCACGGCCTCCGTGCACCAGAAGCAACCGCCACCGACGGTGGCCAGCCCGGTTGACGACGCGGGTTTGGTATCAGCCTGGAGGGTCATGGCGGTGAGTAGGGTCAGGAAGACGAGTCCGGGGCGAACGATCATGGACGTGGGAGCAGGCTGACTGGTTTTTATTCCGACGCAACCCTGCGGCTTCGCCGCGGAAAGCTCCAAACGCCCAGCTCCAAACCCCAAACAACCAGCGTCAGACCGAATTGATATTTCCTGGCTTGAAGTTTTTTGGTCCTTGGAGGGTGGAGGGTGGAGCTTATTGTGAATTCATGTCCGATCCCCGGCTTCAGCCTTCGCCAAGCCTGCGGCCTGACGGGACGCCGGTTCTGCCTCTCATCGCTCGCCTAAAAGTAATCGCTTATCATGTCTGCTCACCTGTCTGATCCCCGACTCGACAAATGGCTCTGGAGCGTGCGTGTGTTCAAGACGCGCCCCCTCGCCACGGCCTCGTGTCGCGCCGGCAAGGTCCTGATCGGCGAACTCGAGGCCAAACCCGGCCGCGATGTCCACGTCGGCGAGACGATCACTGTCCGCGTCGGCGTGATTATCCGCACCCTCAAGGTTGTCGGTCTGCCGCGTTCGCGCGTCGGGGCGAAGCAACTGCCCGAATTCATGACCGATCTCACGCCGGCGGCCGAATATGAACGCGCCAAACAGGCCGGCATCGAACACCTCCTCGCCCGCCAACGCGGCGAAGGCCGCCCGACCAAGAAGGACCGCCGTGCGATGGGCCGGCTCTTCGGTTTCGAGTAGGCTACTTCCGCGCCAGCTCGTCTTTGACGACCCCGCCGCCTGCAACTCATACCAATAGCCCGATAAAAATACCCTGTCATTGCGAGGAGCGAAGCGACGAAGCAATCCAGCTGGATCGCCACGGCGCGCTTCGCGCACCTCGCGATGACAACTGGGTGTAATACCAGCGTCCCTAATGATTTGGACTATCGCTTGGATTATGGCGGGTAGGGCGCGG
>LNEH01000166.1 GCA_001464505.1 Verrucomicrobia bacterium Ga0077533
ATCCCAATGGCTAGCGAATACAGCTTGAGTACCCACATGCCTGTTATCCGTGGCGTCCCCCTCCCCCGCATCCCTCACCGGCGTCCTTGAGCGCATCATCTTCTTCAACGAGGAGAACCACTACACCATCGCCGAACTCAAACCGGAGGTAGGGCGCGGAGTCCCTTCCGCGCCGTCCGAAACCGTCACGGTCGTCGGCGCGCTGCCGGGCGTGCAGTGCGGCGAGACCCTCCAGCTCACCGGCGAGTGGACCCGCCACGCCCAGCACGGCGCGCAGTTCAAGATCACCTCGCACAAGTCCGAACTGCCCTCCTCCGTCTACGGCATCCGCAAATACCTCGGCAGCGGCCTCGTGCCCGGCATCGGCAAGGTCTACGCCAACAAGATCGTGGACCGGTTCGGCACCGACACCTTCCGCGTGCTGAGCGAGGAGTCGGGCAAGCTCCGCAAGGTCGAAGGCATCGGCAAGGTCCGCGCCGCCGCCATCAAGACCGCCTGGGAGGAGCAGAAAACCCTGCGCGAGGTGCATATCTTCCTCCAGACCTACGGCGTCACCACCTCGCAATGCGTGAAGCTCGTCAACCAATACGGTCCCGAGGCCAAGCAGGTTATCACCGGCGAACCCTACCGCGTCGCCCGCGAGATCGACGGCATCGGCTTCAAGACTGCCGACCGCATCGCCATCAACCTCGGTTACGCCAACGACGCGCCGCCACGCCTCGATGCCGGCCTCATCTACGCCCTCGAAACTTTGCAGGAGGAAGGCCACACTGCCTATCCGCGCGGCGAACTGGTCGACTATTCCGCCACGCTCCTCGATACCTCCGCCGAACTGCTGCAAACCCGCATCGACGCGCTGCTGAAGGAAAAGAGCATTGTGCAGCATAAAGGTGGAACCCGGCCTCCGGACGGGTTTGTTGCGTTCGCGAATCCTGAAAGCGCGTCCGGAGGCCGCGCTCCACCTTCCCGTGATCCGCTCTCGTTTATTCAATTGCCGCCCAACGACCGCGCCGAACGCAAGATCGCCGACGTCGTCAAGCGCCTCGCCTCCGTGCCCTCCGGCCTGCCCGCAATCAAGATCGAGGCGGCCCTCAAGTGGGCTCAGGAGAAATCCGGCTTTGCATTCCACCCGCTTCAGTCCGACGCGCTCGCCAACGCCCTCACCCAGAAATTCAGCATTCTGACTGGCGGACCGGGGGTTGGCAAAACCACGATCCTCCGCGCGCTCGTGGAAATTCTGAAGGCCAAGAAAGCCCGCGTGCACCTCGCCGCGCCCACCGGCCGCGCCGCCCAGCGCTTGGCCGAGACCACCGGCGGCTACGCCTCCACCATCCACCGTCTGCTCAAGTTCGAGGGCGTGAAGAGGGGCTTCACCGTCAACGAATCGGCTCCGCTCGCCACGGATTTTCTCATCGTGGACGAGGCCTCGATGCTCGATTCCCGGCTCGCCGCCGCGCTCCTGCAGTCCGTCCCGTCGCGCGCCCATCTGCTGCTCGTCGGCGACACCGACCAGTTGCCCAGCGTCGGCGCGGGCAACGTCCTCAAGGATCTGATCGCCACCGAAAAGATTCCTGTGACACGCCTCGCGGTCGTCTACCGCCAGAAGGACCAGAGCCTCATCGTCAGCGTCGCCCACGCCATCAACGGCGGCGACAATTCTCCTCCGCCGGTGGTCAGCGAGGTCGCCAAAGCCCAGGCGTGGTGCGATCTCAATTTCATCGCCGCCTTGTCGCCCGAGGACTGTCTCGCTAAAATCACTGAGCTCTGCACGAAGTTCATCCCGCAACACTTCAAGTGGTTCGATCCCGTCAATGATGTGCAGGTGCTCGCGCCGATGCACAAAGGCGTGGCCGGCGTCGCCAACCTCAATACCGCTCTCCAGGCTGCGCTCAACCCGCGCCACCAAGGCCTCAAGACTCTCAACGGCGAGTTCCGCCCGGGCGACAAGCTCATCCAGCTGCGCAACAACTACGACAAGGACCTCTTCAACGGCGACATTGGCCAGGTGCTCGCCATCGATGGCCTGAAAGGCACGCTCACGGCCGACTTCGACGGCGCGAAGCACACCTTCGAGCGCGGCGAGTTCGGCGACCTCGCCCTCGCCTACGCCATCAGCATCCACAAGTCGCAGGGCAGCGAGTATCCCGTCGTCATCGTCCCGCTGCTCAAGGCGCACTTCGTCATGCTCCAGCGCAACCTCATCTACACCGCCATCACCCGCGGCCGGAAGAAAGTCTTCATCGTCGGCGAGCCCGCCGCTTACGCCATGGCCGTGCGCAACGCCGAGTCGAAGCTGAGATGCACCCACCTGCGGGAAAAGATTCTGGGCAACCAATCCGGTTTGTAGTCTAATGGACAATAAACTTCCAACCTCCGGTTCGTTCCGCATTCACCGTCCGGCCTTCCCGATGAAACCACTCCTGTTCCTGCTTGCCAGCCTGTCATTCTCCCCGGTCGCCATCTCTTCCGCCGCCGAATTCTGGCTCGATCTCGCCGAGGGCGAGGAAATCACCGAGGCGAAGGTCCTCGACGACCTCGCGACCGCCGGGGTCGTTTATGTGGGCGAGGCACACACGATCGCCCGCCACCACGCACTGCAATTGCACCTGTTGCGGCAACTCGCGGCCCGGGGCGTGCCGCTCGTGCTCTGCCTGGAACAGCTCGAGGCGCGCGCGCAGCCCGTGCTCGACCGCTACAACCGCGGCGAGATCGATTACGACACCCTCGTCCGCGAAAGCGACTGGGCGAAAAAGTGGAAGAACTATCTCGACTACCGCCCGCTCTGCGAATTCGCCCACGCGAACCAGATCCCCCTCCGTGCGCTCAATGCCCCCGCCGAGGTCATCCGCGCCATCAGCCGCGGCGGCGGTCTCGCCCAGCTCCCGGCCGAACAGCGCGCCACCCTGCCCCCTGACATCGTGACCGACGATCCCGTCTACGAGCGCATGATGAACGACCAGCTCGCGGTGCACATGGTGATGGATCCCGCGAAACTGCGCAGCGTCTTCGAGGCGCAGGTGGCCCGCGACGAGGCGATGGCCGAGAACATCGTAGCCGGCCGCCGCGACCACGCCGACGACAAGGCCCGCACCGCTTTCGTGCTTATCGGCAGCGGCCACGTGCGTTACGGCCACGGCACCGCCTCCCGGGTGCGCCGCCGCGAGCCGGGCATCATCGAGCGCATCGTGCTCATGACGGAGAGCGGCCAGTTGCAACTCAGCGAGACCGAGAAGGCCGCCACCCGCGAGGTGTCCGTCAGCCACGCCGCCCTGCGCGAGATCGGCCGTCCACCGGGCGATTACCTCAATGTCCTGCCGCTGGCCGCGGCGGCGGCCGCCAAACCGGACCGGCCCAACTAACACTACCACGTTAGATTTGTTGTGGGTGAGAGCACCCCGCCTACAAAAACTGCAATCTCAGAGGAGAATACCATAACCTAACGGAGTAGTGCTAAGACGGTCCCGGCCGCGCCAAGACGCGGGTGGCGGCAAGATATTTCCAACCCGCCGCCGGGTGTGCCATTTGCCCTATTGGCAGAAGCGTGGCGCTGTGCTAGTTTGGCGGCTCCCTCCCCCTATGCTTATGATGAAACGTCCCCTCGCGTTCCTTGCTGTTCTCGTTTCGACCCTAGTGCCTGCCTTGAGCCTGTCGAACAGGCTGTCCGCCGCGCCCGTGTCGGTCGAGGGCTTCAGCTACGTCAAGACTGTCGGCGGCATCGCTGAATACCGCCTCGAGGCCAACGGCCTCCAAGTCCTCCTCCTGCCCGAGCGCTCCGCCCCGGTCGTGACCTTTCAGGTCACCTACCGCGTCGGCTCGCGCAACGAGGTGACCGGCACCACCGGCGCCACCCACCTGCTCGAGCACCTGATGTTCAAGGGCTCGGCCAACTTCAACACGGAGAAGGGCAACAAGGTTGACCAGATCCTCGATCCCATCGGCGCCATCAACAACGCCACCACCTGGCTCGACCGCACCAACTACTACGCGACCTTCGGCAGCGAGCACCTGCCCCTGGTCGTCGAGATGGAGGCCGACCGCATGCGTGGCCTCCTCCTGCGCGAGGATGACCGCCGCCCCGAGATGACCGTCGTCCGCAACGAGTTCGAGCGCGGCGAAAACAACCCCTTCCAGCTCCTGATCAAGGAGCTCTTCCACGCCGCCTTCGTCGCCCATCCCTACCACCACAGCACCATCGGCTGGCGCTCCGACATCGAGAAGGTCTCCATTGGGAAACTCCGCGAATTCTACGACACCTTCTACTGGCCCAACAACGCCACCGTCTCCGTCATCGGCGATTTCACTCCGGAGAACGCCCTCAGGCTGATCAAGCAGCACTACGGCGCCATCCCCCAGTCCCCGCACCCGATCCCGGAAATGTATACCGAGGAGCCGGAGCAAACCGGTCCCCGCCGTCTGATCGTGAAAAAAGCCGGCCAGCTCGGCGTCGTCGCCCTCGGTCACAAAATCCCCGCCGCCCTCCACCCGGATTTTCCCGCCCTCACCATCCTGAGCGCCATCCTCACCGACGGCAACAACAGCCGCCTCTACAAGAAACTCACCGACCAGAGCCTGACCACCAGCGTGCAGGCCTTCAGCGGATTTTTCCGCGACCCCTCGCTCCACATCACCTTCGCCGCCATGGCCCCGGGGGCCAAGCACGACGAGGTGGAGAAAGCCGCCCTGGCCGGCATCGAGGAACTCAAGGCCGGCGGCGTCACCGATGTTGAGGTCACCACCGCCATCAGCAAATACCTCGCCCAGTCCGCCTTCGGGCGCGACGGCTCCTTCGCCATCGCCGCCGGCCTCAACGAGGCCATCGCCGCCGGTGACTGGACCTCCTATTACACCTTTGACGACCGCATCAAGGAAGTCACGGCGGCCGACGTGAAGCGCGTCGCCAACAAATACCTGGTCGAGGACCAGAGCAGCACCGGCTGGTTCGTGCCGGTGGTGCCCGCCGAAACCGCCAACAAATAATCCTCTCCATCTTTCTCTTTCTCGTAATCGTTCTCTTTCTCGGGTCGTATCCCGACGGGAGAACGAGGAACGAGAAAGATTAAGAGAACGATATAGACAACCACTCCCATGAAATCCCGCGCTCTTCTCTTACTCAGCCTTTCCATCCTTCAGTTTTTCAGCCCTTCTGCCGCCTCCGCCCAGATGGCGCAGAATGCCGTCCGCACCCGCGTCGGCGGTGTCGATCTCATCGCCTACCCCACCGGCGTGAAAAATGTCGTCACCCTCCGCGGCTCCCTCCCCGCCGGCGATGTTTTCAGCGCCGCGGGCAATCCCGCCGTCGCCACCCTCTGTGGCATGATGCTCGACCGCGGCACGACGCTGCAGGACAAGTTCGCCCTCGCCCAGAAACTCGAGGCCGTCGGCGCCACGCTTGATTTCTCGGTCGACAGCCACATGGCCACCTTTGCCGGCCAGTGCCTGCGGAAAGACGCCGGTCTGGTCATCTCCCTGCTGGCGGAGCAGCTCCGTTCACCCGCGTTTTCCCCCGAGGAATTCACCAAGGCCAAGAAACAGCTCGCCGGCGGCATCCAGCGCCAGATGGAGAGCCCGGATTTTCGCTCCACCGACAACTACACCCGCGCGGTCTATGCCCCCGGTCACCCGAACTACGAGACCCCGCCCAAGGAAATGCTCGCCGCCATCGAGACCGCCACGCTCGACGAGGTGAAGGCCTTTCACGCCCGGCACTATGGCCCGGGCAAGCTGACCATCATCGCCGTCGGCGACCTCGACATTCCTGCCCTGCAAGGCGCCGTCACCCAGGCCTTCACCGGCTGGACCGGCGGCACCGCCCTGCCGCCCGCCCCCGGCCTCACCAACCTCGACGTCCCGAAGGAGCAAACCGTGTTCATGGCCGACAAACCGAGTGTCAGCATCACGCTCGGCCAGGCCATCGGTTTGAAATACAGCGACCCCGACACCGTCGCCTTGCGCGCCGGCACTGCCATCCTCGGCAGCGGCTTCACCAGCCGGTTGCTCGGCAATGTGCGGGACAAGGAAGGCCTCACCTATGGCATCAGCTCCTCCATCGTCGGCGACACCTTCAACCACGGCGACTTCCGCATCACCGCCACTTTCGCTCCGGCCCTGCTGGACAAGGGCCTCGCCTCCACCCGGCACCAGCTGGATCTTTGGTGTCGCGAAGGTGTCACCTCACAGGAGCTCGCCAGTCGCAAGACCAACATGACCGGCTCCTTCAAGGTCGGTCTCGCCACCACCGGTGGCATCGCCGGCAGCCTGCTCAACGCCGTCCATCGCGGTCTCGATGTCGGCTGGCTCGACGAGTATCCCCGCCGCGTCAACGCCCTCACCCTCGACCAGGTCAACGGCGCCATCAAGCGGCACCTCAACCCCGACCAGATGGTGCTGATCAAGGCCGGCTCGGTGCCCGGCGCCCTGCCCGCCTCGAAGTAGGGGGCGCAGACTCGCTGCGCCCGCATTGCGAAACTCGCACCGCCTCCAGAGCCTAAGTCAACTATTAGTTGACATCGGCCCGAACGCCCCGCTCGAAAAACCTGGGTGTCTTTTTGCCGCGACTATCTTGGAATGCCGCGATTAATTCTGGTCGCGAGGCAAACCCGCTCCTACAAAAGACCCATGCCCCAGATCCTTTATACCGTGCGCACCACTTGCCGCGACGTCCAGCAACGCGGCCGTTTCCTCGCCTGGCTCTCTCCCAACCACATCGCCGGGGTGCTAAAGGGCGGTGCCACTTCCGCCCGCATCGTCCTGCTCGACCGCGCGAGCGACACCGCGCCGGCCGTCGTCGAGACGCAATACGTGTTCCCCTCGCGCAAGGCTTACGACGACTACATCCGCGACCACGCCCCCGCTCTGCGCGCCGACGGGCTGAAACATTTCCCAGCCGACAGCGGCGTCACCTACGAGCGTCAGGTCGCCGAGATCGCTGCGGAACTC
This sequence comes from Verrucomicrobia bacterium Ga0077533, assembly GCA_001464505.1. Classification (GTDB taxonomy): domain Bacteria; phylum Verrucomicrobiota; class Verrucomicrobiia; order Opitutales; family Opitutaceae; genus Lacunisphaera. Next base: position 6,937 of record LNEH01000166.1, read on the forward strand.
TGATCCCTCATGCACCGCCTGGATCAAATGGCAGCACATCGGGGGTGGAAGCAGGCACTCCTGACGGCGGTGGTTTTCGCCGTGCTCGCCGCCCGCGTGCCGAATCTCTGGCTGGCCGGGGAATTCGTCGCCGAGGACGGCTGGTCGTTTTTCGCCACCGCCTGGAACCACCCCTTTCCCGGCTCGCTGGTGATTCCCTCCGGCGGCTACCTCCAGGTGCTGCCCCGGCTGCTTGCGGAGCTGTGGTCGTCCCTCCCCCTCCCGCAACAACCCTACGCCTGTGCGTTCGGCGGCCTCGCCCTCAACTCCGGTCTGCTCGCCCTTTTTTATCTGCCGGCCTTTCGCCACTTGCTCGCCTCCGACCTCGCGCGGCTTGGCGTCGTGGCGTTGCTGGCCGTCGCGCCCAACGCCTCCAACCTGGGGCTGCCCCTCGGGTTGCACTGGTATCTGGCCTTTGGGCTCACGCTGTGTCTCCTCGCGCCCGGGCCCGCCACCTTGGGCGGCAACCTCGCCTGGGCGGCGTTTGCGATCCTGTGCGCGACCTCGTCGCCCTCCACTTTTGTGCTCGCCCCCATTGTGCTCTGGCTTTGGTGGCGCGACCGGAAGCCGGCGGATGGCTTCCGCTTTGTCACGGTGTTGCTGGCCCTGCTGACCGCGGCCGTCATCGCCGTGGCGGCCCGCCCGCTGGAGCTCGGGAAAACGGGCGGCTTTCAACCCCTGGATCTCGCGGCGTCGATCCCGCCGCTGGTGCTGCGCGGCTGGCTGACCACCGCGCTGCTTGGTCCGCCGCTCACAGCCTGGCTCGCGGCTCACGCTACCTGGCTGGCTGATGTCTTTGGTGCCACCCTGCTCATCACTCTGGGCACATGGCTCTGGCGCCAGCGCGCGCACCCCGCCGCCCGGACCGTCGCCGTCCTTCTGTCCGCCGGCTTGATGATGGCCCTGCTGAGTCTCACGCGGACTGCCTACGTGGCGCATCTCGCCTCAAGCCCTTTGCCCGAGCACGATCGCTACCTCACGGCACCCACCCTCCTGCTCTATGTGGCCCTGGCGGTCATCGCCGCCAGCCTCGGCGCTCGTGCCCGGCGGTTGGCCCTCGGAGGCTTTGCTGTCACCGGCGTTCTGCTCGCGATGGCTTTGCCCGTGGCGACCCACTGGTCCAGGCCGGTAGAGCGTTACCGTTTGCGCGATGCCGTGCCCGCCATCGAGGCGATGGTCGCGCAATACGCCCGCGACAGCCAACCGGCCAGCCTCTACATCCCGGCGGACATACCCTATTGGGGCCCGGTGCTTGAAGTCGGCGGCGGGCGGTTCGTGTCCGCTGCCGCCGGCCCGGTCGCCGCACTGGAAGCCCAGCGTCAGCCCGACGGGAACTATCGTTCATGGACCGGGCAATTCACCCTCACCCCCGAATCCGGGTGGCTCAACCACGAGTTGATCGGTCGCGTCCAGTTCACCGGCCTCGAGCAGGGCCGCGCTTTTTTCCGCGACCCCGGGGGCCGGATCATCTTCACCAGTCCGCTGCTCCACCCCTGCTTCTGGGCGCTCAAGGATTACCAATGGACGCTGCTGGAACCGCCGCCCCAGCGCCCCAACTAGTTTGTGTCGAACCAACGCCAGGTCGCCGGGATCGCCGCGGAAATGTGACAAACTTGGTGGGAGCAACTGGCTTTACGCCCCGACGGCATTGGGGTGGAGCGCGCTGACCTCAGCGCGCTTTGAACCAACGCGTTGAGGTCAACGCGTTCCACCTCGCCCCCACCTCCGGAAATGTGTAATACAATACGTTACACATTTCCTAGGCGCACTCCGTCCTTCAACTCGGTGCTGATGACGGGCCGCTCCCGGTCACCGACGTTCTCCAGCGTGGGCGGCGGTAGCGGCTCGCCCCACATGACTGCCGGCAAAGTGGCCGGCACCGGAACGCCCAACGTTTAATAACTCTGAACGCTCAGCGCTCAAGTTACCAGCCTACGGATTCCGAAATATGGTTCAACCATTGAGCGTTAAAAGTTAAACGTTGAGTGCTCAGCGTTTTTCCAGCGGGCCGGGCCCTTCGTAGCCCGACTCTGCGGGCGAAGTAGGCTCATTTCAACTGGTCGTCGGCGAGGCCTACCTTCCGGAGCAACACCGGCCAGCGCGGATCGGAGTGCAGCTCGCGAAAATTGGCATTGGTCTTGATCCAGGCGATCGCCGCGTCCCGCCGGGCCAGGGAGCGGTCGAGCCAGACAAAGGCCAGCTCCTTCTCCCCGAGCATCGCATACTGGTTGGCATAGTAGCCGGCAAATTCGTCGCCATACTTGGCGATGCAATCATCCAGCAGCTTTCTACCGGCAACCTTTTCGCCCCGCGTTTCCAGGTTCTGCGAGACCGCGAGCAAGCGAAAGACTGCATTGGGCTCCTGTGCCGCCACCTCCTCGGCCTTGGCCGGCTGGCCGACGTGCATCAGCGCGCGACTCAGGTGCCGGCGAACCTCCTCGATCTTCGGCGCCAGGGCAACGGCCTTTTCCAGCGGCCCAACACACTGTTCCGGGTCGTTGTTCAGGGAATGAATGAAACCCAGGCTGGCCTGGGCCCGGGCGTTCAGCGGGTCGCGCTCCACGGCCTGACGGGCCAGACGCAAACCTACGTCCACCCGCCCGATGTTGAAATACAACACGGCCGCGTCACTCATGATGGACGAATTGCCGGGGGCCAGTTCCAGCGCCCGCTGAAAGGAACGGCGCGCACCCCGCCAGTCCCAGTCCGCCGTGCGTTGCACCCAACCAAGCGCAGTCAGCCCGGTTGCTTGATCCGGCTGAAGCTCCAGCGCCCGTTGGGCGGCTTGCCGCGCCTCCCGCATGCCCTCGGTGATCGGCAGCCCACCGAAACGACCCAGTTGCACGTAGGTTCGGGCCATCTCCGCCCACGCGACAGCCAGACGCGGCTCCCGTTCCAATGCTCGCCGGTAGAAGCCAATCGCCTGCCTCCAGTCCTCGTTGCTCTCGCGGAGCGCCAAGGCACGGGCTTGGAGCAAAAGCTCGTAGATGGCGGGATCAACTGTGGCCTTCGCACCAGTCTCGCCGAGCTTGAGCTGTAATTGCTGCGCAATCAGCCCCGCGATCTCGTCCTGCACGGCGAAAATATCCTTCAGGTCGCGGGTGAAGGTGTCGCTCCACACATGGAAGCCGTCGGCGGCCTTGATGAGCTGCGCGGTGATGCGCACCTTGTCGCCGGCTTTGCGCACGCTGCCCTCCACGACATAGGCCACGCCGAGCTTCTGGGCGATCTCGGGAATCGGCACTTCCTTGCCCTTGAAATAAAATGCCGACGTCCGCGCCGAGACTTTCAGCCCGGGAATCTTCGCCAGCACGTTGAGCAGCTCCTCGCTGATGCCGTCGGAGAAATACTCGTTGCCCTTGTCGTCCGAGAGATTGGCGAACGCCAGCACGGCGACGGATTTCTGGTCCGCCGCAGGCGGACCAGAGGGAGTGAGTGAAAGGGAGGACGGGGTGACTGCCGGCTCAGCGAGCAACGCGGTGATCTCCGGATCGGCGCGAAACGGCGCCATGCGGGGGTCCACCTTGAACTGGTTGCGAAGCATGATCCGGCCTTGTGGCTCGGACGCGGCCTCCGTGAGCAGGGCCAGGGCCGGGCCGCGTTCACCCAGCAGGAGGCTCGCCCGGACGGGCCCGCTCCACCAGGAATTGTTCATGGTCACGAGGTAGGGCCGGCGCTGCGCATCCAGCATGATCCGCAGCACGGCGTGCGCCTCGTCGCGCTGGCCCAGGCCCAGCAGCGTCCAGAATTCGGCGCGGCGCACGCGCAGGTCGGTGGGGCTGCGCGTTTTCTCGAGCTTGATCTCGGCGAAGGCCGCTTCGTATTGCAGGCGGGCGAGATCCTTGCGGCCGGCGATGGTGAGCAGGTCGCCCAGCAACAGCGCCTTCGGGCCGGTGAAGTCGAAGTCAGTCAGCCACGTGTCCGGAAGATCATTCAGCAGATCAATCGCCGGCCCGGTCTCGCCGCTGATCGCGGCGTAGTTGCTGAGCGCGCTGGCAAATCGGGTGCTCTGGCGCAGGCGCTCGGGCACGCGATCGAGCCAGGCCCGCATGCCCGCCACGTCGCCGTGAACGGAGAGCATGAGCCAGCTCTTCCACACCAGCGCGGTCGCCAGCGGGGCGATCGCCAGCGTCGCATCCAGTTCCCGCTCGAACCCGGCGAGGTCGTTCCGATCCTTGGCCCCCCGCGCGAGATCGTAGCGGACCAGCACATTCGTCGGAAACAACACGGCCATCCGCGCGCCGAACGCCTCCGTCTCGGGGCCGGGCCGCAGTTCAGCGAGGATGCCGAAAAGCATCCGGTGATAGCGGGGCTCATCCGGCTGGAGCGCGATGGCGCGCCGCAGCAGCTCCTCGGCTCGCGGCAACTGCGCACTGATGTAAAGCAGGTAGCGGCCCAGGGCCGCCAGGGCGTCCGGGTTGTCGGGCGCGAGCTGCACCGCGCGCTCCGCGAGCTTCTGCGCCTGCGCGCGCCGGGTCTGCGTCGTGTCGAAACCGCGCGTGAGGAATTCCTGGGCCACGACCGCGGCGACGGTCACGACCTCGGGATCATTGGGGCGCGCCGCGAGCACCGGCTTGACGAGGTCCTCGGCGAGGGCGAAGTCCTGCGCGATACTGTCGAGCCCGAAGATGAGTCTCATCGCCTGTTTCAACTCCGGGTCCCGGGGAAATTCCGCGGCCCGGTCCGGGGAAGCCACCGGCGGAGTGCCGGAATCAGTCGTGGCGGCTGCGATCGGCGCGGGTCGGCGGAGCGTCCACCAGCCCGCGACCGCCACCATGGCTAATATGGCCACCGCCAAGGCAACATAGGCCCTGGCTCCGGGTTTCGCCCCGAGGCCGGCCCGACCGGCTGCGAGCGTCGGGGCGTGGCTGGAAGATCGCCCGGTTTCGTGCGTCACCATGCCGGCCCGGTGCGACCAGAGCTTCACGAACTTCGCCAGCACTTCCGCCGGCACCACGCCGCCGGGCAACTTCGTCCATTGCACCTTGCGGAAACGATCGGGCACCAAGGCGGTGGCCTCACGGGTGTCGTCGATCACGATCGGCAGAATAAAGGCCGTCCCCGAAGCGATGCCCATCGCGCGCTCCGCGGCCAGTTCCCACTCGATCCGGAAATAGCCCTCCTCCCGCGCCTGCGTGTTGGCCGAGATGATCGGAAGGAACAGGACGCACTCCTTGATCTGGCGGCGGATCTTGGCGTCCCACTCGTCGCCGTGTTCCAGTCCGCCGTCTGTATCAAACCACACCTCGACGCCGGCGGCGCGCAAAGCGTCAGCGATGCGCTTCGCCGCTTCGGCATCCTGGGAGGCGTAGCTGAGGAAGACGGCTTTGGTGGGGTCGCTCACGGCAAAATAGAATGCATGGCGGCGTGGCATGTCGATGTCCCATGGACGCGGGAGCCCCGGCCGACTCCGGGCATTTGCCTTGAAAACGGACGGTTCATGGACATTGCTTCCGACATGACTTTCATGGAGATCAAGCCCCAGCTCGACGGGTTGAGCGTGGAGGAGAAGCGCAAGCTGGAGGCCTATGTCCGCCACAGCCTGCGGGCCGATTCCGAGGGAAACCGTCAGGAGCTGGCGCGGAGAAACCGCGAGATGGCGGCCGGCAAGGCTTACGATCTCGAGGTGGTGAAAGCGCTGCTCGCCAAACTGCAGGCCGCGCCGGATGCCGGCTGACTATAAACTGGCCATCAGCGAAGAAGTGCTCGCCGACTTGGTCGCCAGCCCGCCGTCGGCGCAACGCCGGCTGGTGGCACGGCTGGAAACATTGAAGCTGACGCCGTTGCGCGAGGGCGACTACGCCGAGACGGACAGTGACGGCGGCGTGAACCAGGTTCTGCTGCTCGACGACCTGATCGTGACCTACCATGCCGACCACGCGGTCAAAGTCATCCGCGTGCTGCGCGTCGAGTGGGTGTAGGCGCCGCGCCGCCGGTGCCTGCCCGCCATAGCCTCGGCGACGGCGGGCGTCCTGCGACGCGTAGCTGAGAAAGACGGCTTTGGCGGAGTCGTTCATTTTTTCTCCTTCGGCAGGTTGGCCGCGCGCCACGCCCGCGCCCGGCGATAATGCTCCAAGTAACCGACTTCACTTAAGGCCTGCAATAACCGGGGATCATCCCGGACTGGATCGTAGAATGACAAGACCGCCATGTTGATCAATTGGAACTCATGCAAGTTCTCCGGCCGGAGTTCGGCCAGAGCCTCATCCACCCGGCCGAGAGCGATCAGGCTGGCAAACCGGAACTGCGAACCCGGCAATGCCTCCGTTGCGCCGATCAGTTTTTGCATCGCGGCATCCGCTCCGGCGAGGTGCAAAGTGAGCAGGGCATCGGTCCGTTGATCGGCATTGGCGCTCGGGGTCAGCGCCTGCTCAAGCAAAGCCACCGCCTCGTTGGCCCGACCCAGCAGGACCAACGCACGGGCCTTTTGCGTCGCGGCCTGGATGGCCAGTGGTTGCAGCGCGAGCGCGCGCTCCGCGACCACCAGCGCCTCTTCAGGCCGGCCCGTCAGATTCAACATGCGCGCATAGGTGTCGAGAATCCGGTGGGAGAGAGGATCGTTTTCTGTCGCCCGCTTCAACTGCGCCAAGGCTTCCTCCATCTGGCCCTGCACCCAGAGCATCATGCCAAACCAGTGCCGGGCGGTGGCATAATTCGGGTTCAGTTCGATGGCGCGCCGGTAGGCCCGCTCCGCCTCTGCCCACTTCCAGCCGAGCTCAAGAGCGCTGGCCAGACTCGTGAGGGACTCGGCGCAATTGGGATCGAGTGTCAGGGCCTGCTCGGCCTTGGCGGTGACTTTTGCCAGCGTGGAAGAATTCCGCCAGCCAAAGGTCCCTCCGCCACTTTCGTTTTCGTAGCTGGCTATCATCCAGACATCCGCGAGCGCCGAGTGAGCCCTCGCAAATCCGGGGTCCAATTCGATGGCTCGATTGAGCAATCTTTCGGCTTGAGCATAGCCCTCCCTCGTTCGGAGATTCCAAGCCGCGCGCCCCTGCACATAAAGTTCAAAGGCCTCGGGCACGGTCGCCCGGCCGCTTGCAGGACGATCCATCCCCAGGCGCAGGGATAGATTCTTGGCAATCAGCCCGGCGATCTCGTCCTGCACCGCGAAGATATCCTTCAAGTCGCGGGTGAAGGTGTCGCTCCACACATGGAAGCCGTCGGCGGCCTTGATGAGCTGCGCCGTGATGCGCACCTTGTCGCCCGCCTTGCGCACGCTGCCCTCGACGACGTAGGCCACGCCGAGCTTCTGGGCGATCTCGGGAATCGGCACTTCCTTGCCCTTGAAATAAAACGCCGAGGTCCGCGCCGAGACTTTGAGGCCGGGAATCTTTGCCAGCACGTTGAGCAGCTCCTCGCTGATGCCGTCGGAAAAATACTCGTTGCTCTTGTCGTCGCTCAGGTTGGCGAACGCCAGCACCGCGACCGACTTGTCGTCGGCTGCGGCAATCGCGGGCCCCGGTTTCTTCGGATTGGGAGTGAAGCGCGGGTCAGCGTCGAGCCGGGCCTGCAACGCCTGGAACCGCGGCAGGTTGCGGACGCCGTCCCACGCCGGATTCAGCCGCAAGTCAGCCGCGCTGATAAATCTGGTAGTCAGTCGCTCCCCGCGCTCCAGTCCTTCGATGGCGCCCTGGGTGCGCCGCTCCAATTCGTCGAGCAACTCCTCCGGCGAAAGCAGCCGGTCCAGCTTCTCGATATTCAGGAGGGGACCCCTGCCGGACGGCGCTTCCAGCGAACGTTGGTAGGTCTCGCGGGCCTTCGCCTTCTCGCCCAGCGAGGCCAGCAGGCAGGCCTTCCACTCCAGCAGGCCACGGTCGTTGGGCGTGCCAGCCAGCCGTTGTTCGACCAGGGTGAGCGCTTGCCGCCAGTCTTCCCGCGCCGCCGCGAGCCGGCCGAGATCGGCGTTGGCGTCGCCGGTCACCGCGGCCTTCGGACCGGCAATACCCCAAGTGAGCCAGTCGCGCGGCACCGCGTTGAGGAAATTCAGCAACTCCGCCGGTTCCCGCCGCCAACGATACAGGCGCACGACCGCGGAAATGCCGTTGTCCTCGGCCATCTCCTCGGCGGGAAGTTTGCGCAACGCCGCGAGCGCGCGGTCCGGGTCGCCGTGCCAGCCCAAGTCTAGGAAGACCCGCAGCGTGATGTTACCCGAAATGGGCTGCACCGCGATGGATTGGTCGAGCGCCGCGTCCGCCTCGGCGATCCGGCGGACGCCGCTCAAGGTCCAAGCCTTCTGCATCAGCGCCGTCGCGGTGCCGCCCGGCAGCCGGGACGCCTCGTCATTGCAGGCCACTGATTCCTCGAACTTTCCCTGGGCCGCCAAGAGCTGCCCGAGAATATCCAGCACCCGGAATTCCCGCGGATTCTCGCGGTGGAGCGCGCGCAACACCGGTTCCGCCTGGTCGGCCAGCGGCCGGCCGGAAACGAGGACCAGAAACGTGGACTGGGCCAGCCGCGCTTCGAACGACTCTGGCGCGAGGTTGAGCGCCTTGGCCGCCTTGCTGCGCGCATTCTCACTCCGCCGCTCGGTCCGATCGAAGCTATGAAAACACATCCAGGTGTCGATCTGGCTGGCGACGGCCCAAGCCTCGGCCTCGATCGGATCGAGCGCCAGCGCGCGCTCGCAGAGGAGCGCCGCGGTGTCGAACTTGCTGGCCGCACCGCCGGGCTTGACCAGCAAAGCGCGGGCCTGGGCGGTCAGCTTGCGGGCCTCGGAGAGTGGGGCCGTTGCTGTCGGAAGGGCCGGCGTGGTCTTCCCGGGCGCCAGACCGTTCTTTTCCCGCAGCTGCCAGACCGCGAGGACGCAGATGGCGAGCACACCGGCGATAGAGGGGATGAGCCACGGGCGCAAAAATTGCTTCCGGGGTAGCGCCGGTCTCTGACCGGCGTCGGGCTCCGGCCCGGTCTCGGAAGGCCGGTCTGAGACCGACCCTACTTCACCGCCCAGCAATTTTTTCACCCGCGCGCAAAACGCCTGCGGGGTCTCGCCGCCGGGCAGTTTGGTGAATTGCACGGCCCGAAACTCGCCCGGCACATCGGCGTCGGCGTCGCGGGTGGCGTCGATGATCACCGGCAAAAGATAAGCCGTGCGCTCCGACATCATGTGCGTGCGTTGGGCCGCGAGCTTCCACTCCAACCGGAAATATCCCTCGCGCCGCGCCTGCGTGTTCGCCGAGATGATCGGCACAAACAGCGCGCACGAGCCGATCTGCCCGCGAATCTTCCCATCCCACTGGTCCCCGCCGACCAGCTCGCTCTGGTCGAACCACACCTCCACGCCGGCCGAACGCAAGGCGTCCGCAATGCGCTTCGCCGCCTCGGCGTCCTGCGACGCGTAACTCAGGAAGACGGCTTTGGTGGCGTCGCTCATTTCAACGGGTTGGCTTGGTTCTGCTCTAATTCCGCGATGAGCTTCACATACCGTGGATCGGTGCGCACGCCGTCGAAGCGCGGGTCGATCCGCATGCGCCGGACGTAGGTCGGCGTGATGGCAAAGAGGTCGTCGAGGCGGCCGAGCCGCGCGTAGATGTAGGCCAGCTCGATGGCCATAGGTGTCTGGGGCGTGTATTTGATGTTGGCCAGTTGCTCATAGGTGCGCAGCGCCTCCCCGGCGGCGGTCTTTTCCCCCAGGCAGGCCAGCAAATAAGCCTGGTAGTAATAGGGCGCCGGCTTGTTGGGCGTCGCCGCGATCCGCTTCTCGACCAAGGCCAGCGCCGTGCGCCACTCCATCTTCGCGGCGGCATCGCGCTGGCCGAGTTCGTGGGCCAGGCCCACCAGCAGGCCTTTCGGCCCGTCGAACGCAAAGTCAGCGTAGTAGTCCCGGGGAAATGCGCCCCAAGCCGCGAGAGCCGCGTCGGCCCGGCGTTGGTAATAATACACGAGCCCGGCCGTGTAGTTCGCGCGATCCTCCAACAGATCCGACTGCGGAATCAGCCGCAACGTCGCCTCCGCCGCCACCGGATCGCTGCGCCAGATGATATCCATGTTTGCCTTGAGCGTGAGCGAGGAGCTGAACGGCTTCTGGGCGAGCGAACGCTGCATCATTGCATACGCCTCGTCCAGCCGGCCGCGCAGCCAGAGGTAGCGGGCGTTGTTGAAGAGCGCGAGCGGGTCGCCGCCGGGCAGCGCCGCGGAGCGCTCATTGAGCGCGAGGCATTCGTTCAGTTTGCCCTGATTGAGCATCGTGACGGCGAGAAAGCGGAGGGCGGGCTGGTTGTCGGGCTGCTGCGCTACCACCTCGCGGAGCAGTTTCTCCGTCTCCGCCCGGTTGATGCCGAATGCGGACCAAGCTCCGGCTTGGGCGAGTTTCGCCTGCACGGAGTCCGGGGCCAGGCGGATCGCCCGCTCGGCCATCACGCGGTTTTGCTCGCGACGCTCGGGCGAGGTGTCCCAGCCCCGGTAGCCAAAGGCGCTGTGTAGTTGCGCGTAGAAGGCCCAGACCTCGCCGTCGGTGGAATCGAGCCTTAGCGCGCGCTGGCAATAGTCCTCCGCCAGCGCGAAATCCTCCCGCGTGGCCTCGAGGCCTTGAAGCAAGGCGCGCGCCTTCTCCACCAGCTCTTGGGCAGGGGTGCGCGCGGCGGCCGGAGCGGCCGGCTCCACACACAGCGCCTGAAACCGCGGGTCGCCGCGGAGCTTGTCCCAACGCGGGTCCAGCCGGAGCAGGGCCCGGGTGAGCGGCCAGCCGACATTGGTGTTCTGATCAACCGCCAGCAGTTGTTCCAGCAAAGGGAGCGTTTTGTCGGCGTCGCCGATGGCGGCATGGATCAGGGCGGTCGAGCCAAACCAACTGCGCGCGGTTCGGCCCGCGCGCAATTCGTCGAGCAGCCGGGCTTCGCGCCGGGCTTCCTCGGTCTCCCCCAGCCAGGCGAGCAGCTGCCCCCGGCACAGATGCAAGGTCTGGTTGTCCGGCGTCTCCTTCAGCCGGGCGTCCACGGCGGCCAGCGCCGATTGCCAGGCCACGCGCGCCGCCTCGGTCCGTCCGGCCATCGCGTGGGCGAGCCCCGCGAAATACGCTTTCGGGCCGGCGAACCAGTTGTCCTGGATGTAATCGGCCTGCAGCCGCTGCAGGGCCCGCAACACCGCCTCCGGATCGCGCCGGCAAAGCTGAGCGATGGCCTCGACCCAGATGATGCGCGGCTCGTTCCGAAACGCCTCGGGCACGGCCGCCAACACCCGGGCCGACTCCTCCGCGTCGCCCTTGGCCGTGAGCAACAGCATCACGAGGCCGGCGCAGGAGTTGGCGGAGGGTTCCAGCTCGACCGAGCGGCGGATCGCCTGCTCCGCCTCGGCGAAGCGGCTGTAGTGGAAGAACAGCAGGAACCGGACATAGTGGGTCAGCGGGGCGCGGGCCGGATCAAGCTGCAGCACCCGGTCGTAGAGCTTGACCGCCTCCTCGACGCGTCCGTCGCCGTCGTAGAGCCAGGCCAGTTGGCCCAGGGCGTCCGCGTTGTCCGGATTCAAGGTGAGGAGTTTTTTGAAGGTGGCTTCCGCTTCCACCGGGGCCCAGTTTGACCGCCCGCTCCGCGTCGCGCCGGGCCCACTCGCGCCGGGCGCGGTCGTGGTCGAAACCCCGCGTGCGGATGTTGGTGTGCAGCATCGACGATATCGCCCAGATTTCCGCGTCGTTTTGCTCGAGCTCGAGCGCCCGCTTGAGCAGGCCCTCGGCGGTGGCGAAGTCGTCGGCGGTGGAGTTGTATTTGTCCACGCTCATGGCCGCGGCGCGCCGGGCCAACTGGCGGGCTTCGGAGACCGCGGGCGCGACCGGCGGCGGCTTCGGCTCCGAGCGGCGGGTCGATGGAATGAGCGGACGCACGGCGAACAGCAGGCCCATGAGCGTGCCGATGACCGGAAAGATCATCCACCACCGCCAGCGGGCGGGGGTCTTTTGTAGGGGCGCGCCTTGTGCGCGCCCGCGAGCGTCATCGAGCGACGCCCCACCACCCCTCAGCAATTTCGCCACGCGCGCGGCCAGCTCGGCCGGCGACTCGTCGAGGCGGACGCGCGTCCATTGCACGTCGCGAAATTTGTCCGGCACGCGGGCCGTGGCGTCGGTGACATCGCCGATGACGACGGGGAAAAGAAACGGCGCGTCGTCGGCCATGAGGTGCGAACGGTCGACGGCCAGTTTCCACTCCAGCCGGAAATAACCCTCGGCCCGGGCGTTGGTGTTCGCGGAAATCACCGGCATGAACAGCGCGCATTCCTTGATCTGCTTCCGGATTTTCTGATCCCACGCGTCTCCGCCGCGCAGCTCGCTCTTGTCGAACCAAACGACGACGCCGGCCGCGCGCAGGGCCTCGGCGATATTCCGCGCCGCCTCCGCGTCCTGCGAGGCATACGATAAGAATACAGCCTTGTCGTCGGATTCACTCATGGCGCATCTCCGCGTCCTGCTTGCCGCGCCGAAGCCTTGGCGTTGGCGGACGACGCGCAGGCGGGGTATGCAGCCATTCCTTGAAGTCGGGGTATTTGGTCAACCATGCGCTGCGCGATATATGTCTTTCCAGTCCAAGACTTGCCAGCCGAATTGGCCCGGATTGTGCCATCGGGAAATCCCCTACGATTCACCCGTTCCTTGGCACCAATCGCACAGCGCCGCTTTCGCGTCTTGCGCCGAATACGACAGGAATACCGCTTTGCCGACGTCGCTCATTTGAGCTGGTCGTCGTGGAGTCCGACGCTGCGCAGCAGTTCGGGCCAGCGGGGGTCAGAGTGCAGGTTGATGAGAAATGGATCGCATTTCAGAACCGGGATTCCCGCATCGCGTTGATCGCGGGCCGTTTCGAGCCAGGCAAACGCTTGATCCGCCTCGCCGCGCCACGCGTGAATCTCTGCGATCTGATAGGCACCGTGACTGCCGAATCCGGCTTTCAACTCCTGCAGGGCGGCTTCGGACTCGGCCGCCCTGCCCTGCGAGTGTCGTGCCCAGGCGAGAGCCACGAGCCGTCGAAAACGGTGAGGCACTTGTTCGGCTGCCGTCGCGGCCTCGTCGAAACGCCCTTGGAGCAACCGGGCTGTCGCAAGCAGCGTCTGCCCGAGGTAGCCGGTCGGGTGCAACGCGATCAAATGCCCGGCGAGTTTTTCCGCCTCGGAATACAGCCCGCCTATAAACAAGGCGCGTCCAAGGATGTAACCCTGCAATGAACTGAGCGGATCCGCCTCAAGGGACTGGCGACCCAACTCCACTGCCCGCTGCCACTGGCCGAGCGCCGTCGCCAACAGCGAGAGGGCCCGGGTCGTGCCGGCATCCCCGGGCGCCAGCTCCGCCGCACGCTGCAATGCTGCCGCTCCACGGGCCCAATCATAGTCATAGGCGATATGCACCACTCCCATCTGCGCGTGCCCGAGCGAGAGGTGGGGATCCAGTTCGATCGCCCGCGCAGCCGCAGTCCGGGCCTGTTCAAACCCAGACTCTGGCCCGCTGGTTCCGAATCCTCCCATGACCGTGTGAAGCTCTGCAAACCATGCCCATGTCATGGCGGATCCCGGGTCGATCCGTAGTGACTCCTCGTAGCATCGGATCGCCTTGGGGTAGTCGTCGGGGACCTCGCGATTGTAGATCGCACGGCCTTGCAACGCGAGTTGGTAGGCCTCCGGGTTGACCGTCGCCGGTGCGGACGAAGTGCTGAGCTTGAGCTGAAGCGTTCGCGCGATGAGTCCGGCGATTTCATCCTGCACGGCGAAGATGTCCTCGAGGTTGCGGTCGAAATTCTCGCTCCATACATGAAAGCCGTCCGCGGCCTTGATGAGCTGCGCCGTGATCCGCACACGGTTGCCCATCTTGCGCACGCTGCCCTCGACGACATAGGCGACGCCCAGTTGCCGCGCGATTTCCGGGATCGGTGTGTCCTTGCCCTTGAAGTGAAACGCCGACGTGCGCGCCGTGACCTTCAGGTTTGCCACCTTCGCGAGCACGTTGAGCAGTTCCTCACTGATGCCGTCGGAGAAATATTCGTT
>LNEH01000167.1 GCA_001464505.1 Verrucomicrobia bacterium Ga0077533
TGATCTCGTGAAAGACCAGGTCTGCAACCGGCTGTATCCGTCCCTGCGCCAACTCGAGGACCGGATCATCGGCGCCCTCCGCCCTTGGCGCACCGACGGGGTAAGCGGACGGGGTCTGGCCGCTACTCGCGGTAAGCGGACGGGGTCTGGCCGCTACTCGCTACTTTACCGTTCATACTTTGAGGTTTCACTTGTCGCATGGCTTAGGCGGGCGGGTGTGCTTCGGTAGGATCGGATGCGCCTTTCAACCACGATCTCGACGCATCCAGGCCGCCATCGCTGCTTCTAGGATCGGTTAGCCTGTATTCTGTTTTTGCGCCTTTTTATGGCCAATCTGCCTTGGCCTCAGCTTCCGACGGCAGGAAGAAGCCCACGGCCCGCACGGGTCGGGCTTCGCGTTCGGCCGCCTGCCAGTCCAGATCATCGGCCCGCTTGCTGGCACGCCCGCTCTTCTTGCCGGCACCGCGGCGGTGACGCCGGCGTTCATAAGCTGCGAACACGGCGGCATTCTCATTATTCCGCCGCGCCAGCTTCTGCGCCTTGAGCAGTTCCTTCATTGCGCAACAGACCTATCCCAAAACCCCCAATCCGCAATCTGTTGCTTTATTATTGTGCCTTTTCGCGCCTCTTCGCGGCCAATCCCATCAGTGACGATTCGTGCCATCCGTGGCTAAACCCGTTCGGATCCTTCGCGGCTTTGCGTCTCTGCGTGAGTCATTGGTATTTCATCGGTATTTCGCCAAAAACTCGTTGCCCGGGTAACGGGTTGAAGTAGACAGGTGTGGGCGGACCCACACTCCATGGACAAAAAAGAACCATCTCAGGCCGGCGAAGGCCAAAAACCGGAAGCCGGGAAAGAAGCCTCCGCGAAGCCCGCCGCCCCTCCCGATGCCTGGGTGAAGGCGAAGGCCCTCTACGACAAGTTGTTTCCGGTGGAGTCGCCCCAGCGCAAGGCCGGACCATGGGTGGTGATCGCGGCGGTGCTCATCGTGCTGCTCCTGGCCAAGTGCGCGATGTCGTCCGTGGGCGAAAAAATCTCCACCGTCTCCCAGGCCCGCGCGGAAGAGAAGCGGGTGCGGACCACCGGGGTGTTGGTCGTGAAATCCAACCGGCCCGAAGCCACGGTCGAAGTCACGCGCTCCGCGCCCGCCGACCAACCGGCGCCCGAGAGCATCAAGGGCGTCATCGGGCAGGCCTTGCCGCGCCTGACGCCAGGGAAATATGCCGTGACGCTCCGGGCCGCCGGCTGGCCGGATGCACACGGGGAAGTAGACGTGACGGCCGGGCAGCAGACCGAGCTCACGGTCAATTTCAAGGGCGGCTCGCTCAAACTCGACAGCACTCCCACCGGCGCAACCGTGAAGCTGGCCAAGGCCGTGCTTGGCAAGACGCCGCTGCTGATCCCCCTGCTGCCGCCGGGCGAGAACTCCCTTTCCCTCGAATACTCCTCCTGGCCGGCCGTGCCTTACCAGACCGTCATCACCGAGAACCAGGAGGCCGCCGCGACCGTGCGCCTGCCGCACGGAAAGCTGACCGTCGACAGCGTCCCGGCGGGCGCGATCGTCGTGCTCGACGGCAAGGCTTACCAGAAGACGCCGCTCTTCTTCGACCCCGTGGCGGCCGGGCCGCAGAAGCTGACGCTGCAGATGAAGGATTTTCCGCCGATGGAAGTCTCCGTCACGGTGGTCGATGGTGAGGAAGTGAAGATCCGCCCCGTGCTGGGCACCGCCTTCCCGGTGCTGGACCCGGCAGAACTCCTGCGCGCCGTGTGGTTGCCTGACGATTCGAGGGTGCCCCGCGCGACCACCGGCATTTACCGGCCGAAAAACGACATCGTCAAAAATATCCGCCGCGAGTGGCTCTACAATGGCTGGCTGCGCAAGATTTACCGGATCTCCGGCCCGATCAAATCCTACGACGCCGCCAGCGGGCGTGTGGAGTTCGCCGAGCAGAAGAGCGAACTGGCCCGCTACCGCGTGGTGGCCCAGGTCAATCCCGGCACAGTGTCTCCCGTGCCGGTCAAGAAGGACGCGAAAGACAAGGAGCCCGTGGTGCTCGGCCTCTACGGCCGTCTCACCGCCGTCGAGGAACCCGCCTGGCCGGCGCGCGTGATCACGCTGGAGCTCTCCGACGCGGAATTTCTGCCCGAAGGCACGCCCTAGAGCAGTTTAAATAAGGTTCCTCGCTGTTTCCAGTGGGTAAAAGGCCTGCACCAGCGCCCGGCCCCGGAAGGGTTGGACCACTAATGGATTCAGCAAGAGATGAATCC
>LNEH01000168.1 GCA_001464505.1 Verrucomicrobia bacterium Ga0077533
AACTCTTTGCCCGACAATCCATGAATTTCACGCCAACCATTCATGATAACGACATCCCTAATCTGTTCTCGTGAAGGTTCATGCTGCCGGACAGTAGTGACAGATTGCACGGATAGAAACGGATATCTGCATGCATTAATCCGTCCTTATCCGTGAAAACTGTGGTCAAATAATCGCCCGCCCGCGCCATGTCTCCCACTCCTGAAACTGATCCCGACCCGGACGACTCCCCCGGTCTGCCCGGCTTCCGCACCTGGCGCAGGGTTTATCTCCTGGTGCTGGGCGTCTTCATTTTGGTCGTGATCGCGCTGACGCTCTTCACCCGCGCCTTCGCATGAACGCCCTCGACTGGTTCGTGCTCCTCGGGACGATGGTCGGCATCGCGGCCTACGGCACCTGGCGCACCCGCCACACCGACCACCTCGACACCTACCTCAAGGGCAACAAGAGCACGGGCTGGTTCACCATCGGCCTCTCGGTCGCGGCCACGCAGGCCAGCGCCATCACCTTTCTCTCGATCCCCGGGCAGGGCTTCGAAAGCGGCATCGGTTTCGTCCAGAATTATTTCGGCCTGCCGCTCGCGCTCATCATCGTCTGCGCGGTTTTCCTGCCCATCTACCGCAAGCTCGGCGTTTACACCGCCTACGAATATCTCGGGCAGCGTTTCGACGGCAAAACCCGCCTCCTCGGCGCCGGACTCTTCCTCGTCCAGCGCGGCCTGGCCTCGGGCGTCACCATCTACGCGCCCGCCATCATCCTTTCCACCGTGCTCGGCTGGCGGCTCGACCTCACCATTGTCGGCACCGGCCTGCTGGTCATCACCTACACCGTCACCGGCGGCAGCGTCGCTGTGAGCCTCACGCAAAAATGGCAGGTGGCCGTCATTTTCGCCGGGATGCTCACGGCCTTCTTTGTCGTGCTCGCCCGGCTGCCCGACGGGCTCGGAGTTACCGGGGCCGCCGAGCTCGCCGGCGCACTCGGCAAGCTCGAAGCCGTGGATTTTTCGTTCGATCCCGCCAAGCGCTACACCTTCTGGACCGGCCTGTTCGGCGGGCTCTTCCTGTCGCTCTCCTACTTCGGCACCGACCAGTCGCAGGTGCAGCGTTACATCGGCGGCGCCTCGTTGCGCGAGGGCCGGCTCGGCCTCGTGTTCAACGCGCTGCTGAAGATCCCGATGCAGTTCTGCATCCTGCTGCTCGGCGCGCTGGTCTTCGTCTTCTACCAGTTCCAGCCCGCCCCCGTCTTTTTCAACCGCGCGGAGTGGTCGCATCACGCCACGGGGCCCAACGGCGCCGTGTTCCGCGCGTTGGAGGAGAAACACGCCACCCTCCACGCCGTGAAACAGACGAAGATCGCCGTCTGGCAAACCGCCCGCGCCGGCGATGATGCGGCGGCCGAGGCGGCGGCCCGCGCGGAACTGGTGGCGGCCAACGCCGCCACCACCGCGGTGCGCTCGGAGGCCAAGGCCGCCCTCACCGCCGCCGACCCGCGGGCGAAGGTCAAGGATTCCGATTACGTCTTTATCGGCTTCATCCTCGCGCAACTGCCCCACGGCGCCATCGGTCTGCTCATTGCCGTGATGTTCGCCGCCGCGCTCGGCTCCAAGGCCGGCGAACTCAATGCGCTCGGCAGCACCAGCACCATTGATCTCTGGCGCCGCTTCCGTCCGCTCGCCGCGCACGACGAGGCGCGGAATGTCCGGGTCGCGAAATGGTTCACCGCCTTCTGGGGTCTCTTCGCCATCGGCTTCGCGCTGTATGCGGGCTTTGCCGAGAATCTCATCGAGGCCATCAACATCCTCGGCTCGATCTTCTACGGCGTCGTGCTCGGGTTGTTCCTCGTCGCTTTCTTTCTCAAACATGTCGCCGGCACCGCCGTGTTCTGGGGCGCCGTCGCGGCCCAAACCCTGGTATTTGTCCTCTACGCGACGCTCAGCATCTCCTATCTCTGGTATAATCTTATCGGTTGCGCCGCGTGCATGCTGTTCAGTGTCATAATCCAAATCTTTCTTCCGCGAATCACGCAGATAAGCGCGGATGGGAAAACTGCTTGAGGCCAATCTTGTCCTCCCTCCTGTTTTTTCTTCGACTGGATCCGCGTTCATCCACGTTATCCGCGGAGAATTTTTCATTCTGATGTCCGCCCCCGTCATCTGCTTTGGCCAGCAACCCTGCGGGTTCTTCCCGCGACGGTTCCTCTACGCCAAGTTCACCACGGCCCGCCGGCTCCAGGCCGAGATCGGCGGCGAGATCGTGTTCTTCCTGCACGACAGCGATCATGACTGCCGCGAGACCCAGACCACGCTGCGCCACCTCCACACCGGTGAGCCACAGACCTTCAATTTTACCTTCGTCAACAAGCTCCAGCGGAAATTCTCCCCGCTCTTTCTCAAACGCATCCCGGCCGACTGGCCGGCCCACACCGCGCGGCAGCTGCCCAACTACGTCGCGCCGCGCTGGGTCGATGCTTTCAAGCGGATCACCGCGACCAACGTCGCCGACTTCTGCCTGGGGATGTATCGCGCCATGGGTCTGCTGGAGGGCATCCGCGTCGTCCGCTCCGGTGACCCCGCGGTGCGCCGGGCGGCGTGCGCCGTCACGGATTGTTTTGTGGATGTGCCGCACGAGGGCGAGATCGTCCGGGCGCGGTTTATCAACGGCACACTCAAACTCCACGAGGGCGGTGACCGTTACGTTGAGCTGCCCGCAACTGTTTTTACCAAGGAGCAGATCAGTCCGACCCGGGATAGCAGGTTGCGCTGGATGCAATCCGTGATTCACTGCACGCACTATGTCTGCGGTGCCGGCGAGCAGGCCTACCTCAACCAAGCCGACGCCCCTGAAATCACCTTTGTTCCCCGCGACCCCATCGACCGCCCCGACGAAGCCTGGACCGAAAACTGACCCCCGGTAATTCGTCAATTAATACGTTACAAATATCCCCGCGCAACTTTTGCCCATGCCATCTGACCAAACTTCCGCTCCTCTCCTCGCCTTCGGCGCGCATCCCGACGACATCGAGTTCGGGGCCGGCGGCATTATTGCCAAGGAAACCCGCGCCGGCCGGCCCGCCCGCTTTGTGGTCTGCTCCCGCGGTGAGGCCGGCACCAACGGCACCCCCGCCCAACGCATGCGCGAGGCCAAGGCCGCCGCAAAGATCCTTGGCGCCACCATCGAGTTCCTTGAACTCGACGGCGACGCCCACCTCGAATTGAAATCGGCCCACGCACTCGCGCTGGCCGACATCATCCGCCGGATGCAACCCGGCATCGTCCTCGCGCCCACGCTGGAGACCAACCAGCACCCCGACCACTGGCGGCTTGGCACGCTCGTGCGCGACGCCACGCGCCTTGCCCGCTACGGTGGTGTGGCCGAACTCAGGGCCCGGCCGGCGCATGCCATCGGCCAGTTGTTTTTCTACGCGCTCAGCCCCGGCAGTGAGCCGGTTGGCGCGCAACCGATTCTGATCGATATCTCCGCGCCGGAGATTGTCGCCGGCTGGACCGCCGCGATGACCGCACACACGTCGCAAAGGAAGACCCGCAACTACGCCGAGCTGCAACTGGCCCGCGCCCGCGTGCTTGGCCTGGATGCCGGTGTGGCCCACGCCCAGGCGCTTTGGCCGAACGACCCGCTGCTGTTTGACTCACTCGCGCCGCTGGCGCGCGGCGCCCGCCGGTTTTGAGTATGATTCATTTCCGAACCCAATACGATGAAACGCGGAGGACGCGAAGATCGCGGAGTAGCTTTCCTGCTGTTTTCTCCGCGCCCTCCGCGACCTCCGCGTTGAAAATCTTCTGTTATGTCTGACCGTCCACTCAAGATCGGCATCACCTGCTACCCCTCGGTCGGTGGCAGCGGCATCCTCGCGTCGGAATTGGGGGAGGAACTGGCCAAGCGCGGACACGAGATCCATTTCATCAGCTACGAGCCACCCTTCCGGATGCCCGCGGGCCCGCGCGTGTTTTTTCACCCGGTGCAGGTCAACAGCTACGACCTGTTCAAATACCCCGACTACACCCTGCCCCTCTCCGTGAAAATGGCCGAGGTCAGCCGCGACCACCGTCTCGACGTGCTGCACGTCCATTACGCCGTGCCGCACGCCACCGCCGCGTTTCTCGCCCGGTCGATGCTGCACCAGGAACACAAACTGAAGATCATCACCACCCTCCACGGCACCGACACCACCCTGCTGGGCCGCGATCCCGGTTACGGCCCGGCCATCCGCCACGCGCTCGAACACTCCGACGCCATCACCACCGTCTCGGAGTTCATGCGGCGCGAGACCGTCCGTCTGCTCGGCGTGCAACGCCCCATCGAGGTGATCCATAATTTCTTTGAGCCACACCCCGCCGAACATTCGCGGACGGAAATCCGGCGGGAACTCGGCCTGGCTGATGGCGAGGCGATGCTGCTGCATGTTTCCAACCTCCGGCCGCTCAAGCGCCTCGACCTGCTGCTCGAAACTGTCGCCCGGCTTAAACCCCAGCTCGCCTTCAAGCTCGTCGTGCTGGCCGGCGCCAATCCCGCCCCGCTGCTGGCGGAAGCCCGCCACCGCGGCGTCGCCGACCGCCTCATCATCCGGGAGCGGGTGACCGACATCGAAGGCTATCTCGCCACGACCGACCTGGGGCTTTTCACCTCCGAGGTGGAGAGTTTCTGCCTGAGCATCCTAGAGCTGATGAGTGTGGGTTGCCCCAGCGTGGCGTTTGCCGTGGGCGGTATTCCCGAGGTCACGGTCTCGGGCGAGACCGGCCTGCTGGTGCCGTTCGGCGATACCGAGGCCCTGGCCGGCGCGGCGGATTCGCTGTTGCGCGACCCGGCGCGCCGCTCCGCCCTCGGCCGCGTCGCTCAGACTCGAGCCCGGGAAAGATTTTCGGCCGCCATCATCATCCCGCGCTACGAGGCGCTCTACCGGCGGGTGTGTGGCGCGTGAATATTGTGGCCCCGTAACACTCCACCCTTCTCCCATGCCACCCCAATACCTCCGCGCACTGTTCAGCATCTTCGCGGTAATCGCCTGGAGTCTGTCGGCGGCGCGAGCGCAGGAAGTCTCCGGTGGTGGCACCGATCCGGTGGTCAAGGTGCGCAGCTATGGCGACGAACGGCCGGTCAATGTGGAGGAGGAACTCGCCGCCTTGCGTTCGGCCAACGCGGGACTGGCCGGAAGCGTGCCGCGTCAGCCACTGACCTTTGCCGCCGCCCTCACCCGGGTGCGTGAACTGGCCCGCTCCGCGGGCGGCCCCGCCGTGTTGGCTCCAGCGCTAAAAGCGCTGCCGGACAATGAGCCCGTGACACTGCGCCTGCTCGCCGTGCGTGAACTCACACGGGGCCGCACCACCGCGATGTTTCTCCTGTTGCTGGCCGCCTACGATCGCGATCCGAACTCCGCCGATGCGCTGGCCGATCTCGCGGGAGCGCTCGCGGGGCTGGGCTATGCCAACGAGGCGCTCGCTTTGCTCGACGAACTCGCGCGCCGCAACGCTGTGCCGTCACCACCCATGGACATCAGCGGCGAGGATGCACTCGCCTACCTGCGCGGGTATTGCCTCGTGCGCCTGGGCGACACCGCGGCCGCCAAGCCCCTGCTCGCCGGGGTCGCCGAACGCCAGCCGATGTTGGCCGAAGCCGCGCGACTGATGGCGGTCATCTCCGAGGACGAAGCGGAGCTGCGCAAATTTCTCCTGCTTGGCGTCTGGCGGCACCGCAGCCCGCTGATGGTCTGCGCGGGAGTGGATCTTGGTGAAGAAGAACCCGACCCGCTGCAATCTGGCGAGGAGGTGGCCATCGACCTGCGCTCTCTGCTCGACCTCAGCAAGGGCGAGCGCGGCCGGCTGCCCGACATACCCTACGCCCGAAGTGTGACCCACGCGAACGGGCTCATCCCCCTCCTCGAAGCGAAGGATGCGGCTCTGGACGATGCCCTCACCGTCGTCGCCGAACGAAAACGCCCGCGCGGATTCGAGCATCCCGAGAGCGGCGTGTTCGAGAAGCGTGGACACCGGATGCATGCGCTCGTGATGAGCCTCGGTCTGCGCGACCAAAAGCTCCGCGAGCTGGAGCGCGCGCGCCGCAGCGTCGATAAGGAATGGCGCCGGGAAATGGACCGGGTGATCGCCGAGCGCGACCGCGGGGCCGACGAGGCGATGGAGCGGGCCAAGAAGAAGTGGTTGGCCGAGAAACGTTCGCCGTCGTTCGCGGAAATCGGCGAAGTCTTCCGGCCGTTCCACGATGCCGCGCTGGCACGCGCGCGCGGCATTTCCGCCCGACGGGAGAAGGCCGTGCGTGATTACTTCGCCGAGTGGCATCTGCTGGCCAGCGCCATTCCCGCCCAGGTCGGGGACAAGGCGTGGTGGGAACACATCCGGCTGACCATCGAGCATCAACGCCTCCATGACTACAGCGTCTTGCTGGGCATCAGCGCAGCCCATGCCCGCGTCGGCGCGCATGGATTGATCACCACGGAGCCGAGCGAGACTCCCCCGAGTCCCGAGACCCAGGACATCGGAAAATGCGACGGCGACAAGAGTCTCAGCTTTAGCACCAACCAACTGCCCGGGGGTGACAAAATGCCCTTTGAATTCGGCGTCGAAATGACCTGCGAAGGCATGTCCGTGGAAGTGGGCGTGGATACGCGCATCCCGGGCATCAGCGTCTCGACCGAGCTGGGCATCGACACGAAAGGCGACTTCACCGCGTTCGTGGGACCGAAGGCCACGGCGAAACTTGAGACCGGTATCGTGGATTTTACCGGCGCGGCCAAAGGCGGTGCTTACGTGACGGGCAACAAAGACGGCATCAAGGATGCCGGGGTGAAGTATGAGGTGAAAGCCGGCGCCGGCGTCGGGAGTTATTCCGGCGCGCAGAAAATCGCCGAAGGCAAAGTCAGCTTCATGCCCGCTCCGGCGACGGGTGACGGCGGTTTCGAACCGTTGATGATCAACGGCGGCCGTTAATCAATTCGGCTGACCACCTACCGGCGTTACACCAGCTGCAATTTCCCGGGACAAAACGCGGTGTGGGTCCATGGAACCCGGCACCCAGCCGATCAGAGAAGGGATCGGGAGACTTTCCCTCGCCGGGAGGTGATGATATCGCGAACCTGCGATCCGGCGCAACTCAGCCATAGCGTCCCTCGATGTATTCGGTGGTTTGCAGATTCGCCGGGGTGAGAAACAGTTCCTCCGTGCGGCGGTGCTCGATCACTTTGCCCAGCAGCATGAAGATACACTCGTCACTCGTCCGGCGGGCCTGGGCCATGTTGTGGGTGACGATGACGATGGTGTAGCGGCCCTTGAGGGCAAACATCAGCTCCTCGATGGCGGCGGTGCCCTCGACGTCGAGGGCCGAGCAGGGTTCGTCCATCAAGATGATCTCCGGTTTCAGCGGCAGCAGGCGGGCGATGCAGAGTTTTTGCTGCTGCTCCAACTGCAGCGTGATCGCCTTGTGATCGAGCCGGTCTTTCAGGTCGTGCCAGAGGTTGACCTCCGTCAGCGCCTTTTCCACCGCCTCGTCCAGGGCGGGCTTGCGGAGCGCGTCGCCCCCGGCATGCACGCGCAAACCGAAGACGACATTTTCATAGACGGAGACCGGGAGCGGATTGGGCCGCTGGAAGACCATGCCGACGGATTTGCGCAATTCGATCAACGAAACATCAGGGTCGTAGATGTTTTTGCCGAGCACCAGGATCTCGCCCTTGGTGGTGACGTAATTATAGCGTTCGTTGACGCGGTTGAAACAGCGCAAGAGGGTTGTTTTCCCGCAGCCAGACGGACCGATGAGCGAGGTGATGAACCCGTGCTTGATGTTGAGCGTCACATCGCACAGCGCCTGAAACTTGCCATACCACAAGTTCACGTCGCGGGCGGTGATGCTGTGACCGGTCGCGTCGTTCATCCGAAAACACCCTCCACATAGTCGCGGGTGCGCGGGTCCGTGGGCTTGGCACTGAAAATGACGTCGGTGGTGTCGAGCTCGACGATTTCGCCCTTCCACAGGAACATCGTGCGGTCGGCCAGCCGCCGGGCCTGCTGGGTGAGGTTGGTGACGAGAATGATGGTCATATGGTGGCGCAACTCCTTTAACACTTCCTCAATCCGCATCGTCGTGACTGGGTCGATGGCGATGCTGAATTCGTCGAGGCAGAGGATCTCGGGCTGGTGGGAGAGGGCCCGGGCGATGGTGAGACGCTGCTGCTGGCCGCCGGAAAGCTTGGTGCCCAGGCTGTCGAGGCGGTCCTTCACTTCGTCCCAGAGGGCGGCCTGGCGGAGGCATTGTTCGACGATGGCATCGAGATCGCCCTTCCGGGTGAGCCCGGCACTGCGCGGGGCAAGGGCGACGTTCTCGCGAATGCTCAAAGGCAGGCCGACTGGCAGCGGAGCCACCATCCCGATCTTGCGGCGCAGCGCGTAGACGTCACGGACCTTCCGGACATCCTCGCCGTCGACCGTGATAGTGCCGGAAACATGCGTGCCGGGCGTGAACTCGATCGTGCGGTTGATGCAGCGGAGGAGTGACGTCTTGCCCGATTGGGCGGGGCCGATGACGCCGAGAATCTCGTGGCGCCGGATGTCGAACGAAATGCCGTGGAGGACCTCCTTCATCCCGTAGGAGAGCCGCAGCCCGGTGACCTCGATGTGTTTTTCGATGGCGGGCACGTTCACCATTTCTTCCGGGAGCGGAGGTAAACGCGCAGGGAAATCGCCGCCGCGTTGACCATGAGCACCAAAGCGAGCAGCACAATGGCGGTGGCGAACGGGATCGATTCCTTCACGCCCGGCACCTGGGTGGAGATGGTGTAGAGGTGCATCGAGAGGGCCATGCACTGCTCGTTGAGGTAGTAGGGAAAAAGATCGCCACGCTCGACAGCCTTGAAAAAGACGACGCCGGTGAACATCACCGGCGCGGTTTCCCCGGCCGCCCGGCTCACCTCCAGGATGATGCCGGTGAGGATCCCGCTGATGGAATTGGGGAGCACCACCGCCCAGATCGTCTGCCAGCGGGTGGCGCCGACGTTCCAGCACGCCTCGCGGAAGCTCCGCGGCACGCTGGCCAGCGCCTCGCGGGTGGCCGCGATGATCACCGGCAGGGTCATGATCGCGAGCGTCAGCGAGGCGGAGATGATCGAGTAGCCAAAGCGCGCGGCGTAGACGAAGGCTCCCAGGCCGAAAAGCGCATGCACGATGCTCGGCACGCCGGCCAGGTTGATCACGGCGAGGTTGATCACGCGGTTGAACCAGTTGTCGCGGGCGTATTCGTTGAGATAGACTGCGGCGAGAATCCCGATCGGGGCCGAGAACGCGAGCGAGAGGAACACGAGGTAAAGCGTGCCAACGAAGGCCGGCCAGATGCCGCCCTCGGTCATGCCCCGCTTCGGCACCTCGAGCAGGAACTCGAGGTTGAGCGACGGGGCCGCCCGCACGACCAGGTAGCCGACGATGAGCAGGAGCGGCACGATCATGGCCGCAGCCATCGCCCCGAACACCCACTGGGCGAGCGCCTCCTGCCGGAGTTTGCGGCGGACTGGCGGGGTTTCGCCGAACATGGCGTGGCCGGTGGACGCGTTCATTTGCGCCGGATGCCGCGCACGATCGTGTCGGCGATGAGGTTGACCGCGAAGGTGAGGGTGAAGAGGAGCACGCCGATGAGGAACAGCACGCGGTAGTGATCGGAGCCGGCGGGCGCCTCGCCGAGCTCGGAGGCGATATTGGCCGTCAGGGTGCGCACCGAGTCGAACACGCTGTTGGGAATATGCACGGCGTGGCCGGTTGCCATGAGGACGGCCATGGTCTCCCCGACGCCGCGGCCGACGCCTAACAACACGGCGGCCAGCAGCCCGTTCTTCGCCGCGGGCAGGAGCACGCGCCAGACGAGCTGCCAGCGGGTGACGCCGAGGGCGATCGCGGCCTCGCGATACGAATCTGGCACGGCCTTGAGCGCATCCTCGCTGATCGAGACAATGATCGGCACGCACATCAGCGCGAGGATGATGCCACCGTTGAGCATGTTCACGCCGACGGGCGCCCCGGTGTATTGGACGATCAACCGGCTCATGACCGTCAGGCCGATGAAGCCCCATACGACGCTCGGGACCGCGGCGAGGAACTCGATCACGATCTTGAGGATTTCGCGCGTCTTATGGCCGCAAAATTCCGAGATATAGATGGCGGCACCCAGTCCGAACGGCACGGCGATCACCATCGCGAGCACCGTGACGCTGCACGTGCCGGCAATCATCGCGAAGACCCCGTAGCGTTTGTTGACCTCCGAGGTCGGATACCACTCCGGGCTGAAGAGAAACTGGGTCAGGCTGAAGTTATCGTTGGCCAGGATCGGAAAGGCCTCTTTGAAAACGAACAGAAAGATTCCGAGCACGAAAACGATCGCACTGAAGCCGCAGAGGTAAACGAGCGCCTCAAGGATTTTTTCACCCACCACCGCCCAGGCAGCACGTTTCGCGGCGCGCACGGCGAAGGCCGGGGGAGCGGGGGTGGCGCTATTCGGTTCGGTCATTAGTGCGTTCCAGATGCCGGGCGGCGATGGACCTGCCGGGTTGCGACGCGATCAGGGCTTCGATGTGCCGGCCCGCAGCGGCACGTAGCCGCTCTTCTCGACGATCTGCTGCCCGGCGTCCGTCAGGATCCAATCGATGTAGTTTTTCAACTCACCCGTCGGCTCGCCGAGCGTGTAGAGGAGCAGCGGGCGCGCGATGGGATACTGCTTGCTCAGCGTGGTCGCCACGCCGGGTTCGATCGCGGGCTGGCCGGCTTTGGGCGAGACCTTGAGCATCTTGACCTTGCCCGGCTCATTGTAGCCAAGGCCGCTGTAACCGATCGCGCTCATCGTCAAGCCCACAAGTTCGACCACCTCCTTCGAGCCGTTCATGTCGCGCGAACCCAGCTTGAAATCCCGCTTGTTGAGGACGTGCTCGCGGAAGAATTCATACGTGCCCGAGCTTGACTGGCGGCTGACGCGGACGATCACATCGCGGTCGGCGGGCAGCTTGACCCCGAGGTCGGACCATTTGGTAATTTTGCCGCCCTCGGCGAAAATGTCGGCCAGCTGCTCGTTGGTGATTTCAGCGAGCGGGTTGTCCTTGTGCACGTAAACGACGAGGGCGTCATGGCCGACGACGAACTCCCTGGGCTCCTTGCCGGTGTTCTTTTTCGCCAGGGCCTTTTCCTCGGCCTTCATGTCGCGGCTGGTGCTGGCGAGGTCGATCGTGCCCTTGATGAGCGCCGCGATGCCGACGCCCGAGCCGCCGCCGGAAACCTCGACGTCCACATGGGGATGGATTTTTTTGTATTCCTCGGCCCAGACTTGGGCCACGTTGACCATGGTGTCGGAGCCTTTGTTTTGGATGGTGATCCGGGGGTTCGCGCCCCCGCTCCCTCCACTGGAGCCGCCGGGCTTGCAGCCGGGCTGCAACGCCAGCGCGATCGCGCAGGCCGCGAGGCCGAGTTGTGGGAAGCAGGAAGAGCGGTGAGCTGGTCGCATGATGTGGGGCGGGAAAGGACTAACTTTTCAGAATGGCCTGGACGAGTTCGTTGATATTCTGGCTGAGCATACGATGGGCTTCCTCATAGGCCGCGTTCCGCAGCTCGGGGCTGCCTTCCACGGTCGCCGGGTCGGCTATGCTCCAATCCAGGTAGACCCCCTTGCGCGGGCGGCGGGGAAACGCCTTCTTCACCTTGGGCGAGAGCGCCACAATCAGATGAATATGCTCCAAGTTGGGCACCAGATGAAGCGCCCGCGGCACCAGATAAGACGTGTCGTGTCCTTTCGATTTCAGGAAATCAAGGGTGGTCGGGGTAACCGGCTGGGGATCGAGCCCGGCTGTAACGAAGACAAACTTGGACTGATTGAGCCCGTTGGCGATGGCCTCGGCGATCTTCGTCCGGCAGGAATCGTGGTCGTCGATAAACAGCACGCGGAAAACCTCGGCGCCATGGTGTTTCGAAAATTCCCCGGTGCACATGTAGAGCACTTCCGTGCAGATGTTGCGCGCCTGGTCCGACACGCGCTCGAATCGGCGCACGATCATCGTCAGCGGATCGAGCGATTGGAAGGGGATCTTGTTTTCGTGAAACAGGGTGACGAGTTGCTTGATCAACACGCTTTTCTGCAGGTCCATCGCGTCTTCCAGCTCGATGGTCCGCCGGGCCAGCTCGGCATCCTGGGCGACAAACGCCCGGACGGCTTCGCGCAACATCGAGATCGACAGGCGGGACAACTCGATCAGCTCATCCATCGGCACATCCGGCGGCGCGGGGCTGACTTTGAGCAGCTGCCGGGCGATGCTCTCCGCGTAGTCGCCGACCCGTTCCAGCTCGAGATTGATCCGGATCGTGCTGTAAACGAAGCGCAAGGATCCAGCCACGGGCTGCTGCCGGACCAGGAACTCCAGACACAGGCGGTCGATCTCCTTCTCTTTTTCGTCCACATACTGGTCGCGCAAGATGACCGCATAGGCCAACTGCCGGTCGTTTTCGGTGATGGCTTTGACGCAGTCCTGCAAGGCCAGCTCGGTCAAAGCCCCCATTTCATAGACCTTGTTGATGATCCGCTCGACGTCCCGGTGGAGTGAACTCTCAAGATAGGTAGCCACATCAATATTCCTCAGCCCATGTAACTGTTCTGACAATCCTATTCCGCCGCGCAAATGACCGGGCCCGGCGTTGGTAGATTTGTTGAGTCGAGTTATAAAACATGCTGGCTGCCCTCGATCTCCTTCCGGGATTACCGCCAAATCCACTCTGGCACACCCGCTGGGGAATGCCCCGGGGAATTCTCCGCGCCGTCGCGGGCCCGACTCGGCCGGGCCGCCTGTCGTCCGTAGGCTCCGGCGAAGGATGATGGCGATCCAGCTGGATTGCTTCGTCGCTCTGCTCCTCGCAATGACAGTCTATTTCTCTCGGGACGTTGGCATTACATCAGGTGGTCATCCTGAGCGCAGTGAAGGATCCATGCGTTATGAACATGGCGCCACCTTCCTGGCCGTGTCATTCCTCGCTCCGCTCAGAATGACACGCAGGGGCTTTCCGCCGGGAATCACTTCACCGCGGCCAGCTCGGCGGCGAACAGCTCGCGGGCCTTCGCCTTCGCGTCAGCCAGCGAAATCTCGCCCTGGTCGAGCTTCGCGAGGAAGCTTTTCTGCGCGAGGTAGTCCTTGTTCGCCACGCCGGCCTTGCTCTGGAGCATGCGCCAGGCCTTGCGGCGCTCGACGGCGAACAGCACCATCTGGCGCGTGACGGCGTAGCATTGCATCTTCCCGTGCTCCTCGGCCTTGATGTAGCAGCCGAAGTTCACGACAAAGCTCCGGTGCGACGGGTCGAACACGCGGCGGTGGATGACATCGTCCTGCGTGATGAAGAGCAGCTGGTCGTCCAGCAGCGTGAGCTTCGCGGTCTCTTCCTCCTTGATGGCCTTCACGTGCTTGCGGAAGCGGTTTTCCGTGATCGCCCAGTGCGCCACACCGAAGCTGTATTCCTCGCCGGTCGTGGAATACTTCGTGCGCCACCAGTCGCGGTCCACCGAGGGATTGCCCTTGAGGTCAAACGCTTCCTGCGACAACTCGCCCCGGCGCGGGTTGAAGACGAACTCCGGCATGCCGCGGCAGTCGCGCACCATCTTCGCCTGATCGGCGCTCATGTTGTCGCCGACGCCGTGCTCGGGCTGGCAGGTGGTGTAAGCCTGGAAGAAGGCGGTGCCGCGATACTCGAGGCCCTCGAGCAGCGCCCGGTAGAGCTTGGCCGCGTTGGCCATCGAGACCTGGGCGACAAACGGCGAACCGTGCCCGCTGGTGAACGCCTCGGCGACGTTCTTCTTCTCGGTCAGCTTGCCCTGCGAGGCGACGCCGAACTGGTTCATGTCGTAGCCGCCGAGCATCGTGGAGGAATCGGAGTTCTGCCCGCCGGTGTTGGAATAGACCTGCGTGTCGAGCATCAGCATCTTCACGTTCGGCCGGTTTTGCAGGACGACCTTGGAGACATTCTGGAAGCCGATGTCACCCAGCGCGCCGTCGCCGCCGATGACCCAGACCTTCGGCAACTCGCGAATTTCCTGCTCGGTCATCAACGTGTCGTCGAGGTGCGTGAGGGTGAAATACTCGGCCTCGCTCGCAACCCTCTCGGTCCGGTCGAGCAACGCGCCGACGAAGCGCTCGGGCACGACGGAGCGGCGGGCGTGGTTGACGATGACCGACTCGGCCATGAGCCACGAGATCGTGGCGCCGTCCTGGAAGAGCGAGTTCATCCACGGATACGGATGCGGGTTGGCCGGGGGCGTGGAGCCATAGACCGTGTTGCAGCCCGTGCTGGCGCCCATCATCATCACGGACATGCCGTTCGCCCGGCGGCCGTCGATGGCCTGAAGTTCCTTATGGTTGAAGGCGTCCTGCTCGAGCACCGCGGCGAGCCCGCTGATGATCTGGGCGTCGGTGATGGCGCCGTGCTTAGCCTCGTGGTCGGCGATGCGCTTCGCGGTGTCCGCGTCGTTTTCGCCGCCGAGATTCATGATGGCGTGCGCGTAAGTTTTCCGGAACAGAGCATACTCCTTCGCATCGCGCGCCTTGAGGGTGGCGAGCTTGGCGGGACCCTCGGCTGACAGGCGTGCCGCCGTGGCGCGGAGGCGGTCGGCTTTGCGGTGGTAGAGCGGCCGCATGTAGGCCTCGGTGACGGACGCCACCGAGCGGAGGATGCTCTTCTCGCCGCAACCGGCGCAGGCGCCGTCGCCCGAGACGAGCGCCTCGTAATTGCGACGGACCATGAGGTGGTTGCGCAGCGCGGCCTCGCGGGAGCTGGCGGCGTCGCTGTCGTTGTAGAGGCCGAGGTATTTCTGCGGGGTGTCGGGCAGCAGGCGCGAGAACACCTGCGCCGTGGTCAGCTCGGCATTCAGCTCCTCGGTCTCGCGCGTCATGCGCAGGGCGTCGTGGTCGCCGCACACCTGCACGCACTCGCCGCAGCCCTTGCAGAGATCGGACACGAAGATGGAGAACAGGCCGCCGGCGCCCGGGGTCTTGGCCTCGAGGGAGCGGAAGATGGCCGGCACGTTGCCGTAGGCGATCGGGAGCTTGGCGATGATGTTGGTGAACTCGGCTTTGCTCTGCGTCGAGATCGTCGTGAGCGCGTTGACCTCGTCGCGGATGATGTCCTTGAACGGCACCTTGGTCTTCGCTTTCACGGATTCGTTCATCTTCGCGCGGGCGCGGGCCTCGAGACCGGCGATCTCCGCGCCGAACTTGAGGCGCTCGTCGCGGTGGGTGACGTAGTTGTTGACCGCGGTCTTCAGGACCGTGGAAACGTCCTGCGCCATGTTGGGCAGCGCGGTGTCGGGACAGGCGGTGATGCACTCCATGCACTGGGTGCAATTCTCGGCGATGTAGACGGGCGTCTCACGGCGGGCGACGTATTTGGACTGGGTGGCGCCGGAGCCGGCGCTCATCACGCCGACGGACGCGAACGCCCCGGCCGGCTGGTGGTAGCCCAGGCCCGCGCGGAACTCGGAGTCGAACTTCGCCAGCGTCTGGAACGGCGCGCGGGCCGGCTGGGCCGCGGGTGCGGGGATCGAGGCGCAACCGGCGGCATTGCAGCCGGCGGTCGGGATGATCTGGTGGTCGCCAATGGGCGCGAGCAGCGGATTGCGCATCGAGGAGCGGTCGGGGTCGCCGTTGGCACCGAGCTTGATCTCGGCCACGCGCGAGAAGCCCTCGGTCATCACGGTCATGTTCGAGGCCACGACGGCCTCGCCGAAGCGGCCGAATTTCTTCTCATATTGTTTCTGCACGACCTTGTGAAACTGCTCCTCCGAGATGCCGAACGTCTTCAGGAACGGCGACACGCGGAAGAACGCGCCGAGGAAGGAATTGCCCTGCATGCGCAGCTGCAGTTCGGTCTGGTTCGTCGCCTTCCGCGCGATGTCGAAGCCGGGAAGGATGAAGATGCGGATGCTGTTCTCCCGGACAAACTGCCGGTATTTCTCCGGAACCCGCTGCCAGGCGACCTCGGGTGACTCGCCGGATTCCCAGACGAGTGAGCCGCCTTTCTTCAGGCCTTCGAGCGGATTGGTGTGGGTGAAGGCCTTCGGGTCGCAGCAGAGCACGACATCCACGTGGTTCAGCTCGCAGTTCACCTTGATCTGCGACGGCGCGACGGTGAGGTAATAATTGGTGGGCGCACCCTTCTTCTCCGAACCGTATTTCGGGTTCGCCATGATGAAGAGCTTGTCCACGAGAAAGCCGTCTTCGTCGTAGGTCGGGGTCTGCTCGGAGATGAACTGGCCGAAGTCGCCGATGATGGAGCCGAGGTTCTTGCCCGTGGTGATCATGCCCCAGCCGCCGATGGAATGGAACCGCACCGCGATGGCGCCCTCGGGCAGGAGCGACGGCGTGTCCTTGCTGATGACGGCATAGGGGTGGTTGACGCCGAGGACGAAAAACGTCTCGCCCTCGGCCGCGCTGCGGCCGTCCTGCCGCCGGGTGGCGCCGGTGGCGAATTCGTAGGCGCCCAGCGTGTGCTCGGGGCGGAAATCGCGCGAGCCGATGCCATAGGCACCGCGGAAGAGGCGGGGGGTCTCGGCCGGCGTGAGCGCCGGCAGGCCGGAGCCCTCGCCGAATTTCGCGCCCTCGGCGGCCTTGCCGAGCGCGACCCGGATGTCGCGCGCCAGCGGGTTGTCGCCCGCCAGGCCCTCGTCGGTGCGCTCCAGGATGATGACGTTTTTCTTGCCGCGGAGGGCGGTGATGACGGCGGCCTCGGGAAACGGGCGGATGACGTTGAGGTGGATGGAACCGACCTTGGCGTTGCGCTGCTCGCGCAGGTAATCGCAGGCCGCCTCGATGTTGTCGGCCGCGCAGCCGAGCGAGACGAAGACCGTGTCAGCGTCCGCGGTCTTGTATTCCGTGAGGAAGCCGTAATGCCGGCCGGTGAGCCGGCCGAACTCGGCGTAGCAGTCCGCGAGGAAGCCGAGGATGGGTTCGTTGAAATTGTTCCGGCGCGCGACGACACCGTTCATGTGGTGCTCCTGGTTCTGCACCGGGCCGAGCAAGATGGGGTGCTTCAGGTCCATCATCACTGGCACGCGGCGGCGCTGGGGACCGAACAGTTCGCGCTGCGCGGGCGTGGGGCAGTCGATCTGGTCGTCCGGCGCGCCGAGGTATTCGCGGAGCATTTCCGCCTCGGGCGCGAGATACATCCGCTCCGAATGCGTCGTGAGCATGCCGTCCTGGATGTTCATGCCCGGGTTCAACGACAGCTCGTTGACCTTGCGGAGAATGATCGCCTGATCGGCGGCTTGCTGCGCGTCCTTCGACATCAGCATGGTCCAGCCGGTGTCGAGCGCGCCGTAGAAGTCGTCGTGGCCGCAATGGACGTTGAGGGCGTGCTTGGTCAGGGCGCGGGCGCCGACCTCGAGGACCATGGTCGAGAGTTTGCCCGGCGCGTGGTAATACTGCTCCATGGCGTAGGCGAGGCCCTGCCCCGAGGTGAAGTTGACGGTGCGGCGGCCCTGCACGGCGTAGGAGGTGGCGCCGCCCTGCGCGGCGTGCTCGCCCTCGGTCTCGACGGCGATCTTTTGCGCGCCCCAGACGTTGAGCTCACCCGAGGCGAAGGACTGCTGGTAAATCTCGCCGCCCTCGGTCGAGGGGGTGATCGGATAAAACACGCCGCCCTCGGTGATGCGCGTCTCGACGTATTGCGTGACCAGCTGGTTGCCGTTGCAGGTGACGCGGATGCCGGGATACTTTGGCTTCTGGCGGGAAGTCACGGGCAGGGCAGACGGACGTGTCGGGGCGGCGGCGGAGGGACTCATGGCGATAAAAGTGGGATGTTAATTCACTCGCGACGGGGCAAGCGTCGGCACGATGATATGTGCTGGGTTGCCGGTTGAACGTAAAGCGCCCGGGAGGGCACGCAAGTATAGACGCCGCGCATGTCTTGCCAAAAGTCGGTCATGCTTCGCCACGCCTTGGCTTGAATCTCCTGCCTCATCTTGCCAAGGTGCCGCGATGAAGTCTGATGATCCGCCGCCCAAGGCCTACGGCTTCAAGTCGCGTGATTTCAAACGCGACAACGTGCGGGGCCCGGGCGCGGAGCCGCTGCCCACGGCCAAGGAGCTCGCGATCCTGGCGGGACCCGTCATTGCCAGCTCCAAGGGCGCGACCGGCCCCAAGGCGGGCGATCCGAACGACGTCTATACGGCGCTTCAGCAGAACCGGGCCATTGAAAAGCGGCATGGGCTGGACCAGATTGAGATCCGGAAGGTCAGGCGCCGCAAAATGCGCGATTATTGCCTGATCATGCTGCCCGGTGAAGCGCTGCTCGGCGCCATCACCTTTCTCGGCCGCGACAATCCGGTGCTTTTCGTCTCGGGTCTGGCCGGCATGGTGATGCTGGGTGTCAGCCTCACTTGGATCATGTGGCAGGTGATGGACAGGTATTAAGGGCCGAGGGATACATTGCTATTCCCGGGAAGCCGCGTAGCTTTGTTGGATGGACACCACCCAACCCGTCACCCCGCCCCTCAGCGCCCTGCGTTGCTGGGTCCAGGGCCGGCGCGTTTATCTCGAGATCAACGCCCGCCGCTCGGTCAGTTTTCCCGCCAGCAAATACAAGGTCCTGGAGAACGCCTCGCAATCCGAGCTGGAGAAAATCCAGCTGCAGGGCGGCGGCCGCACCATCCAGTGGGAATCGCTCGACGAGGAAATCTCCGTCGACGACGTGGCGCACAACCGCTTCTTCCACACGCCCAAGGCGCTCGCGGTTCACGCCGGATAAGTGCCCGTGCGGGATTCGACCGCCCAGCGATAAAGATCGACGTAGTGGCCGGCGCTCTGCCGCCAGGAAAAATCCTGGGCCATCGCCCGCCGCTGCAAGCCGGCGAATTCCAGCGGCCGGTCGTAATAGGTGGCGCAGGCCCAGCCGATCGTGTCGGCCAGCGCCCCCGCGGTGGCGGCGTGGAAGACAAAACCCGTGCCCCGCCCCTGGCCTTCCGCAAAATTCTCCACCGTGTCCACCAGCCCGCCGGTCGCGTGGACAAGGGGCAGCGTGCCATAGCGCATGGCATACATCTGCGTCAACCCACACGGCTCCGCCCGGCTGGGCATGAGGAAAATATCGCTGCCGGCCTGAATGAGCCGCGCCAGCTTGCCGTCGAAGCCGATCTGCGCCCCGCAGCGCCCGCGATAGGCCCGCGCCGCCCACGAAAAACTATTTTCCAGCCGCACATCGCCGCTGCCAAGCAGCACAAGCTGGATGGCCATCCGGTCCAGCACGGCCGGCAGCGCCTCCGCCAGCAGGTCGAGGCCCTTCTGGGCCACAAGCCGGGACACCACGCCGTAGAGCGGCACAACCGGGTTCTCCTCCAGGCCGAAACGCCGTTGCAGCGCCGCCTTGCACCGCGCCTTGCCGTGAAGGTCGGCCGCCGAGTAGTTCGACGGCAAGGCCCGGTCGCGGGCCGGATCCCACGACTCATCGTCAATGCCGTTGAGGATGCCGAGCAGGTCGCCCGCCCGGAAACGCAGCACCCCGTCGAGCCCGAAGCCGCCCCCGGGGGTCAGGATTTCCTTCGCATAGGTGGGGCTGACGGTCGTGAGCTTGGTCGCGTGCCAGAGTCCGGCTTTCAGCTGGTTGACCATGCCGCCCGACTCGATCCCGTCGCGCAAAAACTCGCCCCGGGGCAGCCGCGCGAAATCCACCACGCGCGCCGGGGCATAACCCTGGTGCTCGAGATTGTGGATGGTGAAGACCGACGCGGTGCGCCCGAGCGGGGTATCGCGCAGCGTGGTGTTCAGCATCACCGGCAGCAGGCCGGTGGGCCAGTCGTGACCGTGCGCGACATCGGGAATCCAGTCCAGTTGCTGGCACAGCGCCAGCGCGCCGCGGCACAGGAAGGCAAAGCGCAGGTCGTTGTCCTCGAACGCGCCCCACGGCCCCGTATAAACCTCGGGCCGGGCAAAGTGATCATGGTTCTCCAGAAAATACGCCGGCACGGCCGTGCCCGGCAGCACGGTCTCCCAGGTGCGGGCCCATTGCGCCGACGGCCCGACGTCGACCCCGAGCGGCCGCGGGAGCGCGTGCCACCCGCCCACCCGTTTCACCGAACCGTAGGCCGGGCAGACGATCCGCACCTCGTGCCCCAGTTTGGCCAGTTCGATGGGCAGGGCGCCCACCATGTCGGCCAGTCCGCCGACTTTCACAAACGGCTCGACCTCGGAGCTGACGAAGAGAATTTTCAATGCTCGCACGGCGCCAAGAAATCCCAAGGGCCCGGGGCTGCCGAGCCCAAAGTCAGCGCTTGGCCACCGGATAGCTGCCGAGCCATTTCACGAGCGGGCATTTCCTGCTCAGCTCCTTGAGCGCGGCCTGCATCGCCGGGTCCTCGTAGTGGCCCGTGACGTCGAGGAAGAAGATGTAGTCCCACGGGCGCAGCCGGCTGGGGCGCGACTCGATGCGCGTGAGATTGAGCTTGCGGCGGCTGAAGGGCTGCAAGGCGTGCAGCAGCGCGCCGGGCTCGTGGTGGAGCGAGACCAGCAGGCTCGTCTTGTCGTGGCCGCGGCCGGTCGAGCCCGAAGCCTCGCGGCCGAGGAAAACGAAGCGCGAGGTGTTGTTCTTGAGGTCCTGGATTTGCGTCGCGACCACGGGCACGCCGTAGCGCTCGCCGGCGAGGCGGGGCGCGATCGCGGCGGCGCCCTTCTCCTTTGCGGCCAGCTGCACGCCCAGCGCGGTGCTGTCCACGTCGACGAGCTGCGCATGCGGCAGGTTGCGCTGCAGCCAGCGGCGGCACTGGGCCAGCGCCTGGTCCTTCGAGTAGATCTTTTTGATCTTCGCGAGCGGTGCCCGGGACAGCAGCGTGTGTTCGATCTCCTGGTGCAGCTCGGCGACAATCTTCAGCGGCGTCTCGACAAACAGATCCAGCGAATCACGCACCGAGCCCTCCGTGGAGTTCTCGACCGGCACGACGCCGTAGTCGGCCTCGCTCTTTTCCACGGCGGTGAAGATGTCCGCAATGGTGGCCATCGGGCGGTATTCCACGCTCGAGCCGAACTTGCGGAGCGCGGCGGCGTGCGTGTTGGTGGCCTCGGGCCCGAGGTAGGCGACGCACAGCGGCTTCTCCAGCGCCAGCGCCGCCGACATGATCTCGCGGTAGATGGACTGGAGCGCGGCGGGCTTGAGCGGACCCCGGTTCGCGGTCGCGACGCGGCGCAGCACCTCGGCCTCGCGCTCGGCGACATAGATGCGGGTCCTGGCGCCGCGCTTCAACTCGCCGATCTGCTGGGCGCGCTTCAGGCGGGCGTTGAGCAACCGGACCACCTGCTGGTCGAGGCGGTCGATCTGGACGCGGATTTTGGCTAGTTTCTTTTTCATGCCGGGACAGTCGGACGGCGGAGGGTAGCATGAAGGGCCCGGGCCCGGACAATCAACTCCGCAAGCACCCGGGGCGTGACAGCCTGTTTCGGGTCGTCGCCGATCCCCTGGCTCGGGTTGACGTGCGCCTCGAGGCACAGGCCGTCGGCGCCGTAGGCCACGGCGGCGAGCGCGCAAGCCGGCACGTAGGCGGCCTTGCCCACCGAATGCGAGGGATCGACGACCACCGCCGCCCAGGTCTTTTCCTTGAGCAGCGGCGTGATGGATTCATCCGGATGGTTGCGGTAACCGTCCAGCCCGGGCAAGGTGCCGCGCGGGCAGAGCATGACGTTAGGGTTGCCGAAAGCCGCGATGTATTCGGCGGCGGAGATAAACTCGTCGAGCGGGCCCATGTGGATGCTGCGCTTCAGCAGCACGGCGGTCGGCCGGCCGGCGATGGCGGCGCCGACCTGGCGGAGCAGCGAGTAATTGAGGGCGTTGCGCGCACCGATTTGCAGCACCTGCACCCCCGCATCCAGGGCCAGTTGCACGTGCCCGGCTTCCATGACCTCGGCGACGGCGGGCAGGCCGGTGAGGCGCGAGGCTTCCATGAGCGTTTCCAGCGACTTGGCATCGCCCTGGAACGAGTAGGGATTGGTGCGTGGCTTCCACACCCCGCCGCGCAGCGCGTGCGCGCCGGCCTCCTGCACCGCCTGCGCCGTCTCCATGAAATACTGCGGATTTTTCGGATCGATGGTGCACTGGCCCGCGATAATGAGCAGCTCCTCGCCCAGGGTGACGGTGCCGATGCGCAGCCGGCCATTGGCCAGGTCGGAGCGGCGGTCCATGAGCTTGTGCGGCGACTGGATGGTGTCGACGCGGTCGACGAAGGGCAGGCCCTCGAGCCGGCTGATCATCAGCTCGTGCCGCTCGTCGCCCACGATGGCGTAGATGGTGCGAATGTCGCCGACGATCGGCTGGATGCGGCAGCCGAACTCGGCGACGATCACCGACAGTTGCGCGACTTCCTCGGAGGAGAGACGGTTGTTTTTGGGGAGGATCATGGGGATGGGGGCTAAGTAGAGTCAGAATTTGACCACGAATTAACACGGATCGATTGCGCTGCGGGTCATCCTGAACGAAGTGAAGGATCCAGTCGGATTTTGGCCGGCGGGAATGATACTGGATTCTTCGCTACGCTCAGAATGACAGCCACAGGGTTTTTGGTATTTATCCGTGTTCATCCGTGTAATCCGTGGCGAAAATGTCTGGGTCTTGGTTTAAAAACAAAAGAGCCGCCCGGTGGGGCGGCTCCTTTGCAAATTGGGTCTGGGGTTTGGTCAGGGTTTGCGTGGGGATAAGCCGCCTCCGGTCTGCGGGGCAAAAAAGCCCGCAAAGCCAAAATAAAAATAGGCGGCAAAACGATTCATCGGGCGCCAGTGGTGACCGGCCGGACCCGGGGTGTCAATCCCGCAGCCGATTATGACTTGGCGGCGTGCACCCGCGCGGCCGCCAGCAGATCGGCCCACTCGGCCGGTTGGCCGCACGCGAGTCGCACCGCCGCGCGCGCGCTGAGCGCCCCAACAATGTTCCCCGTGCCGCAATAAGCCCCCACCGCCCAGACTTTGTCGCCCATCTGTTCCAGCACCGGCAGCCCATCCGTCGTGTAGGCCACTGAGGCCGCCCAACGGTGTGTCACCGGCGCTCGCACCTTCAGGTGTCCGCGCAGGAATTCATCCAACAATCCCTGGATCAGTTCCGTCGGCTCGTTGGAGTGCGTCCATTCCGTGACCCCGCCGTGATCGCGAAACCCGCCGAGCGCGATGCTCTGGTTGGGCAGCTGTTGCCAGTATTCAAAACCGTGCCGCCAGTAAACCGGCCGGGCGAAACTCACTTCGGGCGCGGGCGCCGTGGCCAGCATCTGCTGCCGCGCCGTGCGGACCCGCGGGCTGAGTTCGGGAAATATCTGCTCCAGCCGGCCGTCCACCGCGACAATCACCGTGTCGCAGAAAATGGTGCCCTTGTCCGTGACCACCGATCCTGGCACCATTTTTCGCACCGGCGAACCCTCGTAGAGCAAAGCGTCGCGCTGCCGGAGTTTTCGCGCGATGGCCCGCACCCGGCGCAGCGGTTGCATGACCCCGTCCGATGGCAGCAGCAGCCCCTCGCCTTCCGGCCCGGCGTAGGGCTCGGCGGCAAAGCCACAGTAGCGGAGCGCGGCCAGATGCTTCGCACAATCCGCCCGCTCGGCTTCATCGGCCGCAATGCGCAGCGAACCCGTCAGGCGGATGATCTCGGGCAACTCCTCCGCCTGGCGTTGGATTTCCCGCGCCGTGAACCGGTAGAGGTTGCTGGCGGTCGTTTCACCAAACTGCACCACCGTCTCGTTGAAAAATTTCGCCAGCCCCGCGAGCACGAAGCCGCCGTTGCGGCCCGCCGCGCCCGCCCCCACTTCGCCGGCGTCCACGCCCACGGCGCTGACGCCCATGGCGCCGAGTTCCTCCATCGCCGCCAAGCCGGAACCACCCAGCCCGATGACGCACACGTCGGCCCGCACCGGGCCCTCCAGGCGCGGCAGCGGCCGCCAGTCGCGGTCTTCCCAGATGGGGAGGTTCACGTGGACGATATGCACCGGCTGCAACCGGGAGGCAAGAACGCGCGCACGCGGTTGACGCCCGCCGGGCAGGCCGCCTTGATGCGAGCGGTCACCCCATGAAGCCGCTTTATGATTTCAGCCGATTGCCCGTGGACCGCACGGTCGCGCCGCGCGACACCATGCAGGCGCCGGAAAATCCGGAGCAGTATTTTGATCTCGGCCGGCGCGCGCTGGAGCTGATCCATTTTTCCTCGGTGCTGTGCGACAAGCCGCACTACCCGGACATCCTCGACCTGCCCTGCGGCCACGGCCGGGTGCTGCGCTGGCTGCGCGCCCACTACCACTACGCCAGCATCACGGCCTGCGACCTCGACCGTGCCGGGGTTGATTTTTGCGCGAAACAATTTGGGGCGCGGCCAGTGTATTCGCAGCCGGACCTGCGCCAGCTGCCCTTCGCGGCGCAGTTTGACCTCATCTGGGTCGGCTCGCTCGTCACCCATCTCCGCGAGGACCGCTGGCTCGCCGCCCTGGATTGTCTCGTCCAGTGGACGCGCGAATGCGGCGTCATCGTGTTCAGCACCCAGGGCCGCACGGTCGCCAGCCTGCTCGCACGCGGCCAGAAAAACATTGCCGAGAACATCGACAAGCCGGCGCTGCTCGCCGACTACGCCCGCACCGGCTTCGCCTACCAGCGCTATTTTGAGAGCAAGGCCGCGGAGGACTACGGCCTCGCCCTCAGCTCGCCCGCCTGGCTCATGCGCGTCCTGCAACGCCACCCCAATGTCATCGTGCGCGCCTATCTCGAGGAAGCCTGGGGCCTGCAGGATGTGGTCATCCTCTACAAGAAAGCGGATCACTTCGAACCGGTCCACCCCGGGCCGGGGAAAACTCCGCCTGGATTGCTCGGGCGGCTGTTCGGCCGCTAACGGGCACCCAGGAATTCCCAGCACAGCACCGCGGCCGCCGCGGAGACGTTGAGCGACTCGACGGTGGCCGCGCCGGGAATCCGCACGAGCCGGTCGCATAGCGCCATGATCTCGGGGGCCATGCCCCGCTCCTCGTTGCCGAGGATGATGGCCGGCGGCCGGGGCAGGCCGCGTTCCCGGGCCGCGCGCGGCGAGAGCTGGTTGCCGCGCAGGCTTGTGCCGATGAGATAATGGCTCCGTTTCAGCTCGGCGCAAAACACCGGCAGCGCCGGCACGCGGTAAAAATCGACAAACTCCATGCCACCCTCGGCCACGCGCCAGGCCGCCTCGCCGGGCAGCGCCTGCGCCGGGTGGTCCGGCACGATGATCGCCTTCACGCCAAAAAACGCCGCCGTGCGCACGATGGCCCCGACGTTGTTCGCGTTGCTCACGCGGTCGAGCAGCAGCAGCGGCGCCTTCGTCCGCGCCCATTCCCCCATGACCTCGCGCGTCACCTTCTTCAACGGCCGCGCAGCAATCACCGCCACGATGCCGCCGTGCAGCTTGGTGCCGGCGACCTTTTCCAACTCCGCCGCCTCCACCTGCCGGTAGACTTTTTTCTGCGTCGCCAGCCGCGAACAGAACTCCCCGCTCCGCTTGCCCGTCTGGACGTCAAAAAACAACCGCCGCACCTCGTCCGGATGTCGCGCGAACAGGGTCGAGACCGCCTGCCAGCCGCAGACGTTCAGTTCCTTGGATGCGGGAGCGGGTGGTTTCATGCCATGGTTTCGCCGACGACGGTGAACTCCTCCCGGTTGTGATACAAGTGGCGGATACGGAGATTCGTCGCGTGCTTCGCAAAAGGCGAGTCCGGCGCCTGAATCTCTTTGAGCAGGGTCAACGAGTCCACATGGCCGAACTTCAGGTTGATGACAAATCGCCGGCACCAGCCGTGCGCCAGCCACGGGGCAACGATGTTCTGCATCACATGGTGCGGCTCCTCGACCAGATCGCAAAACAGCCAGTCGCAGGTTACGCCGGTCGGGGGTGAAAACCTGAACGCATCCTCCAGGCGGTGCTCGATCAGCGGATGGTTCAGCGCGCCGCCCTTGAGCGGGCCGTTGTCCACCGCGATGACGCGCGCCCCGCGCTTCGCCGCGCTGTAGCTCCAGCCGCCCGGGGCCGCGCCAAGATCGACGACGGTCTCTTCCGCCGCCGGCTCGCGCCCGAGGACGATGTAGGCCTCTTCCACTTTCAAATAGGAGCGCGATGGCGCCGCGTCGTCGTCCGCCATCCGCCGCTGCCCGCCCAGCCAGGCCTCGCGCGCGGCGAACACCCGGCCGAAATCCGCGAAGAACACCATCAATCCGCGCGCCTTCCCCGCCCCGCGCGGCAGATCCGCTGTCGCCAGCCGGGCGATGCGCGAGAGTTTTTTCTTCAACAGCTCGCCAAAGGCCTTCTCCACCGCGCTCGCCCGGCGGCCCAGCCCGACGACTTCGGGCACGGTTTGAAAAACGCAAGGCCACTCCGCGTCGATGCGCTCGCCGCGCAGGCTCGCAAAGAAGAAATCCGCCAGCTGCGACGCCAGGGCGTTGACCGACTCGCCCTTGAACTCACGCGGCGCGGACAACGTCAGGTGCGGGAAGGCCAGTTCCGGTAGGGCGAGTCGTCCCGACGAGCCGTCATCCGACAACGGCTCATCCGGAGGATTCGCCCTACCCTCACACAACGCCCAGCCCACCCCTTTCTCGGTCACACCCAACCCCGCCCCGGTGAGCTCGCGCTCGAGGAGAGCTTCGTAACCATGCTGGCAGAGGGAGAGCATTCCGCAGCTTTACCGCCCCGCCCGCCGCCGCCGAGATGAAAATGTGGGAGCGGGTTTATCCCGCGACCGGTCGGGGCACAAAGCCCCTCTCACGATGAAAATCTCCGTGCATTTGGCCCCCGGCTTCGTTCACTCAGCCAATCCCCATGCGACCGCCCACTTCCGATCTGCGCATCAGCACGGCGCGCCCGTTGCTCTCGCCGGCCATCCTCGAGGAGGATCTGCCGTTGTCCGCGGCCGGCGCGGCGCTCGTGCAATCGGCCCGCCAGGCCGTTGGCGACATCCTCGCCAGCCGCGACGACCGGTTGCTGGCAATCGTCGGCCCCTGCTCGATCCAT
This sequence comes from Verrucomicrobia bacterium Ga0077533, assembly GCA_001464505.1. Taxonomy (GTDB): domain Bacteria; phylum Verrucomicrobiota; class Verrucomicrobiia; order Opitutales; family Opitutaceae; genus Lacunisphaera. The sequence continues at coordinate 26,999 of LNEH01000168.1, forward strand.
GATCCGGCGGCGGCGCTCGACTACGCGCGGAAACTCAAGCCCGTGGCCGACCGGCTCGCCCGCGACCTGCTGGTCGTGATGCGCGTCTATTTTGAAAAGCCCCGCACGACCATCGGCTGGAAGGGTCTGATCAACGACCCGCACCTCGACGGCAGCTTTCAGGTCAACACCGGCCTGCGCCTCGCCCGCCGGCTCATGCTCGACATCAACGCCGCCGGCCTGCCCATCGGCACCGAGTTTTTGGACACGACCCTCGGCCAGTATTACGCCGACCTCGTCTCGTGGGCCGCCATCGGCGCGCGCACGACGGAGAGCCAGATCCACCGCGAACTCGCTTCGGGTCTCTCGATGCCGGTCGGTTTCAAAAACCGCACCGACGGCGACCTGCAGGTCCCCACTGTTTTCCCTCCCTCACCCGCGAAGGCGCCCCCGCCGTGCTCGGCACGACCGGCAACCCCGAAGGCCACCTGGTGCTGCGCGGTGGCAGCCGCACCGGCCCGAATTACGGCCGCGAATCCATCCACCAGGCCGCCGCTCTGCTGAAGAAATCCGGCTCGCTCGCCGTGGTGCTCGTGGACTGCAGCCACGACAACAGCGGCAAGAAGCATGACCAGCAGGAGCAGGTCGCCGCCGATCTCGCCGCGCAGGTTGCCGCCGGCGAACGCGCGCTCATCGGCTTCATGCTGGAAAGCAACCTCGTCGGCGGCGCGCAGCAGCATGAGCCCGGCCGGCCGCTGACCCCGGGGCAGAGCATCACCGACGCCTGCCTGTCGTTCGACGAAACCGTGCCCGTGCTCGAAAAACTGGCGCAAGGGGCCGCCGCCCGGCGACAGCAAAAGGTCTGATATTTCGGCCATGCGCGTCCTCGTTGCCTTCGACAAATTCAAGGACGCGCTCACGGCCGCGCAGGCCTGCGAGGCCGCCGCCACCGCGCTCCGCGCCAAACACCCCGGGTGGACGCTTGATCTCTGCCCGCTCACCGACGGCGGCGAGGGGTTTTGCGAGACGCTCACCGCTGCGGCGAATGGTCGGCTCGAACACATCGAGGTTTCCGGCCCGCGCGGGGCAACGGTCAACGCGTCCATCGGCTATGTGGCGGGAAGGCAGCTCACGGCTGCTGTGCGCGACCGACTTGGCTTAAAGCCGGCTGGCACACTCGCAACAATCGGCATGGCTTCCGCCAGCGGCCTGGAACTCCTGCCACGCAACCAGCGCGATCCCTGGCGGACCTGTAGCTACGGCACGGGAGAGTTGATCCACGCCGCCGTTCAGGCTGGCTCCGACGCCATCCTGCTCGGCGTCGGCGGCAGCGCGACCAATGAACTCGGGCTTGGCGCGTTGTCGGCCCTCGGCTTACGGTTCCACGACGTGGGCGGCGAGCAATTGTATGTGCCCACACCAGAAATCTGGCCGGATATCGATTCACTAGACCGCCGGAAACTGATGTCGCTGCCTCCCGTCTTCATCGCTTGCGACGTGACTAATCCGCTGCTCGGCCCGCGTGGCGCCACGGCGACCTTTGGCCCGCAAAAGGGCCTGAAGCCTGACGACCTGCCCCGGCTCGAAACGGAGATGGCCCGGATGGCCTCATTGTTATGCGCAACCTGCGGCCAGCCGCTTTCCCTCGCCGACCTGCCCGGCACCGGCGCGGCCGGTGGCATCGCGTTCGGTCTGATGGTCGCCTGCGGCGCGCAGCTGGTGCCGGGTTTTGACCTCGTCACGGAATGGCTCGACCTGCCCGCGCGGATCGCGACGGCCGACCTGGTGCTCACGGGCGAAGGCCGGTTTGATGCCACCTCGCTCAGCGGCAAGGGTCCGGGCTCGCTCGTCGCGACGGCTCGGCGGCTTGGCAAAACCGCTCACGTTTTTGCCGGCAGCCTTGGCGTGCCGACGGATGACCTGCACCATGCCGTCACGCCACCGGGCCTGCCGCTGGCCGAGGCGCTGCCCCGCACCGCAGAGATGCTGGCCGCGGCGGTGAGCCGTGCCTTGTGAGTCTTCTCCTGTCACGATTCTCCTCGCCAAGCCTCGGCGGCGTTTTCAAAAATCTCGGCACATGTCACGCCGGTCGCTCGTGAAGATCTCCCTCGGAACCATAGCCGTCAGCGCTCTCGCTCTGGCGCTGGGTTGCGCCAGCAAGCCAACCAAAGCCGCGACCAATCCGGCCGCCCCGGCCACCACCCAACCGTCCGCTCCGCCCGAAAGACTGCCGCGGGTCATGCTGGGCATCGACGTGCTCGAGGCGGACAACTTCGCCGCCGTGGCGGGAAAGAAAATCGGCCTGCTCACCCACCCCGCCGGCGTGAACCGCCGCGGCGAAAGCACCCTCAACGTCCTGCGTCGCGCCCCGAAGACCAAGCTCGTCGCGCTTTTCGCCCCCGAGCACGGGTTCGAGGGCCAGATCAAGGCCGGCGACAATTTCAATGACACGATTCACACCGCCACCGGGCTGCCCGTGTATTCGCTGCACGGCAAGAACCGCAAGCCCACCGCGAAACAGCTTCAGGGCCTCGACGCGCTCGTCATCGACCTGCAGGACATCGGCGTGCGGTCCTACACGTTCAATGTGGTGATGCGCTACGCGATGGACGCCTGTTTCCAATACGGCGTGGAGGTCATCGTGCTCGACCGGCCCAACCCGCTCGGGGGGCTGAAGGTGGACGGCCCGCCGCTCGACCCGGAGAACATGAGCGGGGTCGGCGCTTTCCCCCGCATGCCGTATGTGCATGGCCTCACCATCGGTGAGATCGCCCGCGTCGCCAAAGAGGGTTCCCGCGCCATCTCCGGCCTGGAACTGACCGAGAAGGTGCGTGCGAAAGGCAAACTCACGGTCATCCCCCTGCGCGGCTGGTCGCGGAGCATGCGCTGGCCGGACACGGAATTGAAATGGGTGGCCACCTCGCCCTACATCGGCAGTTACGAGGCCGTCATCGGCTATGCCATGGTCGGGCTTGGCACGCAGAACAGCGACTGGTCGTGGGGCATCGGCCGCGATTATCCGTTCCGCGGCATCGGGTTTCCCAAAAAGTCACCGGACGAAATCATCCAGGCCATAAAAGCCTATCAAATCCCCGGCCTCGCCTTCGTGAAACGCTCCGGCACAGGCAGCGACGGCAAGCCGATGACCGGCGTCTACGTGGAGGTGGTTGATTGGGAAAAATGGAACCCCACCGCCCTCTCCTTCTACATGCACAAGCAGGCCGCGAAATGGACGCGTCTCAACCCCTTTGCCACGCTGACCATGGACGAAGCGCGCAGCTTCAGGATCCACGTCGGCTCCAGCGCCTGGCTCGCCGCCCTGCAGCGCGAGGGCGCGCGGGTGGATGTGCCGCTCTTTCTCAGGAATTGGGCCGAGCGCGCCAAGATCTACCAGGATCAGACGAAGAAATTCTGGCTCTACCCGTAGACATAGACAGGTTCTGGTTTGCGCCGGAGGACGGGCACGGATTCAAACAGACATGACACAACCGCCCCGCCCCTTCGCCCGGCTGCTGCCCGGATTCTTGCTCCTGCTGGGTTTCGCCACGCTGGCCCACGCCGTCGTCCCGGCGTTTGATCCCGTCGCCGAGACGGAGAAACTGCTCAACACCCTGCCCGCGGAGGCGCGCGCCAAATCCGACGCGTATTTTGAGGGTGGTTACATCATCCAGGTCTGGAATCTGGTGCTCGGCCTCGCCATCACCTGGGCCTTGTTGAAATTCGGCGTGACGGTGAAGCTGCGGGACGTCGCCGAGCGGGTTATCAAGATCCGCTACCTGCAGGGCGTGATTTTCATCGCCCTGTTTGCCCTTGTCTCCGCAATCATCGATTTGCCGAACGACTACTACGTGGGCTTTATCCGCGAACACCGTTTCGGGCTGTCCAACCTGACAACCGGCGGCTGGCTGGGTGAGCAGGTGAAGGGGCTCGTCGTGGCAATGATCGCACTGAGCTTGATTGGTTCGCTCCTCTATCTCGGCATCCGCAAATCCCCGCAACGCTGGTGGGTGCGGGCGTCGCTCGCCACGCCGTTCTTCATGATTTTCCTGATGGTGCTGGCGCCGGTGTTCGTAATGCCGCTCTTCAACAAATACACCCTCCTGACCGACGCCAAGGTGCGTGACCCCATCCTGTCGATGGCCCGCGCGAACGGCGTGCCGGTGGACAAAGTCTACCAGTTCGACGCCTCGAAACAATCCAAGCGCGTCAGCGCCAATGTGAGCGGCGCGCTCAACACCATCCGCGTCTCCCTGAACGACAATCTCCTCAACCGCTGCACGCCCGGCGAGGTGCAGGCCGTGATGGGTCATGAGCTCGGCCACTACGTCCTGAATCACGTCTACAAGGGCGTGATCGCGTTCACCCTGCTCATCAGCGCCGGCTTCTGGTTTACGCATTGGTTCTTCGGCTGGGCCCACCGGCGGTTCGGCGCCGGCTGGGGCCTGCGTGGCATCGATGACTTCGCCGGCCTGCCGCTGATCCTGGCCGGGTTCAGCGTGTTCATGTTCCTCGCCACCCCGGTCCGCAACACTCTCACCCGCACCAACGAGGTGGAGGCCGACATCTTCGGTCTCAACGCCGCGCGGCAGCCCGACGGCTTTGCCACCACTGCGCTCAAGCTCTCCGAATACCGCAAGCTCGCCCCCGGCAAGTGGGAGGAAATAATCTTCTTCACCCACCCCAGCGGCTACAATCGCATCCTGATGGCGATGCGCTGGAAGGCCGAGCACCTGGCCGAGTTCCCATCGGCCTCGCTGACGGAGAAATAATGATCACTTCGCTGGCGCGGGGTTGTTTTTCGCCACCCAGGCGTTGTATTCGGCGCGGGGCAGGAAGCGGAGCGAGGCGGAGTTGATGCAGTAGCGCCGGCCGGTCGGGCCCGGGCCGTCGTCGAAGACGTGCCCGAGGTGCGCGCCGTCCACGTTGCAGTGGACCTCGATGCGGGTCATGCCGTGGCTGGTGTCGGTGGTCTCGCCGACCAGGGCCTGCTCGATCGGCTTGGTGAAGCTCGGCCAGCCCGTGCCGCTGTCAAACTTGTCGCGGCTGTCGAACAACGGCGTGTCGCTACAGGCGGAGAAATAGACGCCATCGGCGTGATGATCCCAATATTCGTTCTGGAACGGCGGCTCGGTGCCCTGCTGGCGCGCAACCTGATACTGGCGTGGGGTCAGCCTTTTTTTCCACTCCTCATCGGTGCGCTGCACACGGGCCTTGCTCATGTCGATGACGACGTTGGACGGCAGTCCACAGGCGGAAATTTCACCGGGTTGGCATTCGAGGGCATCCTTGGCAGCAGAGGTCTTGGAAGATTTCATTTCAGCGGAAAACAGGATCCCGGGGGTCGCGAACAGCGCAAGCGTCAGGGGGAAGAGGAGATTGTTCATGCCAAGCCTGAGAGTGATCACTTTTGGCCTTTATTCCACCCGCACGCGCAGTTTGCCGTCGTGGAATTCGTTGACCAGCGGCGCGCCGGCCTTGATTCCCTTGGCGCGGGCCACGGGCCGGCCGGACTCGTCGCGCACAATGGCATAGCCGCGTTTGAGCACGGATTGCGGGCTGGCCGACTCCAGCCGTTTCCAGAGCGCCAGCAGCCGCTGCGAGTCCTGTTGCACCCTCTTTTCGGGCGCGGCCGTGGCGAGCCGGGCGCGCGCGGTGCCCAGCGACTCACGCCGGTGCTGAACCGCCGCGCGCAGCGCGGAACCCAGCCGATTGCCCAGATCATCAAGCCGGAGGTAATTGTGTTCGATGGCCGCCGTCGGCGCCAGCAGCCGCAACCGGCTGCGGGCATGATCGAGTTTTTCGCCGGCACGCGTCACGGCGGTCTCCAGCGCATCCGCTATGCCTGTGGCGGCCTGCCCGAGGCGTTCCGTCGCGGCGAGATAGTTGCTGGAGATCAACTCGGCGGCGCCACTGGGTGTTTCCGCGCGCACGTCGGCGGCGTAGTCGCACAGCGTCGTGTCGATCTCGTGGCCCACGGCGGAAATGATCGGCACGCCGCAATCCGCCACGGCGCGCACAAGGGGTTCCTCGTTGAAGGCCCACAGATCCTCCGCACTGCCGCCGCCACGGCCGATGACGAGCAGGTCGAAAATATTCAGCGCCTCGGCCGTGCGCAGCATCGCGGCGAGTTCGGCCGCCGCGTCCACGCCTTGCACCTTGGCGGGCAGCACCACGAGCCGGCCGGTCCAGCCGCGCCGGGTGAGGATGCGGACAAAGTCTTGCACGGCGGCGCCGGTCGGCGAAGTGATGAAGCCGACCGTGCGCGGCAGCAGCGGGATCGCCTGTTTGCGCGCGGCCTCGAACAACCCCTCGGCGGCGAGCCGGAGCTTGAGTTTTTCCAACTCCTGCTGGAGACGGCCGGCCCCGTGCTCGATCAGCGCCCGCACGACCAGCTGATACTGGCCGCGCGCCTCATAGACACTGACTTCGCCGTAGGCCAGCACCTGCAGTCCGTCGCGCAGCGGCACACTCTGCCGCGTGGCATCGCCGCGGAAAAGCACGCAGCTCAGCTGGGCCCCGGCGTCCTTGAGGGAAAAATACACGTGCCCGCTGGCCTGCGCCCGGAAATTCGACACTTCACCGCGCACCCAACCGGGCCGGAGGCCGCCCTCCAGGAGTTCCTTCACCCGGCGGGTGAACTCAGTGACGCTGGCCACGCGACCCACGTCATCCAACGGCAGTTCAGGCGCGTTTTTTCCCATAGTGTTTTCGCACCAAATGGAGTGCGGCCATAAGCGCGAGGATCAGGCTGAGCGAGACAAGGGCGACCTTGCCTCTGCCGTGCAGCAACGCGTCGCCAAAAAGCATAAACGCCGTGCCCAGCGGCCACGAGATCAGGCAGGACACGAGGAGGTATTTCCCGAACGGCACATTCGCCAGCCCGAGCAGATAGTGTTGCACGCAAAAGGGAATGCCCGGCGTGACGCGTAAAATCACAATGAGGTCGGTGGCGTCCGCCGCCGCCACTTCGGGCGCCTTGTAGCCCAGCCGCACGACCAGCCGGGCGAGCAATGGCCGCAACGCCCAGCGGGCGAGCACGTAGGTGAACACAATGTTGGCCGTCATCGCCCCGAGAGCCAGCACCACGGTGACCGGCGTGCCGAAGCGCGGGCCGAAGAGGGACACGACGGACAACAGGAAAACAAGGAAGGGCATGCCCGCCGCCGGCAACAAGGCCATGGCGGTGAAGAACACCGGCGCACCTGCGCTCCGAATGAGTTCGAGGCCTTGGGCGAGCAGCGCCTTGATGTCGAGCCCGCGGGCCGCCAGCGCGGCCGCCCCGAGCACTGCCACCAGGCCGGCAACGAGCTTGAGCAGGAGCGCCCGGTTGGGGCGCGGAGCGGATTCAGCCATGGCGGCACGATGCCCGGGGCGGTTTGCCCGCGTCAAGGGTGGAGGCGGGAAAATGCTTTCCTAGCCGGGAGGCCGCGCTAGCGTGGCGGCCTCTGCTGCATGAAGCTTTCGATCGTCATTCCCTGCTACAACGAGCGCAACACCATCCGCGCCATCGTGGACGCGGTCCGTGCCGCCCCGGTGGCGGACAAGGAGATCATCGTGGTGGACGACTGCTCGTTCGACGGCACGCGCGAGCTGCTGCGCGCCGAGATCGAGCCGCTGGTGACCCGCGTCATCTACCACGACGTGAATCAGGGCAAGGGCGCGGCCTTGCGCACGGGGTTTGCCGTCACCACCGGCGATGTCGTTGTCGTGCAGGACGCCGACCTCGAATACGACCCGCAGGAATACCCGCGCCTGCTCAAGCCCGTGCTCGACGGCAAGGCCGACGTCGTCTTTGGCTCGCGCTTCATGGGCGCGGAGGCGCACCGCGTGGTTTATTTCTGGCACATGGTGGGCAACCGCTTCCTCACCCTGCTCTCGAACATGTTCACCAACCTCAATCTCACGGACATGGAAACCTGCTACAAGCTGTTCCGCCGCGAGATCCTCACGCAGATCACCATCGAGGAAAACCGTTTCGGTTTCGAGCCGGAGATCACGGCCAAGGTGGCCAAGCTGCCCGAGTGCCGCATCTACGAGGTGGGCATCTCCTATTACGGCCGCACCTACGCCGAGGGGAAGAAGATCGGCTGGCGCGACGGCTTCCGCGCCATCTACGCCATCGTGAAATACAACCTGGCCCACTGACCCGGGCGGCGAGACTTGCGCCATGCAAAGCACCACCGGAGCGCGCGACTGGAACTGGCGGCGCGGCGCCATCCTGTGCGGCGTGCTGTTGTATCTCGTCAGCGCCGTCTGCCATGTGTTTTTCGGCGCGTTGAACCCCGATGAAGGTTTCTACGCGGTGGCCGCCCGCGCCGTGATGCAGGGCGAGGTGCCATACCGTGATTTCGGCTTCACGCAGATGCCGCTGTTTCCGTATGTCGGCGGTGCGCTCATGAGCCTGACCGGTTTCGGGCTTTTTGAGCAGCGCGCCATCCATGGTCTCTGGGGAGTTCTTGCCTTGGCCCTGGCCGGCATCTGGCTGACCCGTCGGACCCACGCTTGGCTCGGGCTGCTCCTGGTCGTGGTTTTTTCCCTCTCCCCGGCGTGGATGTATTTCATCCACCTCGGCAAACCCTACGCCTTCACCAGCCTCGTCACCATGGCCGCCGCGTGGGTGTTTTTGGAGCGGCCGGCAGGATGGCGCCGCACCGCGCTGCTCGGCGCCCTCGGAGTCATCGGCGTCGGGTGCCGCTTGCCTGCGGCGCCATATTTCGCCGTGCTCTGGCTGGCCTCGCTCCGCGAAGGCCCGGAACCCGTCTCGGCGCGGGTGCTGGGCGGCGGAGCGGCGCTCGCCGTCACGGGTGCCGTGGTGTTGCTTCCGTTTTACCTGGCCGCTCCGGAGGCAAGCGTGTTCTGGACGCTTCAATTTCACCGGCTGTCCGTGCCGCACAAGGACTGGCAGTTGGCGTGGCAGTCCTATGCGACCCTCGCCCCCGCCTTGTGGATGGCCGGGCTCTGCGCCCTCCCCGCCGTGTTCTTGCAAAAAAACGCGGTCGGTCCGCGAGAACGCTGGGTTGCGATCGGGGCAATCATCGCGCTCACCACCAATCTGCTGCCGAAGGGCGTTTACGAAGAATATGGCGTGCCCTTCCTGCTCCCGCTGGCCATCATCGTCGGCGCCGTCCTGCACCGGGCCATGTCGGCCGCCACGCCCGCGCGGCGGCGCGCGCTGATCGTGGTTGTTCTGCTCGCCGCGCTCGGGGTTACGCCGCTGCTTAATTTTCACTACCTGCAAAGGCCGCCGCCCAATTTGCCCTCGTGGTGGCTGCCGCCCGGAGTGTCGCCGTATAGTCCGGATTTGCCCGGACGCCTTTGGCTGGCGAAGCGGATCACCGCCGAACTCGTGGCGCCCGGCCAGCCCTTGATCGGGCCCAACATCATCCTCGCGGTCGAGGCCGACCGGCCGGTGCCGCGCAAGCTTCGCATGGGACCCTTCACCACCACGGCCGAATTCTCCCCCGTCATGGCCGACCGGCTCAATCTCGAAACCTTCCCGGAACTCGAAGCTCGCTACCTCGATCCCCGGGTGACGTTGCTGGCATTCTTCGAGAATCCTTACCTGAACTATAGCTGGACGATGCCCTCGTTCCGAAATCCCCCCGAAAGGAACCGCGCGCGCTGGATGGAAATTTTCCGGCGGGATTTTATGATCGTCCAACAGGACTCTGACTTTCTGCTGATCGCCCGCCGCTCCGCGTTATCCTCACCAGTTGCCCGGTGAGGCCGGCGCCGGCAGCTCGGCCTCCGGTTCCTGAACGGTGCCCGCGTGCGCTGCAACCGGCTCAAAGCGCACCTTCACTTCTGAAACCACCGCCGCCGCCAGTGGGAGCCGCAGTTCGATTCGATCGTGCGCGGACAACACCCCGGCCTGGCGGCCCGACGGGGTCAGGCACTCGTAGCGCCACGCCACTGCGCCGGGATTGCGCAAAACCAGCGGCACCTCCGCCGCCGTCCAGGTCTTCACCAGAAACGAATGTTTCACACCCCCCGGATCGGCCTCCCGGTGCCGACGGTAGACCAGCCCAGCCGGAGTTTCGCCGGATCGCAGCAACCGGTAAGCGGCCAGGCTGAATCCGCCGGCCTCGGCCCCGCCATCGAGCCACACCCGCGCCTGCACTGCGCCCTCGCTCCCGAGAAAACGCGTGGCCGGCACGACCACCCAGCCGCCTCCGACGGCTCGCGAAAAATCCTCCGCCGTTTTGAATTGCACGGTGGACAAAGCCGTCAGGGTCACCCCCGGCCATCGACTTCCTCGGAAAAATGCCGCCAGCGGCCGGTTCGCCGGCAAAGCCACGGTCAGGGCACCGCCGCCCTCCGGCAACGCGTCCGCCCACTCTTTCCAGTGGCGATAGACATGATACACCCGCGAGGTCTCCGGCTCCACGACCGCCCGCCAGCCGGCCTGCGCCGCGTGCGTGTTTTGAATCCAGAGAACGCTCGCCACGGCCCAGGCCGAGCCGCCCCACAAGAAAAGGCGCAGTCCGCGCCGCTGCCGCTCGATGCCCCACGCCGCCACGACGGCGATCCAGGGTGCCATCAGCACAAGGTAGCGAAATCCAAATGGATGCCAACGCTGCATGCCGTGGAAGAAGACGAAAAACACCAACAACCCGGCAGCCCAGATCGCGACAAGCCGGGCCGTCTCGTCACGCCGCCACGCCCCCAACGCCAAGCAAACCCCTAACCCGAACAAGGCAAGCGGCACGAGCCCGAACGAAGTCACGTCCGCATCCGGTGTCGCCCGCTCCATGATCTGCCCCAGCGTGGTTCGCCGGCGCATGTTTTCCCACACGAGACGGTCGTCAGCCGGTTCGGCCGCGGCCAGCCGGCGGCCCACCGCGGCGGCCACTGACTGCAAGCCCCACGGCTGGGAGTTGGGATCGAAGTTCTGCACAAACGCCGAACGCAAATTCAATCCCAGCTTCTCGGCAAAGCCGCCGGCATGGTGCTGCGCCACATATTCCGTGGGACCGAGCAGCCCGCCAAACTCACGCCAGTTGCGCCAGTGCACCGGCGCGGCGAAAAGCCCGGCCCCCAGAACCCCGGCGGCGAGGGTGCGGGTCCATCCGCGCCACGCCACCGGGTGCCGCCACGCCAGCCAGCCCACCCAGAGCAGTGCGCCCGGCCCGAGATACAGCATCGTCCCCTTGCAACCCAGCGCCAGGCCCGCGCCGAGTCCGCCCGCCAGGGAACCTTCGCCGCGACGGAGTGCGGCCAGCCAGAGATAAAAAGAGGCCGCGAACACACCGGCGGTGAACAAGTCGGTGTGCAGCGAGGTGAACTGTGGCGCGACGTTTGCCATACCGAACAGCAGCGCGGCGGCCCCGAGCGACGCCACGCGGCTCAAGCCTGCGCCGCGCGCCAAACCGGCCGTGGCGCCAAGCAGCAGACCGCCGCCAAACGTCTGCGCCAGCGGCGCCCATTGAAAACCCGCGTCGTGCGCGCCGAGCAACCACGCCATCATGATGTCCGGCACGACCGGCATGTAGTTTATCCGCGCTTCGTCGGTCGCGAGATGCGCGATGCGGCCGTCCTGCAACCAGAGCCCGATCCGCGAGAGCCGGTATGTCAGCGCGTCGTAGACCATGGGTTCGCCCAACGCCGCCAACACCGCGAGCCCGGCAAAAACCAGCAGCAGCGTTGCCCCGAGGCGGGCCGCCGCATCCCCCGGCCGGAATTGCGCCGTGACCCGCCGACGAAGCTCACCCCACTCGCGAATGTCGGCCGCCAGCGATTTTCTCCGCCCCGCGGCCAACACCACCAGCAGGATTGCATGGGAGAGCAGAAATCCCGGCGCGCCGAACACTCCGGCCCAACCCAACACCTGACCTGACGCCGCCACGATCAAGAGGAACGCGAGCGCCCAGCCGAGCACCTGCTCGATCACTCCGCCGCGAGTGTCCAGCGCCCGCAGCAGCAACCAGGCCGCCGCCGCGGTCAACAGCGCGTCCAAGCCGAATCGACAGAGGGAAAAAACTTCGGTCACGTCAACAGGGGAGGAGTCGCTCCATGTCACCCGCCCCACGCGAGGGCCGCAAGGCATTCCTTCCCGCCGGAAACCGGGATCGACTCCGGTGTTGGCAACGGTCCGCTGAAGGTGCATGCAGTTACCTGAAACCAATGCCTTCGCTCCCGCCCGTCACCGTTGTCATCCCGATTTTCAATGAGGAAGCGGTGCTGCCCGAGCTCCTGGCGCGCCTGACCGCGGTCTTTGACGCCAATCCCACGGTGCAATGGGAGGCCCTGCTCGTGGACGACGGCAGCCATGACCGTTCGACGGAACTGATCCGGGCGCACGCGGGCCGGGATCCGCGCTTTGCGCTGCTCGAGCTCAGCCGCAACTTCGGTTTTCAAGCCGCCATCGCCGCCGGCCTGGCCCATGCCCGGGGCCAGGCGGTTGTCACCATGGATGCCGATCTGCAGGATCCGCCCGAATGCATCCCGGAGATGGTGACCCGCTGGCGCGAGGGTGCCGAGGTCGTGCGGGCCGTGCGCCGTTCCCGGCAGGAGTCGGGCCCGCGGCGGCTCGGCATGGATTTGTTTCATGCCACCTTCAACCGGGTGTCGGATTTCCCCATGGAGTCCAATGCGGGCACCTTTGGCCTGATGGACCGGGCCGCGGTGGACGCCCTGAACCAGCTGCCGGAGCGCAACCGTTATTTCCCCGGCCTGCGCTCGTGGGTGGGTTTCCAAACGGCGGAGATCAGCTACGACCGGCAGGAGCGCGCCGCCGGCCAGCCGCAGCAGACCTTCCGCCGGCTGCTCCGCTATGCCACGGACGGGGTGTTCAGCTTTTCCTACCTGCCCCTGCGGCTGCTGACCTACGCCGGCATCCTCATCGCCTTTCTCGGTTTCTCGGCCGCCATCTTCTACGCGGTGCGCCGCATCATCGGTATCGAAACCGCGCCCACCGGTTACACCACGCTGGTCACCATCGTGCTGTTTCTCGGCGGCGTGCAGTTGATCGGCATCGGCGTGCTCGGTGAATACCTCGGGCGTATCTATGATGAGGTGAAGCGCCGGCCGCTTTTCCTGCTTCGCCGCAACCAGCGGACCCGGCCCGGCTCCGCACCGGCCCCCAGGGTGACCGAATGAGGAGACAGCTGCGCGTGCCGGGTTTGCTGGTCTTGGCGGCGGGCCTGGCGGTCGCGGGTTGGCTGCTGATGAGCACCAGCTTCATGATCCATGACGATGAGGGCTACGTGCTGCTCAGCCTGAAGAATTTTTCCGAACACGGCCGGCTCTACGACGAGGTCTTCTCGCAGTATGGCCCCGTCCCTTTTCTCTACTACGACAGCCTGCACCGTCTGCTCGACTGGCCCATCACCAATCTGTTCGGCCGCACGCTGACGTTGCTGCACTGGCTCGTCGCGTCCCCTGCCGCGGGCCTGATCGCGTGGCGGCTTTCAGACCGTTATTGGACGGCGCTGTTCACGCTGGTCGCTGTCTTCGGCCTGATGTGGCAGATGACGAGTGAACCGACCCACCCCGGCGGGTTGATCGCCTTGATCACCGCCGTGGGTTTGACGGTGGCGGTCGAGGCCCTGTGGCGCGGTCGGACGGGCATCGCCGCCCTCGGGCTGGGCCTGGCCGGAGCCGCCCTGATTCTAACCAAGATCAACGTCGGGCTGCTCTGGTGTTGTTCGGCCGGAGCATTCCTGCTGCTGACCACGGGCGGCGCGGCCTGGCGTGGCCGCGGCGTCTGGATAACCGCCGCCTGCTTGGCGCTGCTGCCCTTTATTTTGATGCGTCCCCTGCTGGGTGAACCTTGGGTGTTGAACTTGGCGGTGATGTTTGCGGTGTCGGGCGTCGCCGTTTGCGTATTGGTGGCAACGGAGACGGCGCGCACGATGCAAGCCCGCGACTGGCTGGCCTGGCTCGCCGGCCTGGCCGGGCTGGGCACCGTGGTCATCGTCGCCATTCTCGCGCACGGCACCAGCCTGCGCGGCCTGTGGCAGGGGGTCTTGCTGGATCCGCTCCGGCATCCGGCAAATTTTCATCTCGGTTTCATCTGGCCTACCTTCGCCTGGGTGACCCTCGGCATGACGGTGGCAGTTACGGCGCTGTGGCAATGGCGGCCGGCACTCCGAGCCCGGCTCATGGATGTCGTGGCGGTGTTGCGGCTGCTGGTCCTAAGCTGCTTTGCCTGGAATGCGGAAACTTGGCTGACGATTCACGGTGTGCGCGGCATGATCACCCATGCGCTTCCGCTGACCCCGCTGTTTCTATTGCCCGTGGGTGAAGCTCCGGCCGGTGACCGCCGCCGTTCGGCCGCGGCGCTTGTTGCCTTGGTGGGCCTCGGTCAGGTGTTGCACACCTACCCGGTGGCCGGCACCCAAATGGCCTGGGCCTCGTTTTTGTTGCTGCCACTGTTTGTCAGCGGCCTCGCCGAAGCTGCCGCCCACTGTGCCCGCCGGTTGCACCGGCCCTGGCTCGTCCCAGCCGTGGCCGTCGTCGCGCTGGGTGCCTCCGGCTGGCAGGGCAAATTGCTTCTCCAACAGGGCTGGCAGCGGTGGAACACCTCGGATCAGTTGGATCTGCCGGGCGCCGAATCGGTCCGACCGCCGGAAAACGTCCGCTACGCTCTCCGGATCCTCACGGCCAATGCCGGGCTGCACGCCGACCTCCTCTTCTCGCGGCCCGGCATGTTCAGTTTCAATCTCTGGAGCGGAGTGCCCACCCCGACCCGGCGCAACGCCACGCATTGGTTTTGGTTGCTCAGCCCTGCTGAACAGCAGGCGATCATCGCGCGCCTGCAGGCCGTGCCCCGCTCGGCGATCATCAGCAGCCGGCCGCTCATTGATTTTTTGGACCAGGAGATGCACATGACCATCACCGGTCCGCTGAACGACTTCATCCGGCAGCACTACCGCCCGCTCTTCACGGTGACGGGTTATGATTTCCTGGTGCCGCTGGCCAGCCGCGCCGCGCCTTTTTATGTCGCGCAAAATTTCCGACGCACCCCCGGCGCCCCTGACACCGAAGCGGCCATGATCACGGTAAACGTCGCCGCCCAGGCCACTGTCGCCCGCATCGTGTTGCGCCATGTCTTCCAGCCCGAGCGCATCTTCGGGCAGTGGCAGACGGGCAATGCCCGCGTGACTCTCACCCGGATCAACGCTGCGGGCCAACCCGCCGGCGCGCCGCAGCCGTGCAACTGGCCGCTCCGAATCGACGGGCTTCACGAATTGCGCCTCTATCACGACACCGCCATCCCGGCGGGCCGGCCGGAACTTGAGCTGGTGTTTTTCGACGACGCCGGGCGGACGCTGTTCGAGGCGTGCTACGATGAGCCGGCTACCGTTTCCGCGCCACCAGCAGGAGACTGACGCCAAACGGCAGCGGCACCCGCCAGAAGGCCGGTCGCACGAACAGCCAGCGCAGCACGGCGTTGAGCCCCGGCGCGGGCAGCTTGTCTTCCGCGCGCACCTGCCCCTTGTTTTGCGGAAACCATTTCCGCCACTTGCGCACGAGCCACACCGCCGGATAGACGGCGACATTGGTATAGTTCACGTGCAGCAGCTCCCACTGCGATTCCGGGAAAAGCGCCTTGAGCTGCGGACGCGAATAGCGCCGGAAATGATGCAGCGCGACATCCCAGTCGCTCCAGAGCGCCATGCCCGCCGGCACCGTCACCAACGCCACCCCGCCGGGTTTCAACAGCCGGTGAAAGCCAGTCACCACGGCACGGTCATCCGGCGTGTGCTCCAGCACGTCGAGCGCCGTGACGTATTCGAGCGAGCCATCCGGAAGCGGCACCTGGTCGCCCGCCAAGCTGAGAATCTGATCCGGACGAAACCGGGTGCGCAGCAACCGCAGTGCCTCCACGTGGTCGTCGAGCACCAACACCCGGCAGTGCGCCTCCATCTCCCGGGCGAACCGGCCGGTGCCGGCTCCGCAGTCCAGCAGCCGGTCGTCCGCCTGCGGCGGTCGCACCCGGAGCAACCAGCCGCGGGCAAACTCCCGCTTGCCGGCGTAATACCAGTGGGCGGCTTCCACCTGCTCCAGGTTGGCGTATTCCTCGGCATTCATGCGGGGGTGAACGCGGAGGTTGTGCGGCGGGCCGGAACGTGTCCATACTGCTTATCAATTTCCCCGGCCTTCGTTTGCTCCCCCTCCGATCATCACTTCCGCCCTTCGGACTGACCTGGCTCGCGCTGCTGCTGGCGCTCGGCCATGCCGTGCTCGCCACTTACGCGATGCGGGAAAAATCCACGACGGCGGACGAGCTCGCACACGTGACCGGCGGCTACACTTTCAACCACTGGCAGGACTTCCGCCTGCATCCCGAGAACGGCATCCTGCCCCAGCGGTGGCAGGCCCTGCCCGCCACCGTGCGCGGAGCCGCCTTTCCCCCGCTGGACACACCGGCCTGGCGCAAGTCCGAGGTCTGGCTCACCGGCTACGCTTTTTTCTACCAGAGCGGCAACAATCCCGCGGCGCTGCTTTTCCCGGCGCGCGCGATGAACTCCCTTTTCGGCGCCGCGCTGGTGTTGCTCGTCTATGGCTGGTCCCGCGGGCTGTGGGGTGACACGGGGGCGCTGGTGGCCGCGGCTTTCTGCGCCCTGTGCCCGACGATGCTGGCGCACAGCGGCCTCGCCACCTCGGACATGGGCATGGCGTTTTTCCTGCTCGCGGCGTCGGGCGCCTACTGGCGGCATTTGCATGACGGCCGGTGGCGCAGCTGGTGGTTGTCCGCCCTCCTGCTGGGGTTGGCCGCCGTGACCAAATACACGGCCGTGCTGTTGCTGCCGCTGGCGGTGGTGATGGCGGCGGTTCGGATTTTCAATCCTGCGCCGCTGACGCTCGGCGGCGCCACGTTCCGCACGCCGCCCGGCCGGCTGGGCGCCATCACCGCCTCCACGGCGGCCCAGGGCCTCGTCGCCGTCGCCGTGGTCTGGGCGTTTTTCGGTTTTCGTTACAGCGTCCTCAACCCCGCGCTGCCCCCGGGCGAATTCAACCTGCCGTGGGGCTTCGTGCTCTCGTTCGGCGGCTTCAAGGCGCAGGCCGTTGAATTCTGCCGTGCCTGGCACCTGCTGCCCGAGGGCTGGCTCTACGGGCTGGCCTTCGTGCTGAAGCACGCCGAGGCGCGCGCGGCGTTTCTCGACGGCAACTACAGCATCCACGGCTGGGTGAGTTTTTTCCCCAAAGCCTTCCTCTATAAAACCCCACCGGCCTTGCTGGCCGGTCTGGCCGTCAGCGTGGGGCTGCTCGCGTGGCGCTTCCGCTCACCCGCCGGCTCGCGGCTGGGCGGGCACCTTTACCGGGTCACGCCCCTGTTGGCGCTGTTTGTGGTTTACTGGGGTTTCTCGCTGACCAGCCACCTCAACATCGGGCACCGTCACATCCTGCCCACGTATCCGGTGCTCTACATTCTCACCGGCACCCTCGGCTGGGCGATGGTGCGCACGTGGGCGAATTCGCGGCGGACCGGGTTGGTTTTCGGGCTTGGCGTCGCCGGTTTGTTGGGCTGGCAGACGGCAACGGCGATGCAAATCCATCCCCATTATCTGGCCTATTTCAGTCCCCTCGCCGGTGGTCCCGCCAAGGGTTACCAGCACCTCGTGGACAGCTCGCTCGACTGGGGGCAGGATCTGCCGACGCTCCAAAAATGGCTGGAGGCAAACCGCCGGCCGGCCGAGCGTGTTTACCTGGCCTACTTCGGCACCGATGAGCCGGCCCGCTACGTGCCCGAGGCCGTGCTGCTGCCGCGCCTGCCCGGCTTCGACCGGCCGCGCCCGTGGCATTGGCCCGAACCGGGCCTTTATGCGATCAGCGCCACCATGCTCCAGCATGTTTACCAGCCCCAGCGCGGACCGTGGACGCTGGAGAACGAACGCCAATACCAGCAACTGCGACTGAGCGACGCCAGCTTCCGGGCCCTGAAGGCCCACCCGCGCGACCGGCCCGATTTGCTGCTCGGCCTGACCGCCGATGAATGGGCGAACGCGTGGCACCGTTATGAGCTGCTCCGCTTTGCCCGCTTGTGCCATTACCTGCGCGCCCGCCAGCCCGACGCGCAACCGGGCTATTCCATCAACGTCTACCGCCTGACTCAGGCGGAGCTCGATACGGCCCTCAACGGCGACCTCCGCCAGCTCGCCGCCGCGATCGAACGCGCGATCGCACAACCCCCGCGCTGACCCTCGCATAACCAGCCGGAGGTCTTCGGACTGCCTTGCTCGGCTGGTCGAGTTGCCCGGCCCACGCGCGTCAGTGGCTATGAGCATACGAGGCGGAGCGTCCGGGTATGGCAGAGCCTGCCACGCCGTGCTTATTTTTCATGCCGCAGGCTCCACCATTCCCTGGCCGTGGCCAGCGCCCCCTCCACCAACCAACCGGCGAGCAAAATCATCAGGAGCCAGTGCAGCGGCTGGGTCCAAAGCCGCCAAATGACATCCATCTGGTTCTGCCAAACTTGGGCATATTGCGCAAAAAACAGGTTCACCATTGCACACAAAATACCGTCGAGCCACAGGCAGAGCGCGATGAGAGCGCAACCCATCCGGGCAGCCCCTCGTTCCCGATGCGGGAGCAAATCATCCCTGGTCTGCCGCCACAGCCAAAGCGCGGGCCACAGAACAAAGATCCACCGGTAGGCATAATTCACGCCGGCCAGGAAACAGGTGAGCAGCACGATGGCGCCGAGGGCGGCGAGCAGGCGTTCCCGAGGTTGGCCGCGTGTGGTCAGACCCGCAGTCACCCGGCTCCCGGCCAGAGCCAGCGCCGGAATTGCGATCAACAGCAGGCTCGGCAAGACCGACTCCTGGTCTGTCCAACCCAGATCGCGCCACCATAACGGCGCACCCATCGTGTAGATGCCCAACGCGATGGTGAACCGGCTGCGGTCGACCTGCGTCCACACGCCGGCCAGCGCCAGCGCCACCACAACCAGGCCCGCGAGCAACACCGCCGGCGACCGGCGCACGGGGCGGACCCACAGGAAGGCCAGCGCCGCGGGCGCGGGAAAATACTTCAACCCGGTCGCGAGCCCGAGGCAAATCGCCGACACGACTACGCGCCACCAAACCGGGGCCGCCACCAGACTGCAACCCGTCAACAACACAAAGATCACCAGATCATTATTGGCCCGGTTGATCCCGAGCATGACCGCCGGGGAGACCAGCAGCGCGGCCAGCCAGAACGCCTCGCCAAAATTACGCGGCCGGGCCGTAGCCCAGGCCGTCAGAGCAAAAGCACCGACCCAAGCTGTGCCCACCAGGAAATTATGCTCCCGGGTCAGGCCCAGCCAGCGCAGCGCCAGCCACCAATCCGAATAGACATGGGGTCGGAACAACACATCCAGCGGGTTCGCACCATGGGGATCAGCTCCCGCGCGGACGGCGTCTAGGGCAGCCAGCACCGCATAGGAATCCAGATAGATCCGGCCGTAGTTGTAGAGGCCGAGCACAAGGAGCAAGCGCGGCCATAACGCACCCAGCACCCAGCACAGCACACAAATGAATGCCAACAGCACCACCGGACGCCAGGGAACATGAGTTGACGCCGGTGTCATGGACCGGGATGGGGCCAGCAGCTGGCCAGCTTGGCGAGCTGCAACATCAGGCCCGACGGAGGCAAACCGGCTTGAAGCGGAGCGGCGGTGGTTTTCATGGCGACAACGCGGCAGGATTGTCCGCTTCGACGGCCAGTTGGACCGCGACCAGCCGGCTGATGCGGCTGACTTTAGAGCCAAAACGCTTTTCCGTCATGACCACGAGGGTGAAACCCGGCGGCAAGCGGTCTTCGGGCTCCAATTGGTGGTCGCCCTCCACCGAGGCGGGGCGCAGGGATTGCAAGACCAGAATATCCCGGAACGTGCCCCGCTCGAGTTGGTGTTTGAGCCGGTCGGCCACCAGGCGGGCCCGCGCGACAAGGATTGCGGGTGTTTTCTCCAGCAGCCACGGGAGGGTGGATCTGGTGGTGATGATTATCCGTTCACCTGGCGGCAGCGCGGCCACGTAACGTTTCTGCCACTCCACTTCATCAATACCCAGATAGGAATAGAGATGCTGGGCGTGGCGGGTGGTCGTGACCCCCAGCGCAAACACGGTCATGCCGCCGAGCAGCACCCAGCTCGCGGGCCACCGGCGGTCGAACGCGGCGGCCGCGACGACAATGGCGAACGCCAGCACGAGGTGAAAAGGCAGGCTGAAGCGGGAGGCGATGGGGTCGCCCAGATTGGACCAGTAATAAAAAAGGATGAGCACCGTGTTCGCGACCATCCCCAAGCCCAGCAGCAGGAGTGCGGTGTGCTCGGTGTTCGTGGCGCCGGGAGCCGGTCGCACCCGGAGCAATCGCCAGAGAATCCAGGCCAGCGCGAGCAACCCCAGCGTGGCCAGCGGCCAGGAATTGGCCAGATAAGCATTGGTGTTGAAGAAAAATTCACCCGCGCCGCGAAGGTTATCACGAAAGTAATCGAGACTGAACCGCGTCTCCTGATTGTCCCGCAGCTCCCACATCCACTTGGTATTGGAAAGCACCTTGTTCTGGAGGGCGCAGGGCAGCAATAATAGCGGTGCCGCAACCGTCACCCAAGACACGATCACCCGCCGTTCCCGCCACCAACCGAGGGCGATAATAACGGCCACCGGGGCCACATAGAGGGCCGACTCGTAGCGGGTTTGGGCCAGGAGCACGGCGCCCAGCACCAAGGCCGACAGCCGGACATCGTCTGGTTGCCGGAGATAGGCGGCGCCGAGCGCAACCACGGCGAGCAGCATGGTGATATTGAGCAGTTCCATGCTCGAGCCGGTGGCGTGCTGTCCGAGGAGCGGCAGCGACCCCAACAGCAGCACGGCCAGCAAGCCGCCGCGCATGCCGTTCAAACGCCGGCCGAGATAATACGCCAGCCCCAGCGTGACCGGCAGCAGCACGGCGTTGAGCAGATAGGCGTTCAGCGGGCGGTAGCCCGTGAAGTCATGGCAGAGCGAGACGAGGAAGGGATAAAAATTCGGGCGCTTGTCGAGGTAGTTGTCCGTGGAAAGAAAAACCCCGAGGATATCGTAGCCCCGCACCATCGTCGCCGTGTCGCGAAAATAATGCATGTTGAAGGCCGTGGATTGGAGGACGAATTCGTCGTAGAGAATCTTGCTGCGAAAAGCCTCGGCGTTGATGGCCATCAGCGAGAGCAAGCCGATGGCCAGACCGGCCCAAAGCCATTCCTGCCGGCTCAGGTTTTCTCCCCCAGCCCGCCGTGACCACAGCCGCCAGAGCGCAGCCACCCAGAGGGCAAAGGCCGTCAGCAGGAAAAAGTAACCGTAACGCTTCACCACCATGCCGGCCGGCTCCACCTCCAGACCGATAAACCCGAGATAAACCGCCGCCACCGCCGCCAAGCCGAAGGCCGCCAGCCGGATATCGGAACGATGCAACAGCCTGGTAAGTGTCTCGTTCACGAAGGCAACAAAGGGCCGGCCTAGGGCAGGCGTTTGATGAAATTACTCATATACTCCAGCCGGATCTTCTCCCGCTCTTCCGGCGTTAGCTTCTCCAGCGACACCGGCGGGCGCACTGGCGGCGTGGCGGGACCTTCCCGGATGGAGACCACGCGGCTGATGCGGCTGACGGTCAACGGGGTGAAGCGTCGCTCCCAGACAGTTTCGAGCTGGTAGTCGGGGCCGGGATCATCCTCAGGCGGAACCGTCATGCGACCGCTGCCCGGATCGATGCTCAGCCGCTGGAACACATAGATCGCGGAGAAGATGCGGTTGCGGAAATTGAAGATGATATTCCCCTTCTGATCGAGCGCCTGCCTGACCGGCGTGGCCGAGACCAGATGGGTGATCCAGATGATGGAGTTGTTGTCGATGAAGAGGTAGTCGCGCTCCGGGTGGGCCGTGATGAACTCGCGCCGCCATTCCATTTCGCGTCCCACGTAATATTCCGCCGAGTAGCCGTGTCGGGCCATCGCGGGCAGTGAATGCGCAAAAAAACCCGCGCCGGTCACCACGGCGAGCAATGGCCAGATCCGGCCGCGCCAGTTCATCTCGGTCGCCACGGTGACGACGCCAATCACCAGCGCGAGATTCAGCGGCAGACTGAGGCGGCGGATGACCGGATCGTCAAACCGGCCCCAGAAATAACACAACAGCAGCAGGGTGTGCGCCGCAAACCCGAGGGCAAAGATCGCGAGGGCGGCCTGGGGCGGCGGAGCCGCACGCAGCTGGCGGAAGGTCTTGAGCGACCACAGCACGAAAAACGGCAGCGCCAGGAATCCCAGAACGGACAGCACGAACGAATTGGAGTGCTCGCCCGTGGGGCTGAAAAAGAAATTCAAGGCGTGCGCGATGTTGTCGGGCACATAGGAAAGTGAAAACGGTTTGTCGAAGCCCGGCCGGCTGGCCATTTCCCAGGAAGAAGTCCGCACGCTGAACACCTGGTTATGCAGGGCATAGGGCAGCAGCAGCAGCGGCATGAAAATCACCAGCCACGACAGGGTCGGCCGCCGGTCGTTCCACCAGACCCAGAGCACGGTCAGGCCAACGGGGAGCAAAAAGACCACGGATTCGTAGCGCGTGTTGGCCAGCAGGATGCCGGAGAGGCCAAAGGCCTCGAGTGAATTGCCATCCCGTCGCGCCAGATAGCGCATGCCCAGAAGCAGCGTGCCGAGGATCATCACGAGGTTGAGCAACTCGAACCCGCCGCCGGTGGCGTTTTGGGCGAGCAAGGGCAGACTGGTCAGCAACAACACCGCCACCGCGCCCGCCTTCCGCCCGCTGATCCGGCAACCCGTGACGTAGGCCAGGGCCAGCAGCACGAAAGTGAGGACGGTGTTGAGAGCGAAAACATTCTCGGGCCGGTAGCCCGTGAGGTCATGCAACAGCGACACCAAAAAGGGCTGAAAGAGCGGTCGTTTGTCGAGCTGCCCGGCCAGCAGCTGGAACGCCCCCTGGATATCATGCCCGCGCATCGGCACGAGCGCGGTCTTGTCGAAATGCATGTTCATCGAAGTGCCGAGCAACATCACTTCATCCATCAGGATCTTGAAACCGTAGGTCTCGTGCATCATCAAGAGCAGGCCGCACCCGCCAATGAGGCCCACCGGCCAGCGCGGCTTATCCTTCAACTGGACCAGGTGGATTCCGGAATCACGGGCCGCCTTCAGCAATGACCAGCCAAAGAGCAGGGTCAGCAGCAGCATGGCCCAGTAGCCGCCGTAGATCACCGCCTGCAGCGACTGATCAGGGGTGAAAGTCACAAAGCCAAGAATCAAGGCCAGGGCCGAGGTGAGCAGGAGCAAAACAAGGCGACGATCCATAGTGTAAGTGCCGGCAGGTCAGAAAAAAGCGTCCCCCTCAGGATGAACGGCCCAAGGCGAAAGTAAAGATCCTCGGGGCAGGTTTGTCTGCCGGTGGCGGCGCTGAAGGCGACCAGGGTTTCGGGTAGTGGGTCAGTTTGATTCTATCTGGGTGCCGAGGCTTTTGTAGGTCGGGGTTTATCCCCGACATGTGGCGGTTGACTGTCGGGCATAATACCATTTACTCATTGGATTCGGATCATAGCGAAAGTGCCTTGGGGTAGGGCGGAGCGGCCCGCTCCGCCGTGGGCGGCGCACCGGGCCGGTGCGCGTCTCAAATTATCCCGTAATTGGTATAAAGCCCGACCTACAGCAAACTGACTCACTACCAGGGTTTCGGGTTATCGGACACCCCGGGAGATAAAAGACCCCGCTTTGTTTTCCCGCACCCGGTGGCGGCGGGTGCAGCAAAGAAAAAGCCGCTCCCTGGGGAGCGGCTTGAGGATTGTGGGCGCTACAGTCCGATGCTTACGGAGCGTAGGTCACGGTGCGGGCACCGGCGACGCCAGCGATCGTGATCGTGATGCCCTGCGTGTAACCGCCCGGGTAGGTCTCACTGGCAACCGTGTTGACCGCCTTCACGTAGTTCGTCGCACCGACCAGGCCGCTTATGGAAACCGAGGAGACACCGTTCTCGAGGAAGTATTGGTCGGCAGCGGCGGACAGCTGGCGGGCGTTGTTGAGGCCC
>LNEH01000169.1 GCA_001464505.1 Verrucomicrobia bacterium Ga0077533
TCCACGGCCGCTTCCCCGACATCCTTAAGGACGCCGTCGTCGGTGAGGAAGCCACCAAGCTCTACGCCGAGGCGCAGGCGATGTTGCAGCGCATCATCGCGGAGAAGCGCTACACCGCCAAGGCCGTCATCGGCTTCTGGCCGGCTAACTCTGTCGGTGATTCCGTCGAGGTTTATGATCCCACTAGTGTCACCCTGAGCGAAGCGAACGGGTCCAGGCCCGACTCCTTCAAAGTCGTCAAGACCTTCCACTTTCTCCGCCAGCAGAACGAGAAGCCCGCCGGTCAATTCAACCACTGCCTCGCCGACTTCATCGCGCCGAAAGATTCGGGCCGTATCGACTATCTCGGCGGCTTCGCTGTCACGGCCGGACACGGCGTCGAGGAATTCGCCGCCGAGTTCCGCGCGAAGCACGACGACTTCAACGCCATTCTCGCCCAAGCGCTGGGCGACCGCCTCGCCGAGGCCCTCGCCGAGCTGATGCACAAGAAGGCCCGCGAGTATTCCGGCTACGGTCGGACCGAGAACCTGGAGATGAAGGACATCATCCGGGAGAAATACCGCGGTATCCGCCCCGCCCCCGGCTACCCCGCCTGCCCGGACCACACCGAGAAGCCACCGCTGTTCGATCTCCTCCACGCGCCCGCCGCCACGGGAATCACTCTCACTGAGTCAAATGCCATGTTCCCCGCCAGCAGCGTCAGCGGCCACTACTTCAATCACCCCGACTCGAAATATTTCGCCGTCGGCAAACTCGGGAAGGACCAGATCGAAGACTACGCCACTCGTAAGGGCACGCCAGTTACCGAGTCGGAAAAATGGCTGGCCCCATACTTGGATTACTGAGCCGAGAAGGCCTGTCAGTCGTAGGCCTGGCGAAGGCTGATGGCTGGCGCCATATTTAGATTACTATGCGCGCCACGGATACGTGCTATCCAAATTTCGCTTTAGCTCTGAGAGAATACCCTCCGCCCAGTGAGCCGCCTCACTGATTGCAGGTTCAGGATTTGATGGGTCATAGCTCTGTTCTCTAATCACCCTACTAAAATGAGATGCTCCAGCACTCATCCACGAAGATCCAATACCACGAGCACGAAGTAATACCAGCGTCCCTAATGATTTGGACTATCGCTTGGATTATGGCGGGTAGGGCGCGGACTCCGTTCCGCG
>LNEH01000170.1 GCA_001464505.1 Verrucomicrobia bacterium Ga0077533
CCGGCGACGGGCCAGTGGCGCACGCGCGCCGTGCATTTCGTCCCGTGGCTCAAAACCAATTTGTAACGTATTACGTTACAAATATCCCCCCGCGCCGGAACCGTTGGTAGTCCATGTTTTCACTGCCTTGGGGTAAACCCTCCCGAGGTTCTTGCGGGGATCGCTGTTTGTCCCGGGCTATTCCGCAACCAATCGGGCAACTGCGTCTCCAGCCCGCCGGCCAGTTTCGCGGAATTGTGGTGAAACCCGCTCATCCGCCGCCACCCGCCCCCAGAACTCCAATGCCCACGGCGTGACCGCCAGCCACTCGCCCTCCAGCCTGGGCGGCGGCCGCACGGGAGTGAATTCACGTGCCACGATTTCGCCCTGCGGCCCGGGCACGAAGAGCATGGGCAGCATGTCATAGGCTGGGGCGCCACACGCTGGCGTTGGCCAGGTGCATGTCAGTGTTGGCGGTCAACTGTCCGAAACACCACCGGCGGCACAGTGTCCGAGCATCTTCACTCGTCAGCAGACCAGCAGCCTCCATGGTGCGGGCGACGTTTGGCCAGTCACCCGCCGGCTCGTCTATCAAACCGGCTTCGACCGCCTGCAGGGTCAGCACACCCCGCCGGCCGGTCGCTCCGCTCCTGTCAAATCGCGTCACTTCAAGGAAGCGACGACCGCCGCCTTCGACGAGTTCCACCTGAGCGGAGGCGTGCCCATGCTCGGCCAAGAGGCGCAGGGCCAGCCATTCCGCCGCCAGCAGATCCGCCCAGCGCCGGCCCGAAGGAGTGTCCATGGGCGGGGAGAATTTCACGAGCACCGCGCGCAATTCCCCGCCAGCGCCGCGCACCGTGGCGGTGAACTTCGGTTGCTCGCCACCGGCAGATGATCCCGCCGCTCCGCCATGCATCGCCAGGTCGGCCAACACCGCATAGCGTCGGCTGCGCTCGGCCTCGGGTATCGCCTGCTCGCTGCGGCTTCGCGCCGTTTGTCTGGCGGCGGCGAGTGCGCGGTCGCCCAAGACCATGTCCCCGGGCAGATCGTCCCCCGCCAGCAACAGAGCGGTCAGTGCGTCGTCGTCCTGCCACTGCTGGAGATCGGCGGGACAACCGTTGAGCGGCCCCCACTCGCGCGCCAGAGCGCGGCCCAGAAATCCCTGCGGCCGCAGGTCCGACAGGAAGAACGGCAACCCCGGGAAGAACCCGTTCGCATAACCGTGACGCAACCAAGCCGGCGGCTCTTCCGGCGTTGCCCAAAAAAATCCGCCATGCACGGCGTGCAGCTCGCCCAGATGCTGCGCCCGGCCATGCCCATCGATCCGATGCAACGGCCAGCGCTGGCCCAGATTCCGCACAGCTCTCCGCAAGGCATAGCGCGCACTTCGCGCCGCACCAACGCGCAGCACCGCATGGCCCAGGCCGGACAGTCCGCGCGAAACCGTCGAGCGCTCCACGCCCAACGCTTCCGCCAGTTGCTGGGCAGTCGACATCCCTCGGCTTTGCATCTGCAAAGTCAGCGCATTGGAGGAGACTGTTGGCGGGCGCGGCATGGGTTTGTTATGCACAGATAATGCACAGATACTTATCCATATAAAGCCCTATCCAGTAATTTAGTATATCTGTTCTGACATGATAATGCACAGATACTTGCACTGCATATTTTCCCGCATCCGCCCCGCCCCGGCTGCACCGCCCTGCCATCACACACGTTGGCCGATGAACTCCGGCAGCTTGAGCGCCCGGGTGAAATCCTCGTCGTGATGCAGCAACGGCACCCCCAGGCGCCAGGCCACCGTCAGGATCAACAAATCGCCTACGGGCAACACGACACCCTTGCCGCGCAAAAGCGTCGCCAGCCGCTCCGCTTCCAGACCATCGGACTCGGTGAGCGGCTCCCAGTGGCTGACACTACGCACATCCAGCAGAAACTCACGCTCCGCCGGACTGCGCAGGCCAACCTGCAGTTCCAGCCATACGATCTGGGGCAACACCACCGAGCTATGCCGCCAGAGATCGCCGATTTGCTGTTTCTCGGCCTCGGTCACGTTGCCCCGCCAGGCGTCAATCCAAAGGGAGGTGTCAACGACGGCGCGCATGGGCGAGACGCTTCTTTTCCGATCTCTCCAACTCTTCGTTGGTGGGCAGATTCGGGAGCTTGCCAAAAGAGCCCAGCAGCCGCGCCACCGCTTTCTGCCTCAGCAGCTCCTTCAGCGCCAGGTCGATGACCTCGGTCTTGGTCGCCACGCCATACTCCGCCATGGCCTCCTCGACCTTCTTGGCGTCAATATCCAATGTCATTTTCATGCCATACGAATTAACCCGATTCGTATGGCTGGCAAGTCCGGTTTTGGCTGGCTGGCCGACGGGCGCGGGACAGGCGACAAGCGAGCCTTTATACCAACGTCCCTTGATAATTAGACTTAACGCGGCAGCGCCGGTAGGGCGGCGAGTCCCTTCGCCGCCGCGCATTAGGGACGCTGGTATTATAAGTGCCACACCCTGACCCTGCTCGCAGCGCTCAGTGGCGCCGGCCGCAGCAGTGGCCGGTGGATTTACGACAACACTTCCAACCCGGCCATCCTGGCCAACTCGCGCTGACGGTCGTCGAAGGTCGCAAAGCGCTTCGACCGCAAGGCCAGCGCCGAGGCGACATGCAGGATGTCCATCCCGCGGTTGCCGTGATCCTCGGTATGCTGCCGGCCCAGTGCTTCGGCGTGCTTGAAGGCCTTCGGCCAGTCGAGCGGCACCGCATGCAGCACTCCTGCCGCCTTGTCTTTTTCCAACTCATGCAGCGCCTTCTCCCGCTGGGCCGACGTGATCTGGCGGCGATAGACGCACAACCGGACGGCATTGCGCAGCTCATGCTCGATCAGCGGGGTCAGCAGCAGGGGCAACAGTCCCGCCACCTGCCCGGTCGCCCGGGCGGAATTGGCATCCTGCACATAGAGCGACACAAGGAAACTCGTGTCGACATAGACCGGCGCGGCCATCAGTAGCGGCCTTTGTTGTCAGCGAGAATGCCAGCCATCGTCGCGGCGGGGATCACCTTGTCGCCGTAGATCGTGCGCAGGCGGGCCGAGAAGTCGGGTCGCTCAAGTTTCCTTCGGGGCGTGTCGCCCGCCGGGGTGAGGTTGGCCACGACCTTGCGCCGGCGGGTGATGGCCACCTCCTGACCGGCATTGACCCAACCCAGCACCTTGGGGAACTCGGTGCGCAACTGGCGGACGGTGGCGGTTTTCATGTGAATCACAATGAGTCACAGAATTCCCGAGTCAAGCCGGCGCTCAGTGGCGCCAGCGGACGTGACCCCGGCCATGCCAGCCGCCGTGGTGAACGTGGTGCCCGGTGGCCCAGCCGATGCCCACACCCAACGTGAGCGGCAGCCAAAAATCGTCGATGCGGTCGCGGTAAACATACCGGGTCCGATAGCGAGGCTCATAAATGACCCCGGGCTCGACCGAGACCACTTCAAAGGTGCGCTCACCCGTCACCCGCTTTTCCCGGCCCGGCTTCGGCACCACCCGGTCGGCGTTGCTGGCGGAGGACAGCAGAGCGTAGCCTAGGCTGGCGACCAAACCATCGGGATAAACGTAAGTGATCACGACCTTGTCGCTGGTGCGGTCAACGCGTTTGACGGTCAGCCCGTTGGCGGCGGCGTTCTTGAGCAGGTCGGCCGACTCCGGCAGCTCGCTGAGGTAGACCCAGTGGCTGACGGCCGGGAGTTCGCCGACGGGAACCGTGGCGGTGGGCGCTGCCGCCTCGGCGGCGAAGGCGGGCGAAACGGCGAAGGTCAGAAAGGCGAGAAGGGAAAGGATTCTCATGGGGAGACTTGGTTCGATCTGCTTGGGACATTACACCGAAAACTTTGTTTCGTCAAAGGGCCAAGCCATCGGATCAGCGTGTCGCTTGGGGGCGGCCCCCAACCCCAAGCTTGCGCCGGCTTTTCGGGTGACTAATTGTGGTGCCATGCCCGCCGTGCCCGCCCATGTATCCACCGCTGACGCCCGCCAGGTGGAGATCTACCGCCGGATGACACCCAAGCAGCGTGTGGCCGTGGCCCTCGGCATGCACGAACAGGCCCGGTCCTTGATGGATGCCGGTATCCGCACGTCCCACCCGCACTGGTCGGAAGCGGAGCGACGCCGCGAGATCGCCCGCCGCACGCTCCATGCCCGGAGCTGACTACATTGCGCTGTTCACGCGCCCGCTGGAATCCGCCGGACTGACCTACATGGTCACCGGCGCCACCGCCGCCATCGTCTATGGAAAACCGCGTTACACGAATGATGTCGATATCGTGATCATGCTGCCCCTCGATGCCGCCGGAAAACTGCATGCCGCGTTTCCGGGTGCTCAATATTATGTGCCGCCGGTCGAAACCATCCGCGCGGAGGCGAGCCGGGCGCAGCGCGCCCACTTCAATGTCATCCACGAGGAAAGCGGATACAAGGCCGACCTCTACCCGGTCGGCTCCGACCCGCTGCACACTTGGGCGCTGGAAAAACGGCGGCAGGTCGAACTGCCCGGCGGCAGCGTCTGGGTCGCCCCGCCGGAATACGTCATCGTGCGCAAACTGGAGTATTTCCGCGAAGGCGGCTCTACCAAGCACCTGACCGACATCCGCGCCATGCTCGAGGTGAGCGGCGACGCCATTGACCGGACCGCGCTCGCCGAATGGATCGCCCGCCTCGGCCTGCAGGTGGAGTGGACTCGGGCGCAATCTTGAGACTAACCGCCCGGGTGACAGCCGCCACCAAGGGTTGGCGCGGGTTTGCACCGAAGAAGATGTTCGGCGGCATGGCGTGGCTGCTCCGCGGCAACAAGTGCGTCGGCATCAGGCAGGACCGCCTGGTCGTCTGCCCCACCCCAGTGACCATATCCCCGCGGTGGCCACCGTGCGGTTCTGAAACAAGCTGCTAATACCAGCGTCCCTAATGATTTGGACTATCGCTTGGATTATGGCGGGTAGGGACTCGCCGCCCTACCGGCGCTGCCGCGTTAAGTCTAATTATCAAGGGACGTTGGTATAACCCACAGTTGGTAACTCCCGCCCCCGCCTCGCCGTCCGCTTTAATCCGAGCGGCGGAGTTTCAAGCCCGCGCGTTCAGGGCTGCGGTGGGGGGACCGGCTTCAATCAAGCCGCGAGCGGCAACCAGCGGGTGCGCGGGCGGCTGAATCGGATTGCCGGCGTGGATTGGAGGCCATTGACTCACTGGCGCCGGATTTCACTCCCTGCCCCTGCCGCACCTGCTCCGCGGCCAACCCCGCTCCCGCCATGCATGGACTCATGATGAATCAACCCCTGTTGATCTCCTCGCTCATCCGTCATGCCGACACCTGCCACAGCGACACGGAGATCGTCTCCCGGCTGACGGAGGGCGGCATCCACCGCTACACCTACCGCGACGCCCACCGGCGCTCGCGCCAATGCGCCCGCGCACTGCTGCGCCTCGGCGCCACGGACGGCGCCCGCGTGGCCACGCTCGCCTGGAACAATTTCAGGCACTTCGAGATCTACTTCGCGGCGTCGGGCATCGGCGCGGTCTGCCACACGATCAATCCGCGGCTCTTCCCGGAGCAGATTGCCTACATCATCAACCACGCCGGCGACCACGTCGTCCTGTTCGACCTGACGTTCCTCAAGCTGGTCGAGGCGCTCCGGCCGCATTGCCCGGGGGTGCGGCACTGGGTGGCGCTGACCGACCGCGCGCACATGCCCGCGGGCGCGGCATCGTGCCTTTGCTACGAGGAACTCGTGGCGGCCGAGAGCGACGACTACGAGTGGCCGGACTTCGACGAGGAGACCGCCGCCAGCCTCTGCTATA
The DNA here is from genome assembly GCA_001464505.1 of Verrucomicrobia bacterium Ga0077533. Lineage (GTDB taxonomy): Bacteria > Verrucomicrobiota > Verrucomicrobiia > Opitutales > Opitutaceae > Lacunisphaera. Next base: position 5,810 of record LNEH01000170.1, read on the forward strand.
CCTCCGGCACCACGGGCAATCCAAAGGGAGTGCTCTTCTCGCACCGCTCGACGCTGCTGCACGCATTCGCGATCAACCTGCCCGACGTGATGGGGCTCTCCGCGAGGGACACGGCCCTCCCCGTCGTGCCGATGTTCCACGTCAACGCCTGGGGAATGCCCTACGCCGCCGCCATGGCCGGCGCGAAACTGGTGCTGCCCGGGCCCGGCCTCGACGGCGCCAGCCTTTGCGAGCTTTACCAGGCCGAGCGCGTGACGTTCAGCGCCGGAGTCCCGACCCTCTGGCTCAACACCCTCGCCCATCTGCGCGAGAAAGGGATCCGGCTCCCGCTGCCGCATCGCACGATCATCGGCGGCGCGGCCGCCTCACCCGCGCTCATCCACGCTCTCGAGTCCGAGCAGGGCATCGAGGTCCGGCACGCCTGGGGCATGACGGAGACCAGCCCCGCCGGCACGGTGAACACCTTCAAGGGCAAGCACGCCGCGATGTCCGCTGAGGAGCGGGCCGCGGTTCACGCCAAGCAGGGCCGCATCCTGCCCGGAGTCGAGCTGCGCATCACCGACGATGAGGACCGCGAACTGCCGCGCGACGGCACGGCGTTCGGCAATCTCCTCGTGCGCGGGCACTGGGTCTGCCGCGAGTATTTCAAGGGCGAGGGAGGCTCCATCCTCCGCCCCGGCGGCTGGTTCCCGACCGGTGACGTCGCCACGCTTGATGCCGACGGCTACATGCGGATCGTCGATCGCACGAAGGACATCATCAAGTCCGGCGGCGAGTGGATCAGCTCCGTCGACCTAGAGAACACGGCCCTCGGGCATCCGGCGGTCGGGGGCGCGGCGGTCATCGGCCTGCCGCACGAGCGCTGGGGCGAGCGACCGCTGCTCGTCGTCGTGCGCCGCCCGGGCCAGGAGCTCACCGCGGAGCAAATGCTCGATTTCCTGCGCGAGAAGGTCGCCAAGTGGTGGCTGCCCGACGCAGTCGTGTTCGCCGACGCCATCCCGCTCACCGCCACCGGCAAGATCTACAAACTCAAGCTGCGCGAAACCTACGCGGACTATTTTGCGAAGAACCCGGGAACTTCCGGGCACACTGGCGCGGGTTGACCGGCGCGAGTCCCTCGATTGCGGGACGACCTCCGCAATGGAGCGCAGCCTCAGTCGGGTCCATTCGTGGTTTCCGAATGCATCGTTACGGTTCAGATCAGGCGGCGCTCGTCGGTTCCCGGGCGGCAGCGCCTCGTGGTATTTTCACCCACCACGCGAAGATCGCGGCTGTTACAAACATGATCAGGCTGTAGGCCACGGCCGGAATCGAGATTGCCGCGCTGCCCAGCACGTTCAAGGCGACGAAGATCGCGAGCGTGCCGTTGTGGATGCCGATCTCCATCGCGATCGCGATGGCCTGGCGTTTTGGCAGCCGGATCGCCAGCGGCAAGGCGTAGCCCGTCGCCAGGCTGACGACATTGAACAGCAGGCAGGCGAGCCCGACGGTGGCGAAGTAGCCGGGCAGCCGCGTCCATTCCTGCACGATCGCCGCGACAATCACCCCCACCAGCACCAACACCGAAAATCCCTTGACCGGGCGGTCCATCCGCGCGGCAAACGCCGGCGCGCGCTGGCGCAACACCATGCCGATGACGACCGGCACGATGATGATCACGCCCACCTCGATCACCTTCTTGACCGGCGGCGGCACGTAATTGCCCGCGCCCATGAAGTATTCCAGCGACAGGTTGAGAATCAGTGGCAGGGAGATAAGGCACAGCAGGCTGTTCGTCGCCGTGAGCGTGATGTTGAGCGCCACATCGCCCTTCGCGAGGTGGCTGTAGATATTCGCCGTCGGTCCCCCGGGCGAAGCGGCCAGGAGCATGAGCCCGACCGCCAGCTCCGGCGGCAGGCCGAAGAATTTTGCGATCAGGAATGCGACGCCGGGAAGCAGGACGATCTGCACGCCCAGTCCGACGAGGACGGCGCGCGGCATTTCCGCGACGCGCCGGAAATCAGCGAAAGTGAGCCCAAGGCCAAGCCCGAGCATGACAACGCCAAGCGCGAGCGGGAGCAGGACGTTTGTGAGGATTGAAGCTTCCATGGAGGGGTGTTCCGGCCGAAGCGATCGAGCACGGAAGTCGGGGTTGAGGGTTTCTGGCAGACCGCCGCGCGCCCGGCAAACAAAGAAAGATCCTCATCTTCCAACCCAAACCACAGACTTAACCCAAACGCCGTTATTTTCCATACTGCTGTCATCGGGCGATTGGTATCAGAGGGCAGCCGGTCCCGCCGCTGAGGCGTGTCCTCATTGCCTGCGCCTCACCTGGCGATGACGCCGGTGACAATCAGGAAGGCGATGAGGATGCCCATGAGACTCTCCCCGGCGATCAGGCCCGAGGCGACCGGCACCACGGTCTTCTCGGCGAGCGCCGGCATGCGGCGGCGCATGAATTCCGCGATCGCCGAGCCCATGAACATGGCGATGCAGTTGCTGCCCGGCAGCACCATCGCGATGCCAAGCCCCGCCGGCGAGGGCAGCAGCGGCCGGAGTTTTTTCGGCGCCAGCTTTTCGAACAAGGCCAGCGCGACGCCGAGCGCCAGGCCCACCAGGATGGCGGTCTTGGCGGTGGGATGGAGCGCGCCGATGCCGTCGGCAAATGATTTGGAAACACCGGCCCAGACGACGCAGGAGGGCGCAGGCCAGTCCTCGCCGCCGAGCACGCTTGGGTCGGGGATGATGAGATTGAAGGCGGGCACGACGATCGCCGCACCGGCCAGCACGCCGAAGAGCTGCGCGTAGAACTGGTGCCGGGGCTTGGCCCCGAGCAGCCAGCCGGTCTTGAGCGTGGTGAGCAGATCGGCGGCGTGCAGGCCGATGCCGCCCGTGACGTTCGCCGCCATGATGTTGCCGGAGAGATTGCCGGGCGTGATGATGCCGTAGATCAGCTGCGTGACGGGACCGAGCGCCTTGGTCGGCGTGACGTCGGTCTCGCCGGTGACCCGCGCGGCCACGAAACCCATGACCACGGCCAGCGGCACGGCGATGAGCCCGGCCCAGAGCGGAATCTGGAACAGCCAGACCATCAACCCGGTCACAATCGGCGCGAGCGCCACAAAGCCCACCGGGAACCACCACTCGGGACACTCGACGGCCGCGATGCCGGCGTCGGCGTCCTCGGCGGATTTTTTCCGGAAAATGCGGGTCAGCCCGGTGAAGGAGCGGGCGATGCTCTGGTAATCGAGCGCGAAGGACGTGAGCCCCGAGGCGACCAGGATCGCGGCGCCCGGCCAGAGCGTCCAGGCCACGATCGCCTTGTAGCTGACGGTCGTGATGACGCCGTTGGCGATGAGCGCGGGCCCGAGCACGGCGTAGGTGAGCAATCCGCCCAGCAGCAGCGACCAGCCGGTGCGGAAACTCATCAGCGCGCCGGCGCCGATGAGCACCACCTCGGCCTTGAAGGACAGCGTCCAATCCGCCAGCGCCCGGCCGGCGAGCGTCACGGGCAGGCCGAAGGTGGCGGGGATCCAATGCCAGGCATCGCGCACCCAGGTGAGCCCGGCGGCAAAGAGGGCGGAACCGGCCAGCCAGGTGACCTTGCCGCTGCCGCCCCCGGCCGCCGCGCCGTGGATGGAGTTGATCGTCTCGGCCGTGGCCGTGCCGGTGGGGAAAGCGAGTTCCTCGTGATTGATGAGCTGGCGCTTGATCGGGATGGCCGCGAAGACGCCGAGGGCCGCGATCACGCCGAACCACGCGATCATCGCGGTGCTGTCGGGCCGCACCGTCGTGATCATGAGGAGCGCGCCAAAGGCCGCCATGTTGCCGCCACCGGTCATGTAGCCCGCCCCGGAAGCGACCGTGGTGAGGGCGTTGTTTTCGAGCACCCCGAGGGGTTTTTTGACGAGGCGCAGTGCCTGCAGGAGTTGGAACGACCCAAAGGCCAGGATGCAGGCGGTGAGGGTCACGCCCATGCTCCAACCGGTCTTGAAGAAGACATAGAGATTGGAGAGGCACATCGCGGCGCCGATGAGCATGCCGACCACGACGGCGCGGACGGTGAGATTGGCCTCGTGCGGGCGGTAGGTGTTCGCCAACCAGTGAGCTTCGCGGTCGGCAGCAGGCGCGTTTACAGGAGTTGCCGGGCCGGAGGGAACAGGGGATGCGGACATGGGGGGTCTCGACAAGTTACCCGGATAAACTTGAGCCGGACAAGCCGTTTGTGCCCAAGCCAGTTTGTAACCTGTTAGGTTACAAGTTCCCACCCGCCCGCGGGACGTTCACCGCTGCGGCCGGCGCTCGCCAAGTTTCGCGAGCAACTCCGGCATCGCCGCGCGCAGCGGCGACGTGGCGAGAAATTCATCCGCCAGCGCCTTCGCCCCGCGCGTGCGAAGTCCGGCGTAGACGTGCAGCTCGAACTGCAGGCGCAGCTTCGCCTCGGCATCGGCAAGACCGAGGGCGGCAAACAGGCCGAACAACGCTTCCACCGTCGCATATTTTCCCGCGCCCGGAGCGTTGCGCAGCCAGTAACGGCCCGGGCCGGTCATCGGAAGGCAGACGCGCCGGCCCCATTGCCCCACGACCTCCAGCATCGAACCCGCTTCACTCCAACTGCCGTCCAGCAGCAGCACCTGCACAGCGGCCGGGTCGGCTCCGGCCGGCAGCGCCTCGCCGCGCGGATGCAGGATCCACAGCTCACGATCGGGCCGCACGACCGTCTCGCGGGTAGGCGGTTTCTCCTGCCAGAAAAGATGGCCGCGCGAGCCGGCCACGACGCGGTTGATCAAGCGCCCCGTGCTGGTGGGCCGCCAGTATTCGCGCTTGTGGATGAGCACGTCCACCTGCAGCGGGCTCGTGACGGGCTGGAAACCCGCACAAATGCACCAGCGCGGCGGGCACCGGCATTTTTCGCAGCGCGGGGTGGTCTCGAGGACGACGCTTCGGGCCATGGCGCTCAGGGTTTGGCCGCCGGTTCCGGGTTCACCGCGAGCACCTCGACCTCGAAGATCAGCCCGGAGAACGGCGGCACCTTGCCGGAGCGCAGACCGCCGTAGCCGAGGTGCGGCGGGATGTAGAACATGGCCCGGCCGCCCGGCCGGAGCGTCAGCATCCCCGCCGACCAACCCGTGATGAGCCCGTTGACGTTGAACGCCGCCGGTTGCCCGCGAGCGCGGGAATCGTCAAAGGCTGTGCCGTCCTTCAGGCGGCCGGTGTAGTGCATGCGCACCCGGTCGGTCAGCTGCAGCAGCGGGCCCTCCCCGGGCGCGAAGAGCTTGATGCCGAGGTTGCTCGGACGCCACGCGATGGTCGGATCGGCGGCGATCTCCTGGCCGAAATACTCCTCACGCCGCAGCTCGTCCACGCTCTTCTCCGCCACGACCGGCGCTGGCGGCTCCTGAGGCCCGCAGCCCAACAAACCGAGCACCGAAGCCCCCAGTAAAAAACGGAGCGTAGGATTCATCAACGGAGCGTAGGCATCATGGCGGCGAAATTCAGTCTGAATCTTGCCCGCTGCGCGAATTATCGTCCAACCGCTTTTCGCGGACTTGCCAGCGATGGAATCGCACTCCACATTCATGCCCGATGAAAAAACTATTCGCTCTGTTTCTCACCGCCGCCCTGCTCTCCGTTGGCGCCGCCACTGCCGCCACCCAGACCGCGCCCAAGTCCGTCATCCACGTTGTCACCGTCGCCTGGAAAGAAGGCACCACTCCGGAACAGATCCAAGCCGCCCTCGACGGCGCCCAGGCTCTGCCCGCCGCCTACAAAGGCATCACCCGCGTCTGGACCAAGGCCCTCAAGGTGCAGAACACTCGGGAAACCACGGTGAAGCGCACCCACGCCATCGTGATGGAATTTACCGACGAAGCCGCGTTAAAAGCCTACACTGACAGCGACGCGCAGAAAGCTTGGTATAAGGTCTACCTGCCGATCCGTGAGCAGAGCACCACGCACGACATCACAAACTGAGCGCCCATCGCGCCCGTTCAACTCCCGGGGCCGCCAGCGCGCGGCCCTTTTTCTTTGCGGCCCTCAGTGAGTAGCCACCCCGCGCCGGCTGAAGCCCGGCTGGGCAGCGCGGGATTTTTTCGCTGCGACAGTCTTGCCAATCCGCGGCGCGCGGTATGTGTTGGGCAAAATAATCATCCCATGCCCACCCCCCATGCCTCCCGCCGGACGTCCCTGCTGACGCCGTTCTTCACCACCCTCGGTATCGCCGCGCTGCTCGCGCTTCTTGCCGGGTGCTGGACGACCACAACCAAGACGAATGCCCCGGCCGCCGCTCCGCAACCCGCTGCCGTGCCCACGCCAAGTGGGCCGGCCATGGTCGCCCATAACCCTCTGCTCACGCCGAGCCCCCTGCCCTACCACCTGCCGCCGTTTGAGCAGATCAAGGACGAGCATTTCGCCCCCGCCTTTGAGCAGGGCATGGCCGGGGAGCTCAAGGAGGTTGACGCCATTGCCCACAACCCCGCCGCCCCCACCTTCGAGAACACCGTCGTCGCCCTGGAACGCACCGGCGACAGCCTCGGGCGCGCCTCCCGGGCCTTCGGCATTCTCACCGGCGCCCTGACCAACCCCAACCTCCAGAAACTGGAGACGGAGCTGTCGCCCAAGTTTGCCGCACACCGCGACGCCATCCGGCTCAACTCCGCGCTCTTCGCCCGTCTGTCGGCCGTTTACGACGCCCGCGCCACCCTCGGCCTCGATCCCGAGTCCGCGCGCCTGCTCGACCGTTACTACAAGGACTTCGTCCGCAGCGGCGCGAAACTCTCCGAGGCCGACAAGACCGGGCTCAAGGCCCTGAACGCCGAGCTGGCCAAACTCTCCACGCAATACAGCCAGAACGTCCTCAAGGAGATCAATGCTTCCGCCGTGATCGTGGACTCCCGCGAGGAACTCGCCGGCTTGTCCGACGCCGCCATCACGGCCGCCGCCGCGGCCGCCAAAACCGCCGGGCACGAGGGCAAGTTCGCCCTCCGCCTCCAGAACACCACCGGCCAGCCCCCGCTCAACTCGCTGCAGAACCGCGCCGTGCGCGAACGCCTCATGGCCGCCTCGCTCGCCCGCGGCAGCCACGGCGGCGAGTTCGACAACCGCGCCATCGTCTCCGGCATGGCCAAGCTCCGGGCCGAGCGCGCCGCGCTGCTCGGCTACGCCACCCACGCCGCGCTCCAGCTCGAGGAGCAGACCGCCGGCAGCGTGAATGTCGTGAACAAGCTCCTCGCCCAACTGGCCCCGCCCGCCGTGGCCAACGCCCGCCGCGAGGCCGCCGACATGCAGGCCATGATTGAGGCCGAGCACGGCGGCTTCACCCTCGCCGCGTGCGACTGGGATTTCTACACCGAGAAAGTCCGCCGCGCCCGCTACGCCTTCGACGAGACCCAGCTCCGCCCCTACTATGAGATCCGCCGCGTGCTGGTGGACGGCGTCTTCTACGCCGCGACCAAGCTCTACGGCATCACCTTCAAGGAGCGCCCCGATTTGAAGGGTTACAGCCCCGACATGTATGTGTTCGAGGTGTTCGACGCCGACGGCTCCCCGCTCGCGCTCTTCCTCGGCGATTTCTATGCCCGGTCCAACAAGCGCGGCGGCGCCTGGATGAACGCCTACGTGCCCCAGTCCGGCCTCACGGGTGACCGGCCCGTCATCGGCATCCATCAGAACATCCCCAAGCCGCCCGCCGGCGAACCCACGCTGATGACGCACGACGAGGTGAACACGATGTTTCACGAATTCGGCCACGCCCTGCACGGCATGTTCTCCCGCGTGAAGTATCCGCGCTTTGCCGGCACCAGCGTGCCGCGCGACTTCGTCGAATATCCCTCGCAGGTGAACGAGATGTGGGCCACCTGGCCCGAGGTGCTGAAAAATTACGCGAAGCACTACCAGACCGGCGCGCCGATCCCGCAGGTGTTGCTCGACAAGGTCGAGGCCGCGGCAAAGTTCAACCAGGGCTTCAAGACCACCGAGTATCTCGCCGCCACGCTGCTCGACCAGGCCTGGCACCAGCTCAAGCCCGCCGACGTGCCGGCGGCCGACGGCGCGCTCGCCTTCGAGGCCGCTGCGCTCAAGCAGGCCGGTGTGGACTTCGCGCCCGTGCCGCCGCGCTACCGCAGCACCTATTTCCCCCATGTGTTTGCCGGCGGCTACTCGGCTGGTTACTACTCCTACCTCTGGAGCGAGGTGCTCGACGCCGTCAGCGTGGAATGGATGAAGAAGCACGGCGGCCTCACCCGCGCCAACGGCGATCACTTCCGGAACACGCTGCTATCGCGCGGCGGCAGCCAGGACGCGATGGTGATGTTCCGCAATTTTACGGGCGGCGATCCTGATATAACCCCGTTGCTCAAGCGCCGCGGGCTCGAGTCCACGGCCAAATGACCCGGGCGTAAATTCGCAATTTTTTCACAACAAGCTGGCGAGACAACCAAAGTGTTATCTGCTAGCCATTAGGCGCACACCTTTAATGAGCACGCCTGTTGCCAGTAACCCGCCGACAAAAAAATCGCTGCGTGTGCTCTACGCCGATGACATGCGGGAGTTGCGCCAGTTGCTCGAGATCGTGCTGGGCCGCGACGGGCACAAAGTCGAGTCCGTTTCCGACGGCAACCTCGCCCTGGATCTGCTGCGCGCAAACCCGGAGGCGTTTGATGTGGTCATCACCGACCATCACATGCCCACAGTCAGCGGTCTGGAGTTGGTGGCCCGCCTGCGCGAGATGAACTACACGGGAAAGATAATCGTTTTCAGTTCCGAGTTGAGCGAGGCGGTCGGCGCCAGCTACCAGAAGCACCACGTGGACTTCATTCTGCCGAAGCCGGTCTTCCCCTCCGATCTTCGGGCGCTGTTCGCGACTTTGTAGGCGGCACCGACGGCTCCAACCTGACCGCGCGCGGACTGCCAACCCCCAACCTTTTCACCGGCATGCATGAGGTCCACAGCCCGCGCGAGTGGATCAGCTTGCAAGACATGGCCAAAGCGGTCGAAACCCTCGTTCACCTCGCCCAGGTCTGGGACGAACGCCCGGCATGAAGCTGCTTCTGGCGCGAGTGCCGTTGATGATCGTCGTCGGCTTGCTGCTCGGCGGCTGTGCCTCGTTTGAGGCCTCCGTTGAGCGCGATCGCAGCCTGCGGGACGTGCAGCGGTTTTTTGTCCTGAGCAATCCCACCGACAACCGCGCGCTGGATCAGCATATCGCCCAGGCCTTCAAGACCCGCGGTCGCTCCGTCGCGATCGGCCCACGGACCATGATGCCTGATGACACCCAGGCGGTCGTCGCTTTTCAGGACCATTGGGCGTGGGATTTCGGTGAACATCTCGTCTTTCTGAAAATCACTGTCCGCGACCCGTTCGCCAGCCAGCCCTACGCCAGTGTCACCTTCAGCGCCCGGGTGCCGAGGCGCGAGCCGACGGCCGCAACGGTCGGCCGACTTGTCGAAACCCTGCTCGAAAAATAAACCCCGGCCCGTGAACCGCCGTCCGCCACCCGAACCTATGTCAACTATTAGTTGACATCAGCGCCCCGGCTGCCGACAGGCCACCCGATGAATGAAAGCCCATGCCCTAGGTTCAGGCAAACGCCGTGGCGCGCTCGGCGGGCGTCAGCTCACGCCAGCAGCCAGGGGCGAGGTCGCCCAGCTTGAATTGCCCAATGCGCACGCGCCGCAACCGCAGCGTCGGGTGGCCGATGGCGGCGGTCATGCGTCGCACCTGCCGGTTTTTGCCCTCGACCAGTTCAAGCGACAGCCAGCAATCCGGCACCGACTGCCGCCGGCGGATGGGCGGATCACGCGGTGGCACGGCGGGCGCAGGCTCCAACCGCCGCACCAGGCAGGGCCGGGTGGTGTAGTCGCCGATCCTCACCCCGCGCGCGAGTTGGCCGAGCGCGGCGTCGGTCGGGATGCGTTCGACCTGCACCCAATATTCGCGCGGGTGCGCCGACCCCGGATCGAGCAGTCGTGAGTTCAGCCCAGGCTCATCGGTGAGGAGCAACAGCCCCTCGGAGTCGGCGTCGAGCCGGCCGAGGGCGTAGGTATCCGGCGGCAGGCGGTAATCCGCCAAGGTCCGCCAACGCGAACCCGTCTCGGGCGTAAACTGCGAAAGCACCCCGTAGGGCTTGTGCAAGGCGAGCAGCACGCCGGGCGCGGCCTCAGCCAACGATGCAGTTGAAGGTGGAGCGCGTTGACCTCAACGCGCTGGTTTGCGAGCGGATCCACTGAAGCGCGCTGGGGGCAGCCCGCTCCACCTTTTTCTGGACAGGCTCTTGGAGGAGAAAGGGGGGCCGCCGCATCGTTCCCGGATCTCAGCGCGTCAACCGCGCCCAGGTGAAGTTGGCGTTGCGGCTTTCGCGGATGTTGAGGCGGATCCAGAGCAGCGCCAGCGGTTCGAGGCTGCGCGCCATGCCGAGTCCGCCCGTGTCCACCGGCTCGAAACCGAGATCGGCCGCCAATTGGTTCACCGTCACCTTCGCGGCGTCGTGATCGCCACAGTAAAACATCACCGGTTTAAGTCCGGCGGCGTTCGGATAGGCCGCGTCGGCGAAATTCTCCCAGCCATAGGTGTTGAAGGCTTTCACCACGTGCACCCCGGGCGCGAGCTTCTCAATCTCCTCAGCGCCGGAAGTCGTCGAACCGAGTGAGAGGCTGAGGCTGCCGTCCCCGTTGAGTGAGAGCGGATTCGTGCAGTCGATCAGCACCTTGCCGCGCAGCTCGCCCATCGCCTTGATCGCATCCGGCACGGCGGGCCACGGCGTGGCGAGCACGATGATGTCCGAACTGTGGGCCGCGTCGGCCACGGCTTGGACGGTCGCCCCGGCGCCGATCTCCGCCACGGGAGGCTGGGTTTTGCCCTGCCCGGGACTGCGCACGCCAAAGATGATGTAATGGCCGGCCTTGGCCCAGGCCTTGCCGAGTGCGCCGCCCACTTTGCCCGCCCCGATGATAGCGATTTTCATACAGCGGTCAGATTGACGTTTCCCGGGTAATGGGCAACTAATACGTGCGCCCCACCGCAATAATCTTTCGTGAAAATCCCGTCCGCGCAAATCTCCCCCATTACCTAGCATGCTCATCATCCGGCCCATAGGCGAAACCGACCTGACCGGCCTCGTCGGCCTGGCCAAGTCCACCGGCGGCGGACTCACCACTTTGCCACCGGACAAGGAGTTTCTCGCCGAACGCATCGACAACTCCCTCCGGGCCTTCAGCCCGCGGGTGCATCAGCCTGGCGGCGAGCTCTACCTCTTTGCCTTGGAGGACACCGCCACGGGCGACCTCCTGGGTGTGTCCGGCATCGCCTCCCGGGTCGGCGGATTTGAGCCGTGGTATAGCTACGAGATCAAGCCCGAGCGCCTCATCCATCAGCCGCTCCACGTCGACAAGGAAATCCCCGTCCTTCATCTCCGGCAGGAGCACCGCGGGCCGTCGGAGATTTGTTCGCTCTTTCTCCGGGCCGACCGCCGCCGCGGCGGGGCCGGCCGCCTGCTCTCGCTCAGCCGCTTCCTTTTCATCGGCGCCCAGCGGAAACGCTTTACCGCCACCATCATCGCGGAAATGCGAGGCTATATCGACCAGACCGGCCGCTCGCCTTTCTGGGAGGCCGTCGGGCGACACTTCTTTCCCTTTGATTTCTACGCCGCTGATGTGCTCAGTGGCCTGCACCCGATCTATCTGCCGTTGCTCAGCGCCGAGGTGCGAACCGTCGTCGGCCGCGTCCATCACGAAACTGAACCGGCGCTTGCCCTCCTCCTGGCGGAAGGATTCGAGCGGACCAATGAAGTCGACATCTTTGACGCGGGGCCGCTCATTCGCGCCGAGACCGACAAGGTGCGCACCCTCCGCACCGCCCGCACCGCGCGGTTCCAAGACACCGCCGAACTCCCCGTCGACGCCACGACCTGGCTGCTCGCGAACAGCAACCTCGACTTTCGCGCCACCCTCGGCGCGGTCCGGGAAAATCCCGACGACACCGTCTCCCTCGCCCCGGACACCGCCGCCGCGCTCCACCTCGCACCCGGCGACAAGATCTGGATTTCCCCGCTGCGATGATTCTCTTTCCTCTTTCTCTTCATCTTTCTCTCGGCTTGCGCGGCGTGCCGCTTGGAGAAAGAGAAAGATTAAGAGAACGAGAACGATTCTACGAACGATGAACCTCTTCTCCTCTCACAACCCCGCCACCGGCGAAGCCGTCTGGACCGGCCCCGCCGCCGATGCGCCCGCCGTCGGTCAGGCGGTCTCCCACGCCCGGGCGGCTTTCCCCGCCTGGTCGCGCCGCCCCCACTCCGAACGCGAGGCCCTGCTCCGCGCCTTTGCCCAGCAACTCACGACCCAGCGGGAGGCGATGGCCCAGGCCATTTCCCGCGAGGTGGGCAAACCGCATTGGGAAGCGCTCACCGAGGTCCAGTCGATGGCCGGCAAGATCGACATCTCCATCGAGGCGCACGCCCGGCGTTGCGCGGAGTTCAACAACACCGTTGGTGTCACCCGGTTCAAACCGCACGGCGTCGTGGCCGTCCTCGGTCCCTTCAATTTTCCCGGTCACCTGCCCAACGGGCACATCGTGCCCGCCCTGCTCGCCGGCAACACCGTGGTCTTCAAGCCAAGTGAATTCGCCCCCGCCGTGGCTGAACTCACGACCCGGGTGTGGGCCGCTGCCGGACTCCCAGCGGGCGTGCTCACCCTCGCGCAGGGGAACCGCGACACGGGCGCCACCCTCGCCGCCCACCCGGGAATCGACGGCCTCTTCTTCACTGGCAGCGCCCGGGCCGGCCTCGCCCTCAGCGAACTCTACGCCCGCACACCCGAAAAAATCCTTGCCCTTGAAATGGGCGGCAACAATCCGCTCGTCGTGCACCGTGCCGCCGATCAACCGGCGGCCGCGCTGCTCACCGTCCAATCCGCTTACCTCAGCGCCGGCCAGCGTTGCACCTGCGCCCGCCGGCTCATCGTGCCGCAGGGTTCCGAGGGCGATCTTTTTATTTCCCGTTTGCTCGGCCTGCTCGGCACCCTGCGGGTCGGCGCCGCCACCGACTCCGGACCATCCAGCGCATCAGCGTCGGCGCCGCCACCGACCGGCCCGAGCCGTTCATGGGCCCGGTCATCTCCGCCGCTGCTGCGGCGCGTCTGCTCGACGCCCAGCAGCAGTTCGTCTCCCGTGGAGCCAGGGTGCTGGTCGGGATGAAACATCTCCGCCCCGGCACCGGCCTGCTCTCTCCCGGCTTGCTGGACGTCACGGCCGTGGCCGGCCGGGACGACGAGGAGCTGTTCGGTCCCCTGCTGCAACTCATCCGGGTGCCCGATTTCGACGCCGCGATCCAGGAGGCCAATCGCACCGCCTACGGCCTCGCCGCCGGTCTCATCTCCGACGACGCGTCACTCTATGCCCGCTTCCATGCCGAAGTGCGCGCCGGCCTCATCAACTGGAACCAGCCGCTGACCGGCGCCAGCAGCGGCGCCCCCTTCGGCGGTGTCGGTCGCAGCGGCAATCACCGCCCCAGCGCCTACCTCGCCGCCGATTACTGTTCCTACCCCGTCGCCTCCATCGAGGCGCCCGCCCTCAAATTACCGGCCCAGCTGCCCCCCGGACTCTCCTTCTGACGTCTCCATGAAAACCTCCGAGGTCAATTTCGACGGGCTGGTCGGCCCGACCCACAACTACGCCGGCCTCTCCCACGGCAACGTCGCCTCCATGACCCACGGCGGCGCGGCCTCGAATCCCCGTGAAGCCGCCCTCCAAGGTCTGGCCAAGATGAAGTTCCTGGCGGATCTCGGCTTGCAACAGGCCGTGCTGCCGCCGCACCAGCGCCCGTCGCTCGAGACGCTCCGCGCGTTGGGTTTCTCCGGCTCCGACGCCGAAGTCCTCCGCGCGGCGGCCAGGCAGGCGCCTAAGCTGCTCGTCGCCTCCGCCTCCGCCTCCAATATGTGGGTGGCCAACGCCGCCACTGTCGCCCCCTCCGCCGACACCGCCGATGGCCGGGTCCATTTCACTCCCGCCAACCTCATGGCCAAGTTTCACCGCTCGATCGAGCCGCCCCAGACGGCGCGCACCCTCCGCGCCATCTTCCGCGACGACACCCGCTTCGTCATCCACGAACCCGTGCGGGGCGGCCAGGCGATGGGTGACGAGGGCGCGGCCAACCACACCCGCTTCGCCCCGACCCACGGACACTACGGCCTGCACTTCTTTGTCCACGGCCACCGTGCCCTCGACGCACCGCAGACAATGGCTCGGACAAAAAGATTTGCCTCGCGACAGTCCCTTGAGGCCAGCGAAGCCGTCGCCCGCCTCCATGAACTCGGCGAGGACAACACCTGCCATGCCCAACAGGCCCCCGCCGCCATCGACGCCGGCGTCTTCCACAACGACGTCATTTCGGTGGGCAACGAGAATGTTCTTTTCTACCACGAGCAGGCCTTCGTCCACCCGGAGGCGGTCGTCACCGACCTGCGACGGCGCTTTGCAAAACTGAACCCCGGCGACGAATTCTTCGCTCTCCGCGTCCCCGCCCGGCAGGTGCCGCTGAAGGACGCGGTGCGCTCCTATCTGTTCAACAGCCAGCTCGTGACTGTGGCTCCCGGCGAGATGGCGCTCATCGCCCCCAGCGACTGTGTGGAGACCCCGCGGGTGCGCGACTACCTCCGCGCCCTGGTCGACCGCGGCGACTCCCCTGTCCGGCAGGTTCACTTTTTCGATCTCAAGCAATCCATGCGCAATGGCGGCGGTCCCGCCTGCCTGCGCCTCCGCGTCGTGCTCAACGACGCGGAGCTGGCCGCCCTCCCCCCCGGCGTCATCCTCACCAACCGCAGCCACGCCCGGTTGACCGCCTGGGTCAGAAAGCACTACCGCGACCGGCTCACCCACGCCGATCTCGCCGACCCGCAGCTGCTGGAAGAGACCCGGCGCGCCCTCGACGAACTCACCGGCCTCCTCGGTCTCGGGAGCATCTACCCCTTTCAATCGGCCGGAACGCCGCCGGCAGACACCACATATAGATAAACCGCGGCCCAGTGGCACGCCGACCCGCCGAGCACCCACAGGTGCCAGATGGCGTGGTGATACGGCAGGCGTTTCCAGAGATAGAAGACCGCGCCGCCCGTGTAGCACAGGCCGCCGGCGATTAGCAGTTGCAGGCCGCCCGCCGGCAACGCCGCGACCAGCGGCTTGATCGCCACCATGACCAGCCAGCCCATCGCGAGGTAAATGAGCGTGGAGATCAGCCGGAAGCGGCCGGCCAGCCAGAACTTGAGCGTCACGCCGGCCACGGCCAGACCCCACACCACCCCGAACAGGCTCCAGCCCCAGGGGCCGCGCAGCGTGACGAGCACGAACGGCGTGTAGGTGCCCGCAATCAGCAGGAAGATGGCGGCGTGGTCGAATTTCTGCAGCACCTGCTTGAGCCGCTCGCCGCGCAGACTGTGGTAAAGCGTCGAGGCCGTATAGAGCAGCACGAGTGAGGCGCCGAAAATGGCCGTGCTCACGACCTGCCAGGCATCGCCGTGATGCGCGGACTTGATAACCAGCAACACCAGTCCCGCCACGCTCAGTCCCGCCCCCGTCCCGTGCGTCAGGCTGTTGGCAAGTTCTTCGCGGTCGGTGGGGGAGGCCGGCATCACTGCGAGCCAGACAGTTGGCCCAGACGGGGCGAGTTAAAATCTGATTGCTCGCTGTTTCCAGTGGTAAAGACCTGAGCGGCCCCACCAGTGCCGGAAGGATGGACCACTAACCCGGATATTTCACACGGGAGGTGAAGACCGGGCGCGATTCCTGCTGAAGTTGTTGGTGATGAAACAATCCAATCCGACAGAGACCAGCGCCCGG